>JAMPBB010000009.1 GCA_023666885.1 Muribaculaceae bacterium | reverse complement strand
TTTAGTCTCTTCAGAGGGAAATTATGAATTTATATATCTTTTTCAGTGCCCTCGACAAACAGGGAGCTTTTTTTCTTGCATATATCTGCCAAAAGATATATCTTTGTTGAATATCATCATCATATGAGCCACTCACGCCCCATAATATCGGTAATCACCGTAACATTCAATGCCTCTGCCACACTACCTGCCACGCTTAAAAGTGTAGCCCGGCAGGAAGGATGCACACCGGGTATTGACTACGAATACATAGTAATGGACGGAGCCTCATCTGACGGTACTCCTGAGATAGCCCAAAAGGCACCGATTGAAGCCATGACGGTGTTCTCAGAGCCTGACAGCGGCATATATGATGCCATGAACAAGGCCATGGACAGGGCGCAGGGTGAATACTATATGTTTCTTAACGCCGGCGATGCGTTCCACTCCCCCACTACCTTACGCACCATACTTGATGCCATAAAGAACCATGACCGTCCGGGAGTGGTGTACGGTCAGACCGTGTTGGTAGATGCTGAGCGCAGATACATAGGTCCGCGACATCTTACAGCGCCCGAGAATCTTACATATCATAGCTTTACCGATGGCATGCTCGTGTGCCATCAAGCTTTTATCGCTTTGGTAAGGATAGCCCCGCGCTATGACCTCAGGTACAAATTTTCGGCTGATTACGAATGGTGCATACAAGTACTTCAGCATTCGCGCCACAATGTTTACATACCTGATGTAATAGTGGACTATCTGGATGAAGGCTTGACCACCGCCAACCGATATGCCTCGCTTCGTGAACGGTTCAGAATCATGTGCTATTATTTCGGCACTATACCTACCGTGTTGCGACATTTGAAATTCATACTCCGTTTTATAACCGCAAGAGGTAATGAGAAAAAACGGCGGAGGAGCTAATGCTGTCATGAATACCACTAAATACTATATAATAAGTCAAGGAGCGGTTCTCGGGCCCTATAGCTGTGACTCCATCCCGGCCATAAGCCCCGAGACATTAGTATGGCATGAGAATATACCTGAATGGGTTCAAGCGTCATCACTGCCGGAGCTGTCAGAGCATATAGTATTTACTCCGGTACCTCCCGCTGCACCGGTTCGCCGCATCCCGGCTAAAACACCCGAACCACATACATGGCTTATAGAATCCATTCTGGTCACCATTTTTCTTGGAGCACCGGCCATGCTGTTATTTCCGCTATGCATTACTTTGGTATTGGGTATTATGGCTATGATAAAAGCCTCGTCCGTATCTACCATGTATCAGCTTGGGCATAATGACGCTGCGTTAGAATACTCAAGGCAGGCACGTAACTATATGCTCGGAGCACTCATAAGCGGCATTATTATCATATTCTTGACTATAGTGACAGTGGTCATAGCCATAAAAATATTCATGGACTACTCATATCCACCGATATATCAATATTAATCACACATAAAGAACCCGTAAGATATGAACTATTACGTAGCTCGCGACGGACAACCTCAGGGTCCGTTTACTCCTCAACAGCTTGCCCAACAAGGCATAACACCTGACACCCTTGTGTACAATGAAACGATGAAAGACTGGACTCCGGCCGGCAATGTCCCTGAACTACAGGCATACGTACTCGGTGGCGCTCAACCCGTATCAGATCTTCCCAATGGTGGCTTCACACCCTGCAATACCCCTCAGCCGCCTTATCAGCAGCCCTATCAGCAGCAGCAATATCAACAGCCGTTTCAGCAGCCCTGCCCCAAGACATGGCTGGTTGAGTCAATCCTCGTAACACTTTTCTGCTGTCTGCCTTTCGGTATAGTAGGCATAGTAAAAGCCGCAGGAGTAAGCTCCGCGTACAACGTAGGCGACTATCAGAGAGCCATCCACGCTTCGGCCGACGCAGGCAAGTGGACCAAGATAGGATTCTTCTGTGGCATAGCAGGAATACTTCTGTACGTACTGTTCTTTGTTGTACTCGGCATAGGTGCAGCCGGAATGATGTAATATTCCTCACCACCACCTATGGCAGCACATTTGGTAAACACCACATTCCTGACCGCCCCAACCGTAATTCCACAATTTACGGCACATATCACCGGACGCTATATTCCTGAATGCATAGCTTCAGGAATATGGTCATCGCCGGTATTTTCCCGCATAATAACCGAAACGGGGTCTGATGGCGTGTCATTTGCGCTACAGATGCTCACCACCGACATTGACGCCGCCGATAAATGGATTGACACAGCAGGAGCATGCCTGATGGAGGAAATAAGCCGGATTTTTGGTGAGGACGTGCTCTTTTTCACCACAAAGATGGAGGTACTGAGCCTATGACACCTGCTTCCGTACCACACCCCATGTCAGCCTGGGACCGTGTCATTATAGGCATTGACCCGGGTACCAACGTGATGGGGTACGGCATATTAGGCGTCAAGGACAAGAAACCGGCCATGGTGGCTATGGGCGTGTTACAGCTCAACAAGTTTGAAAGCCACTATCTGAGGCTACGCCGCATATATGACAGGGTTCTTTCACTTGTGGAGCAATACCTGCCCGATGAAATGGCCATTGAAGCCCCATTTTTCGGTAAGAATGTGCAATCGATGCTTAAACTCGGACGCGCTCAGGGAGTGGCCATGGCAGCTGCCTTGGCAAGAGATGTGCCAATAGTGGAATATGAGCCGCGAAAAATCAAAATGGCCATAACTGGCAATGGCGCCTCATCAAAGGAACAAGTCCAGGAAATGCTTAGACGGATACTTGCAATAGACCGTGACAACCTGCTTCCCCAGCTTGATGCAACCGATGCCCTTGCCGCCGCATTATGCCACTTCTATGAATCGGGCAAACCCTTACACACCGGTTCATGCAGCTCATGGAAAGAATTCATAGCCAAAAATCCTAATAGGATAAAGCAATAACTAATCAATACCATAAAATATGTACAAATTTGACAAACGAGTGGTAGTAACACTCGATGCCGGAGGCACAAACCTTGTATTCAGCGCCATGCAGGCAAATGAATTCATCGTGGAGCCGATAACCCTCCCCTCCAATGCCCACGACCTTGACATGTGCCTGGCCACCATGGTCGACGGCTTTACCCGCATATTCAATTCGCTTGAAGAGAAACCGGTGGCAATAAGCTTTGCATTTCCCGGCCCCGCCGACTATCCCAACGGCATTATAGGCGGATACCTGCCCAACTTCCCATCCTTCCGCGACGGTGTGGCACTCGGACCGTTCCTTGAAGAGAAATTCGGAGTACCCGTATACATAAATAACGATGGCGACCTGTACGCATTCGGCGAAGCTCTCGGAGGATTCCTCCCTGAGCTCAATTCACGCCTTGAGGAGATGGGTATGGAGAAACGCTATACAAACCTGCTCGGCTACACATTCGGCACAGGTTTCGGTATAGGCATGGTTATAGACAACCGTCTGAACCGAGGAAACAATTCATGCGTGGAAACGTTCTGCCTCCGACACAAGAATCATCCCGAGGTATTTGTAGAAGAAGGTGTGGCTATCCGTGCCATCAAGCGTGTGTACGGAGAGCTTTCCGGCAATATCAACCATACATATGAGCCGAAAGAGATCTGCGAAATAGCCGACGGCACACGTGAGGGCAACCGTGAAGCCGCCATAAAAGCTTTTGAAGAGTTCGGTACAATAGCCGGCGATGCTATAGCTACCGCTGTAACCCTTACGGACTCTCTGGTAGTGATAGGCGGCGGCCTGACAGGCGCCCGCAAGTATTTTATGCCGGCACTGCTCAAGCAGCTGCGCGGCATACTGCATTCACTCAAGGGCGAAGAGCTGCCTCGCATACCTGAAAAGGTATTTGACCTGGATGATGAAGAGGAGTTCGTACAATTTGCCCACGGTGCCTCACGCCCGCTGAAAGTGTACGGTACGGACAAGACCGTCACCTATGACCCCATGAAACGTACCGGAGTGGCTATATCACGCATTGGAGCCAGCAAAGCCATATCCATAGGCGCCTACTCCTTTGCACTGGCCATGCTTGACAGCAAGGAATAAATAGTACAGGCATATCCATACACATTAGTCCCGAGGTGAACTATCCACTCCGGGACTTTTCATTGGTGGTACCACTATTTTTCATTACTTTTGCAAAAATTTTTAATCCTATATAGAAATGGCTAAGATTGGCTCCGTTATGACGCCTTCAGGCAGGAAAGCCCTGCTGCTGGGAAGTGGTGAACTTGGTAAAGAAGTGGCTCTTGAACTTCAGCGCTACAATGTTGAGGTAGTGGCATGTGACCGTTATGCAAATGCTCCGGCAATGCAAGTGGCACACCGGTCACACGTATTCAACATGCTTGATGCTGCAGAGCTGCGCCGCATAGTGGAGCTTGAAAAGCCTGATCACATAATACCTGAGGTAGAGGCTATAGCCACTCCTGAGTTAAAGAAACTTGAGGCTGAAGGATTCCACGTAACCCCCACAGCTAATGCCGCATGGCTTACCATGAACCGCGAAGGTATCCGCCGGCTTGCTGCCGAACAGTTAGGCGTCCCGACATCTCCCTACCGCTTCGCATCCACTTACGAGGAATTCATTGATGCGGTTAAGGCCGTAGGCACACCCTGCGTGGTAAAACCCATAATGAGCTCAAGCGGACACGGCCAGAGCGTGATGCGCTCGCCTGAGGATGCGGAAAAGTCATGGAAGATAGCACAGGAAGGCGGCCGAGCCGGAGCCGGACGTGTAATTGTGGAGGGATTCATTGACTTTGACTATGAAATAACGCTGCTCACCGTACGCAGTGTGTCAGGCACCGTGTTCTGCGAACCCATAGGCCACATACAGATTGATGGTGACTACCGCTATTCATGGCAGCCGCAGCCCATGACCTCAACGGCTATAGAAAAGGCCCGTGACATAGCCCGTAAGGTGACTGATGCACTGGGTGGATACGGAATTTTCGGCGTAGAGCTCTTTATAAAAGGTGATGATGTGATATTTAGTGAGGTATCACCGCGTCCGCACGATACCGGCATGGTGACAATGATATCACAAGATCTGAGCGAGTTCGGCCTTCATGCCCGTGCTCTTCTTGGGCTTCCTGTTCCGTCAATCCGATTCTACGGTCCGTCAGCCTCGCGTGCCATAGTGGTGGAAGGCAATGCCACTGAAATAGAAATGGACTGCCTTGAAGAAGTGCTGGCAGAACCCGGAGTGCAGATACGCATATTCGGCAAACCGGAAATAAAAGGACACCGCCGTATGGGAGTAATACTGGCTCAGGATGAAACGGTGGAAGCCGCCAGGGCTAAGGCTGAGCGCGCTTATGAAAAACTGAAAGTGCGCATTGTCAAATAACAATCAGCGAAATATCCACATACCCATATCCGAGCCGAAGTGTTTTTCGGCTCGGTATTTTTTATGCAAACAGTTGACGGAATGCCTCCTCGACTTTGCTGACCTCAACCACCTTTATTGAAAAGCGGGATAGATCCACACCTTTGAGGTTATGTCGGGGCACTATGATTGTAGTCATACCAAGTTTCTCGGCTTCGCTTATGCGCTGCTCTATCCTTGTTATCGGACGTATCTCACCGGAAAGCCCCACTTCTCCGGCCATACATGTGCCCTTTGGGACAGGCATATCCACATTGGATGACAGTATGGCACAGATCACAGGCAGGTCAAGCGCAGGATCGCTCACCTTGAATCCGCCGGCTATATTCAGGAATACATCTTTCTGAGCCAGCTTAAATCCCACACGCTTCTCAAGCACGGCAAGAAGCATGTTCATGCGCTTTGCATCAAATCCGGTAACCGAACGCTGGGCCGTACCGTATGCGGCAGTGCTCACTAACGCCTGAACCTCGATAAGAAACGCCCTCACCCCCTCAAGCGTAATGCCTATAGCCACACCGGAAAGCTGCTCATCAGTATGGCTAAGCAACATTTCCGACGGGTTTGTCACTTCACGTAGGCCGCGCTGGCACATCTCATATATGCCAAGCTCCGAAGTGCTGCCGAAGCGGTTTTTAATAGAGCGAAGTATACGATACATGTAGTGATTATCGCCGTCAAACTGTAGCACGGCGTCCACTATATGCTCCAGCACTTTCGGCCCGGCAATGCTCCCCTCCTTATTGATATGGCCTATAAGGATCACGGGCACGCCACTTGTCTTGGCATACTTTAGCAGCTGCGCCGAACATTCACGCACTTGGCTTACACTACCCGCAGCCGATTCCACGGATTCGGAAGCTATGGTCTGTATGGAATCAATCACCAAAAGCTGTGGCTGAACCTCGTCAATGTGGTTGAATATATTTTCAAGCGACGTTTCACATGCTATATACACATTATCGCTCACACGGCCTATCCTGTCAGCACGCATCTTGAGCTGCGACACACTCTCCTCGCCTGACACATACAGAATACGCCGCGTCTTTATAGCCAATATATTCTGGAGCACAAGAGTGGACTTGCCTATTCCGGGCTCTCCGCCTATCAGCACGAGCGACCCTATCACAAGGCCGCCGCCAAGCACCCGGTTGAGCTCTCGGCTCGGCATGGTTATGCGCTGCTCCTCCACCGCCTCAATATCCGACATTCGGCGCGGGCGTCCCGATGACGCACGCCCTGGACCAAGAGTCAAAGAAGAAGTCTTCCTTACCGTAACCTTTTCTTCAGTCATAGAGTTCCATGCACCACAGGAGGGGCATCGGCCTGACCATTTAGGCGAATCAGCGCCACACTCCGTACAGAACCATACTGTTTTTATCTTAGCCATACAATGATTATATTTTCAATGAGCGTCTGAATTCCGACAATACTATAGCCGTGGCCATAGCCACATTAAGCGATTCTGAGCCTGCGCCTTCCTGCCGGAATGCCGGAATAGTCAGCCGGTGTGTCACTGCTTTGGCCACATGGTCAGAAATACCGTTGCCCTCATTGCCCATAATCACAATACCCTTATCGGAAGACAAATCGGCTGCATAAATATTTTCGCCATCAAGAAATGTTCCGTACACAGGGAGGGCGGCAGCGTAATCCTTAAGCAATCTGGCCAAATCACAATAATGCACCCTGACACGCGATATGGCACCCATGGTAGCCATTACCACCTTCGGGTTATACACATCTACCGTATCATGCGAGCATACTATCTGATTTATCCCGAACCAATCGGCACACCTTATTATAGTGCCAAGATTCCCGGGATCCTGCACCCCGTCAAGTGCGAGCACAAGCTGCCGGTCAAATTCCGAGAAATCAATACCTGCATCCGGTATCCGATAAACCGCTATCACATCAGGAGCCGTACTCATATGGCTCATGCGTTCCAAGTCAGCACGGCTTACACACACCATACGGTCAGGTGATACGCCATGGACATCCGTATCACCAAACCACTCCGATGTGGCGGCAAGAAATTCCAAGTCAAACGCGCCTAAGGTATCAAGTACACACTTTGTACCCTCGGCCTTGAACAGACCAGCCTCTCTGCGATACTTGACCTTGTCAAGACGCGCCACCATTTTACGCATGTTTACTGTAAGCTCCATGATAACAAAGATACGAATTATTACGCAAAGCATCAGACACGGGACGCTATTATTTAGCCAAGAAACGTGAAGGCGTAAATGTTTTCCATATTTTTTGAAATTTCTCTAAATAACTCTGAAAATATGCGTATATTTGCAAGGTAAAATACCATAAAATAAAGTCCGAAATTCAACTATCACAAATTTTATAACCATAATTTCATTACAGACATGAAGAAAACCATCTGCTATTCATTGGCTTTAGGCGGACTGCTGGTTTTATCGGGATGTACCGGCAAGATGAACCAGTTTCAGGCCGATTATTTCTCAACCAACCCTAATCCCCTTGAAGTGTCAGGCGAGTTAGTGCCCGCTACCGTTACCGGTAACATCCCTGCCAAGTTCTTCAAGAAGAACGCTGAAGTTACCGTGATTCCCGTACTGGTATACAACGGACAGGAAGCCAAATCAGCGCCCGTAATATTCCAGGGCGAAAAAGTACGCGGCAACCATCCCACCATAGGTACTGAAGGCGGCACAATGACCATCCCCGTAAGCTATGTATACAATCCTGACATGCTTAAGAGCGAGCTCTACCTTACCTTCAATGTACAGCAGGGCAACAAGCAGTATGTACTGCCCCGCGTAAAAGTGGCTGACGGCGTTATAGCTACAGCATCACTCGCTGATGTGGGCAATGTAGCTCCTGCACTTACCCCCGATGCATTCCAGCGTATAATCAACGAAAAGTACACTGCTGATATCCGCTTCCTCATCAATCAGGCCAACATACGTGAAGGCGAACTCAAATCAGACGGAATGGTTTCTTTCAACGAACAGCTCCGCAATGCTGCCGGCGACACCACCCGTGTGATAGAGGAACTCAACATATCATCATACGCTTCTCCTGAAGGAACCCTTGACTTCAACACCCGTCTGGCTGAGAACCGTGAGAAGAACACTAAGAACTATCTTGAGAATCAGCTCAAGAAAGATAAGATCGCCGAATTTGGCGAACTCACCGCACAGTTCACTCCTGAGGACTGGGAAGGCTTCCAGGAACTCGTATCAAAGAGCAACATCCAGGATAAGGAACTTATCCTCAGCGTTCTCTCTATGTACAAGGATCCCGAACAGCGCGAACAGGAAATACGTAACCTGTCATCAGTATTTGAAGTACTCGCTGATGAAATCCTGCCCCAGCTCCGCCGTTCACGCCTTACCGCATCTGTAAATGTAATAGGCAAGAGCGATGCTGAAATAAACAATTATTTCAACACCAACCCCTCAGCACTGAGCGTAGAAGAGCTTCTGTATGCTGCCACACTCACCGATGACGAAAACCGCAAGGCTCAGATATATCAGACCGTAACCAAGCTCTATCCCAACGACTATCGCGGATACAACAACCTCGGTATGAGCCAGTTCAAGAACAAGGATTATGCAGCTGCCGCTGCAAGCTTCAACAAAGCTGCCAGCCTTGCTCCTCAGAGCCGCGAAGTCAAGATGAACCAGGGCCTCATAGCTATGGGCAATCGTGACTACACCACTGCAAACCGTCTGTTCGGTAATGCAGCCGGCCTCAGCGAACTCAATGATGCTCTCGGCGTATACTACCTGAAGAGCGGCAATGTAGCTGACGCAGCCAAGGCACTCGCCGGCAGCAAGACCAACAATGCAGCTCTCGCTCAGATCCTGAACAAGGATTACAGCACAGCTCAGCGCACTATCACATCGATAGCTAATCCTGACGCCACCACCTACTATCTGGCTGCCGTACTTGGAGCACGCACCAACAACTCACAGATGGTAAGCGACAATCTCCGCAAGGCTATCAACCTTGACAAGACTCTTGCCAACAAGGCTCTTAACGACCTTGAATTTGCCAAGTTCAACGTAAGCAGCCTGCTCAACTAATACGGCAATCAAACCACTCGTAATATTTACGGGCGTATCCTGATGGATGCGCCCGTTTTTTAGTATCTTTGCATACGCAAAAGCCACATCTGAAAAATATAACTTTAAAGATCACGTTAGTAATATATGAAAAAGTTATTCCTCTACACGATGTGTCTGGCACTTCTCACTACCATATCAGGATGCCGGTCCGTAAAGCTATCTACAGCCGATGAACAGATGGCTCGCGGTGAATACTACGATGCATCAAAGACATACCGCAAGATATATAACAAGCTGACAAAACGTGCTGACCGCAGCAAGCGCGGCGTGGTGGCTTACCGTATGGCCGAGGCTCACCGGAAGCTATCACAGTCAGAACAAGCAGCCGCAGCATATCAGAACGCCATACGCTACGGATACCCTGACTCTATGGCACAACTCCATTTGGCTCAAATGCTTCATGCGTCGGGCAAATATCCGGCAGCCATACGCGCATATGAGGAGTATCTGATGCGTACCCCGGAATCAAAAGAAGCGCAGGCCGGGCTGCGAGGTGCACAGTCGGCCGACGCCATGCGCAAGAATCCCACACGTTACATAGTAAAAAACGCCAAACTGTTCAATTCACGCCGTGCCGATTTTGCTCCCGCACTGCTGAATGGTGAGCTATATATAACCACTACCAATGAAAAAGTCAAAGGTGAGGCGCGGAGCGAGATAACCGGCATGAAGAAAAGTGACATATGGGTGTCCAAGAAAAACGAGCGCGGCCAGTGGCAGCGACCGGAAGCCGTGGAGGGCGAGCTTAATTCCGATATGGATGAAGGCATAGTGTCATTCAGCCCGGACGGCAACACCATGTATCTCACCAAAGCCCGGAGAGCACCGAACTACAATACCGGAGTGGAACTATACACGTCACGCCGCTCCGATGCCCAGTGGAGCGCCCCCACAAAACTGGAAATAACGGGTGACACCGTTTCAAGTTACGGACATCCATCAGTATCGCCGTCAGGTGAATACTTATATTTTACCAGTGACATGCCCGGACTTGGCGGAAAAGATATATGGCGGATAAATCTGAACGAGCGAGCCGGTTCACTTGAAAATATGGGCGATGCCATCAACACACGCGGCGATGAGGTGTTTCCCTACGCATACTCTGACAGCATCCTGTACTTTTCAAGCGATGGGCACCCCGGTTTAGGCGGATTGGACATATTCAAGGCCGTACTTCAGCCCTCAGGTGAATGGACGGTAACCAATATGGGTGTACCTCTGAATTCGAATGCCGATGACTTCAGCTTGACATTTGACCGCGAGTCAGATCATCCCGAAGGCTTTTTCAGCTCAAACCGTGGCGACCTCAAGGGCTATGACCATATATTCACATTTGAGCTGCCTAACTTGAAGGTAAGCATTGACGGACTTGTAACGGACCTTGATGAAGAGCCCATATCCGGTGCCGTGATACGGATAGTAGGCAATGACGGCACCATCCGCAAAACGGCATCAAGGGCTGACGGCTCATTCACCTTTCCCATTGAACCGGGAGTACGCTACACTATGCTCGCAGGAGCAAAAGGGTTCCTTAACGGCCGGCAAGAGTTTACCGCCGACACCACCAAGGTTGATGCCGTGTATGAGGTAGACTTCATGCTTGCATCCCTGTCCAAGCCTAACATAGTAGAAAACATATTCTATGACTTTGACCGTGCCACACTGCGCCCTGAATCAAAAGAAGCGCTTGACGGTCTGGCCGCCATGATGCGTGACAATCCCGGCATTACCATAGAAATGGCATCGCATACGGACCGTGTAGGCACGGAGGAATACAACATAGACCTAAGCAATCGCCGAGCCAAAGCCGTGGTAGACTACCTGATTGACGCCGGAATAGCACCCGACAGGCTTCAATACCATGGCTACGGAAAGTCACGTCCGAAAACAGTGACAAAACGAGTGGCCCGCATGTATCCGCAATTCAAAGAAGGAGATAAATTAGATGAGGACTTCGTAATGCAGCTTATCGATGAGGACAGAGCCATAGCTGACCAGATAAATCGGCGAACGGAATTCCAAGTACTCTCCGTAGATTATGACATGTACTGAATATGAACCGAAATGAATTTCCGTACAGAAATAGAACCGTTAAGGCATAAAGGGGAAATAGCCCATGACACACCGTTAGTGCTTTTAGGCTCCTGCTTCACCACTGAGATAGGTGCACGCCTAAAGTCGGAGCTGTTCAGCATTACGGTAAATCCATTAGGCGTTATGTACAATCCCGCAAGCATAGCATGCATACTTGAATATGCGTCCGGCGGATTCTCATTTACTCACAAGGAGCTCATAGAGCACAATGGCCTCTACCACACCTTCATGAGCCATTCATCGCTTTCAGGCATTGATCCGGCTGACACACTGGCACGGCACAATGCCATGCTATGCAATATGCGAGATGCCATAGCCCGTGCATCCTGGCTCATAATAACACTGGGCACCGCATGGGTTTTCAGACTGAAATCTGACAACAGTGTAGTTTCAAACTGCCATAAGCTACCGGCCGGGATGTTTACGCGTGAACGTATGGACGTGAGCGAATGTACAGAACATCTGCACAAAGCCATTCAAGCCGCGCGCCGTATCAATCCGGATATAAAAGTAATGTTCACTGTAAGCCCCATACGTCATGCCGCCGATGGAGCGCATGGCAATCAGCTTAGCAAAGCTACATTGCTCCTGTCAGTGGACAGCGTAAAGGATGATTCCACGTACTTCCCTTCATATGAAATACTCATGGATGACCTGCGCGACTATCGATTCTACGCTACGGACATGAGGCATCCGTCAGATACTGCGGTTGACTACATATATCACATATTCAGCCAATCATTCTTCTCTGAGCGTACTATGGCATTGACCAAAGAATGCAGGGCACTTACTCGCCGTATGGCGCATAGGACAATGTCGGCGGATCCGAATGAGATAACCAAGAATCGTGAAGAGATACACAAGGCCGTCAACCAGCTGGCTACACGGTATCCCTTTTTGTTGAATTCAATAAAAGAATATATCAAATGTCACTCAGATTAAGCGAAATAGCCACCATACTTCATCACAATATCCGTCCGGAGGATGACCGGGAAATAAGCATACTGCTCACGGACAGCCGTTCACTCACATTTCCGGAGCAGTCACTATTCTTTGCTTTAAGTACCGCATCCGGCAATGGCCACCATTATATACCCGAGCTATATTCAAGGAGTGTACGTGACTTTGTGGTCAGCGAAATGCCCGATAATGCATCAGTGCTGATGCCGGACGCAGTATTTATAAAAGTGGCCGATGTGACGCGAGCCCTTCAGGAAATTGGACGTATGTATCGTATGTCATTTGATATTCCCGTAATAGGGATAACCGGCAGCCAAGGAAAAACTACCGTGAAAGAGTGGCTGTATCAGCTGCTGTCACACCGTATGCACATAGTGCGTAGTCCTCGCAGTTTCAACTCCCAGATAGGTGTACCCCTATCCATATGGGAAATGGATTCCGACACCGAGCTCGCAATTTTTGAGGCGGGGATATCACGTCCGGTAGAAATGAGCATATTGGCATTGATAATACGCCCTACTATAGGAATAATTACAAACATCGGCCCCGAACACGCTGAAGGGTTCAGCTCCATAACAGAAAAAGCTGAAGAAAAGGCTATGCTGCTGAGCGGATGCCAATACGCAGTATACAACGGTGACAATGACATAATACACCGTGCAGTAATAAAGTCAGGATTCACCGGTGTGTGCGTGGCATGGTCAGTGGATGACAATGAAGCGCCCCTCTACGTGTCGTCCATAATTCATGGCGGCGAGTCTACTACCATAGTGTATTCATATCTACGAAGAGAAAACACTGTAACCATACCGTTCACCTCCGAAAGTGACATACAGAATGCCATACACTGTATAGCCGTTCTACACATATTAAACATACCCGTTCAAGATATAACCGAATGGATGGGACAGCTCACACCCGTAGGCACACGAATGGAGGTGATAGAGGGCGTGAACAACTGCATGGTGATTCATGACTCATATACCTCCGATCTGCACTCACTGACACCGGCACTTGACTTCATGCGGCGGCGAGCCACAGCATCGCGCACCTCCACTGTAATACTCAGCGATGTGATGCATGAGAGCATGCCCGGTGTACGGCTGTACAAGGAAGTCGCCAAGCTACTGATAGCTAAAGGTGTGTCACGGATAATAGGTATAGGCGAAGAAATAAGCAGATACTCACGTTTCTTTCCAGCTGAATCAACGTTCTATGACTCCACTACCGAATTTTTATCCTCAGTATCGCCGGGTGATTTTGACCACGAGCTTGTACTTATAAAAGGGGCTTCACAGTTCCATTTTGAGCTCATAGCCGAAATGCTTGAGGCCCGGCAGCATGAAACGGTATTGGAGGTAAATCTTGATGCCCTGGTACACAACTTCAACTTCTGCCGTTCGTTCCTCAAACCCTCTACGGGAGTAGTATGTATGGTCAAGGCATCAGGCTATGGAGCCGGGGCTCATGAACTCGCCAAGACGCTGCAAAGCCAAGGAGCGGCATATCTGGCCGTGGCCGTGGCCGATGAGGGTGTAGACCTCCGGAAAGCCGGGATAACCATGCCTATCATGGTGATGAATCCACGGGTAGTAAACTATCATACCTTATTCGCATTTGATCTTGAACCAGAAATATACACATTTGAAATACTGCATCAGATAATTCGTGAGGCAGAAAAGTATGGTGTGGAAAATTACCCGGTACATATCAAGATTGACTCCGGAATGCATAGATTAGGTTTTTTGGAAGATGACATTCCTGAACTTGTAGATATACTCAAGCGCCAAAAGGCGGTGCGTCCGGCATCAGTGTTCTCACATCTGTGTGCTGCTGACTGTCCGGATATGGATGACTATACCATGGAACAGTTCGCTTATTTTGACAGATGTGCCAATGCTCTACAGCGCGGATTTAATCATCATATCCAGCGCCACATACTGAACTCCACCGGCATAACCCGCTTCCCGGAGTATCAGTATGACCTTGTCAGGCTCGGTATATGTCTGTACGGTGTACCCACCATGACTGACGGCTCACAGGATGAGCTGAAACCGGTATCAGCCCTATACACCACTGTCATATCCATCAAGGAATGGGAAGCCGGGACAACCATTGGCTACAGCCGGCGCGGTGTGCTGAAGCGGCAATCGCGTATAGCCACCATCCCCGTAGGTTATGCGGATGGCATAGACCGTCATTTAGGCAACGGTAATCTTGAAGTATATATAGGTGGGCGCCCGTGTCCTACCGTGGGCAATGTATGCATGGACATAATGATGGTTGACGTCACGGATACGGATTGCAGCGTAGGTGACCGTGTGGAACTGTTCGGTCCTAACATACCGGTGACCAAAATAGCTGAAACCCTCGACACCATACCATATGAGGTACTGACGTCAGTGTCCACGCGCGTAAAACGCATATACTACCGTGAATAAAAAATGGGCGGCCCGGGATAGGCTGCCCATTTCTATGATTGTATCAGTGTCGGGCATCAACTATGGAACCGGTCGTAGGAACGCAATAGCTTTTGGTCAGACACTATGCCACGGTAAGCAAAAATCTGAGCCAGCAGCATGGCCACAAGCAGCAAGCCGCCGCCGCCCCATACCGTACGGATTGTAACTGACGGATCCGAGTCGACTGCACCGGCCGACAGGACATAGATTACCACTCCCACTGCAGCAGCAGTACTGAGCGCTGACAGGATTACACAGAGTTTCTGCGGGCCGGGGGTCTTGAATGTGAAAATTCCTATCACCATCAGAAGTATAGCAATAGCCACGGGTACTATAAGACCGGTAAAGTCAATGGCACAAAGTGAGCGCGAAGCCTCCTGGCCTGTAGCCATATCCGCAGCATACTCATAGCCAAAAGGTATAAACAAAAATGCAACAGCCAAGGCTATGGCTATCACGAGTAAAAGTGTCTGTAAACGTTGAATTACCATAATATTTTATACTTGAAATTTTGTTATTAGCTACAAAGATACAACAATATATAGCTACTTATGGCTTATTTTTTCGTATTTTTGCATTAACAAAAAGATGATTATGAACGATAAGACACCTATTATACTTGTAAGCAATGATGATGGGATCAACGCCCCGGGACTACGCTATCTAATACAATGCATATCAGGACTGGGCAGAATAATAGCCGTAGCACCCGATGCTCCACGATCCGGCCAATCATCGGCTATTACTGTGGAATCACCACTGCGAATCACCAAGCATGAAGATTTTGCCGGAGCGGCTATGTATTCCGTTAACGGTACTCCCGTTGACTGCATAAAGCTGGCCATGCACACCATATTACCTGATAAACCTGATATTATGGTATGCGGTATAAACCATGGTTCCAATGCCGGCAACAGCGTGCTGTACTCCGGCACAATGGGCGCTGTAATGGAGGCTTGTACCTTAGGTATTCCTGCCATAGGATATTCACTGCTGCATCATTCATGGAGTGCTGATTTTAGCGGTTGTACCACAATAATTAACGCCATAAATACTGCTGTAATGGCTTCGGGGCTGCCACAGGGTGTATGCATGAACGTAAATATACCTGCACGATGCGTGCCTAAGGGAATAAAGGTGGTACGCGCCGCACGCGGATACTGGACCGATGAGTACCGTGACTATACCACTCCGTCAGGCGCTCCGTTCTATTGGCTTACCGGACGCTTCATAAATCAAGAGCCGGACAGCGATGAAACCGACCTGTATTGGCTTGACCGAGAATATGCAACGGTAGTACCGGTAAGCATAGATCAGTCAGCTACCGGTGCTATCCCGTTATTAAAAAGCTTGGAACAGTAATAATATTTTGCATAAAGCAAGCGGCTGCTTCTGTGTGATAACCGAAGCAGCCGCTCTTATAATAAGTTTATGTGCAGAAATTATTCTTCGTATTTCTTTACAATCACGGTGGCATTATGTCCGCCGAAACCAAATGCATTGCTCAAGGCTGCACGTACTGTGCGATGCTGAGCCTTATTGAAGGTAAAGTTAAGAGTATAATCTATATTCTCATCTTCATCATCATCGGCATGATTGATAGTAGGAGGTATGGTATCCTCCTGAACAGCCTTTATGCTGAACAGAGCCTCGATAGCTCCGGTAGCACCAAGCAGATGACCGGTCATTGACTTTGTAGAGCTGATGTTAAGCTTGTGGGCATGCTCTCCGAATAGTTCCACTATAGCCTTCACCTCAGAAATATCACCTACAGGTGTGGATGTGCCATGTACATTGATATAATCAATGTCCTCAGGCTTCATACCGGCATCTTCAAGCGCAGCGCTCATAGCCAGCTTGGCGCCCAGGCCTTCAGGATGGGTGGCCGTAAGGTGATAAGCGTCAGCTGACATTCCGCCGCCTACCACTTCAGCATATATCTTGGCTCCGCGAGCCTTGGCATGTTCAAGTTCCTCAAGTACAAGGATGGCTGAACCTTCACCCATAACGAATCCGTCACGTGACTTGCTGAACGGACGTGATGCCGTCTCAGGGATGTCATTGCGTGTGGAAAGCGCGTGCATGGAATTGAAGCCACCTACTCCGGCAGGGAATATGGCAGCTTCGGCTCCGCCGGTAACAAATGCATCAGCTTTACCGAGGCGTATATAATTGAATGCATCAATTATGGCATTGTTCGATGACGCACAGGCTGATACCACGCCATAGTTAGGTCCGTGATAACCATACTCCATGGATATGTGTCCGGATGCTATATCCGCTATCATCTTAGGGATGAAGAACGGATTATATTTAGGACCGTTTTCCTTATTCAGAGCATAATAGCCGGCCTCTTCCTCAAATGTATGCAGACCGCCAATTCCGGCAGCCACAATAACACCTATGCGATTACGATCCACGTTCGGAGCCTCCTCAATGCCACTATCGGCCACAGCCTGACGGGCTGCTACAAGAGCATACTGTGCATAGAGGTCAAGTGTACGAAGTTTCTTTCGGTCAATGTGCTCGGCTGCATTGAAATTCTTTACCTCGCAAGCAAACTGAGTCTTGAACTTCGAAGCATCGAAATGTGTGATAGGTCCTGCTCCGCTCTTACCGGCCACGGCGGCTTCCCAAGTGGAAGCTACATCATTGCCAAGTGGGGTGATGGCACCAAGACCCGTTACCACTACTCTTTTAAGTTCCATATAATAATAAAAATTATAAGAGAATTGTGTCAGTCAATTAAAAGAAGTAGCCGGCCACATGCGTGGCTACGGCTACATAATGATATTCTATACTGTAGATGCAGCAAGAATTTACTTGCCTGCGTTTTCAATGAATGCAATAGCATCACCTACAGTGGAAATCTTCTCAGCCTGTTCATCGGGGATAGTGATGCCGAATTCCTTCTCAAAATCCATGATGAGCTCAACTGTGTCAAGGCTATCAGCGCCAAGATCCTTGGTGAATTCTGCGGTTTCAGTTACTTCTGATTCGTCAACACCGAGTTTGTCAACGATAATAGCTTTAACGCGAGATGCAATTTCTGACATGATTTCTTAAGTTTTTAAATTAGTAAATTCATTTTTGCGGTGCAAAGTAAGTGATTTTTGGCTTAAATATCAAGTTTTACAGAAAAAACTTACAACCTATGTGTGATTTTTTTGTTTGATTTTCATGTATTTGGCTTTTGACAACACTCCCTTGAGGCGTCAAAATTGACCTCCACAATGCCAAAATTGCGTTAATCTTTATTAACAGGGCTTTGATTTATGAACTTTTAGTGCGACATTTGCATTAATATATATTAAAAAAGAATAATTTTTATCATGATTAATTCGTACCATATGAAATACTCTGTTATCGCACTCATGTCTGCCTCCATTATGGCTATTTCAGCTCTGTCATCATGCTCCACATCGGACAAGACTGACGGTTCATCAGTAGCCCCGGCCGCCGATATCACCGAACTTGATGTAAGCGTATCGTTAATGAGCGCGGCCAAGAGCTATGATATAGTCCTTGCCGGCGACTCAATGCATCTGGTCATGTCTGCTTCAGTGCAGTGGCCTCAGAAAATAGGCAACCATGACCTTTCAGCATTTCAGGATTCAATCATAACGTTCGCATTCCCTCAGGAGAAAAGCCGTGACATAAAGAATGCCATAGCCGGATATGTCAACGACGTAGAATCAACCGGGCTAATAGAAACCGGTGCAGTGGTAACCATATGCAAGGAAGCCTATCCTGACAATGTAAATAACTACAGCTGTGATATCGACGCCCGAGTGCTGGAGTTTTCCGATAAAATGATAACTTACCAGATAGTGGAATCCACATACCTCGGAGGCGCACACCCCAACACTACATCACGCGCCTTGACTTATGACTTTGTCAACTCCACCCTGCTCACACTCTCCAATGTGATAAAGCCGGAATCAATACCTGCATTCACTCAGATAGTAAAGCGCAATATGCTCCAACAGCTTGACATGAGCGAAGCCGAATTCGCAGAACAGACACTGGCTCCGACATTTACCGTAGGCTCCGATCTGTTCATAGGCGATGGCTCTATATACGTGCACTATAATACATACGAGATTCTGCCCCATTCATACGGGTCAATAGATGTTATGGTGTCACCTTACGAGGTTCGCGACATGCTTACCCCTATAGCCCAGTCACTACTGATAGAGGACTAAGGTGTACTCATAGGCATAAAGAAACGGCGCCCACATTATGGGCGCCGTTTCTTTTATGTCTATGGATTCAACTGTTTAGTAGAACTTGCGTATACCCATAATTTCTCGTGCCTGACGCAGGGTTTCAGCAGCACGGGCACGCGCCTTCTCAGAGCCGTCACGCAGTACGCGGCCAAGATAGGCATCATCATTCTTTATGTCATTTATACGTTCACGTATAGGCGCGGTGATTTTAAGTATATCTTCAGCGAGCTGCTTCTTTAAGTCGCCATACCTTATGGAGCAGTCAGCATAAGCCTGACGGAAATGAGCTACAACATCGGGCGTGGAGGTAAGCTCAAGCAGTGTAAACAGGTTACGTACCGGTTCTGACATTTCAGAGTTGGGAGCCTGCGGACCCTCATCAGTAGTGGCGCGCATCACCTTCTTTCTAAGTACCTTGTCCTCATCTATTAGGTATATGCAGTTACCCTCGCTCTTACCCATCTTACCGGAGCCGTCAAGACCGGGCACTTTGACCGGAGCCCCGCCAAAGTCAAAATTAGTAGGCTCCGGGAAGAGGTCTACTCCATAAAAGCTATTGAAGCGGCGTGCAAAACGGCGCGTCAATTCAAGATGCTGCTCCTGATCTTTGCCCACAGGAACCTTGTGAGCCTTCTGAATCAGAATATCTACAGCCATAAGAGTGGGGTATGTCAGCAAGCCGGCATTTACACGCTTGTTGGAGTCAGCTCCTATTATCTCCCGTTCAATATCGCCCTCATCACTGTCCGTACGAATACCGAGCTGCTTACGGGCCTTATCCTTGAACGATGCCGTACGCATGAGTTCGCCGATACCCACATGCATGTTCAGCAGCAGGTACAGCTCGGAAACCTCCGGAACATCACTCTGTACGAATATTGTGGACTTCTCCGGATCCAGACCCGCTGCCAGATACTCAGCTACTATATTACGGACATTGGAATGGAGCTGCTCAGGGTCAGGATTTGTAGTGAGTGCATGAAGGTCAGCTATGAAAAACAGATTGTCATAGCGATGAGCCTCATCATTCTGCATTCGCACAAATTTACTGAGCGCACCGAAGTAATTTCCGAGATGAAGATTACCCGTTGCACGGATACCACTCAGCACTATTTCTTTTTCTTCCATAAGTATTATTATTTATCATCTTATTATCTAAACAATTATAACGCAATCAAAAACGCCATCCAAGCATGCCATGCAACGCTATATTGTGCACCGATGGAGTGCGTAGCCCGTCATTGCAGTACGCCACATTCTTGAAACCGGATTGCAGCCGGAAACCCACACTAAGATGCGGCCCGAAGTCAAGCGATGACCCGAAGTGCAACCCTATGTCACTCCTATGAAAAGCGTTCTGGAACGTGGCTGTAGAGTGGAAATAATCCGATTTTATCTCTACCTTCTCAGCCACAAGCTGACCTATCTCACTCTTTTCGGCATGATATATACTCTGCTTCTGGCGCCCTCCCAATCCGTAGGAATAATACAGGCCCAAATCCACGTTCCACCGCACACTGTGAGCCACATTGAAGCGCATGGTCATACACACCGGTACGTTGAAATACCAGAACCTGTTATTGACAAAGAGTGCGCTCATGCTGCGGCTGCCGTCATCAGCTATCACCGCCATGTCCATGTTATATCCGTAACACAATATATTAGCTTCAGTGGTGAGCCCGAGATACTGACGCAGCCCGAATGTCACTCGGGCACCGGCGCCCGGAGCAATCCCCATATTGGAATTCAGGTTCTGTATTACGGGAAATGTCTTCCTGTAATTCTGCAACACGGTATTGCCGCCCACAAGGAGATGTACTCTTATCTCCAACGGCTTCTTAGCCGGTGAAAAGTCAATAAAACTCTCAGGGGCAGCACCTTGGCCGGAGAGTGCCATAAAAAGCATGACACATGCTGACAGTATTTTTGAACGGATAGTCATCTTTTGAGTATTTCCGCCCAAAATTACAAAAAATTCAGCTACTTCTCCAAGTACAGAGCCTCCATAAAATTACGCACCACTTCCGGGTCGCCTGAATATTTGCCCTTATCCTCACTTAGCTTGCATGTAGGGCAGTAAAACGGCCATGCCTCTGTTATCTTCACATCCGTGAGCTTGATCACTATGTTCATGGGGTGTACACCGGCAAAATCATTAGTGATGTGCGTGCCTATCCCGAACGACGGACTGCACAGATGAGCAGCCTTTTTATGGATATCGATAGCCTTGTCCACATCAAGCCCGTTGCTGAACACTATCTGCTTGCTCCTCGGATCAATACGCAGCGAACTATACTTGTCTACTATCAGCTTCAGCTGTTCCATATTGTCGCCGCTGTCTACGCGCAGTCCGCTGAACATATTTGCATAATCCTGTGAAAAATTAAGGCTGAATATGCGCCATCCATAAGTGTCATATAGGAATGTACCGAGAGCTCCGCGATAGGTGCGGCGCCACATCTCCATAGCCATATGGTTAGCCATACGCGGGCCGTACATACCGGCTACGGCACATATCAGCTCATGCCCCATGGTTCCGATAGGTGTCAGGTCATATTTCATGGCCAGATATACATTGCTCGTACCCACAAAGCGTCCCGGGCCGGAACGGCGTGCCGACACTCCGGCCATGGCTTCAACCGCCGTAAGCTGACTCCGGAACGAAGCACGCCTTCTTGTGCCGAAATCGCTGAACATGCATCCGGCCTCCACAAGACGCTCTGCCTTATGCGCTGAACGCTCGGCAAACGCATCATAATCCAACTTTCCGTCCTGACCGGTCATGATGTAATATAGCTCCGATATTATGGCAAGCACCTTTACTTCAAGAAGTATGGTCTGACACCAAGGGCCTTCAAATATTACCGACAAGTGCCCGGCAGCATCCTGCCCTACCGTAACCTGCCTGCTGTCATACCTATACCCGAGCAGATAAGTATAGAACCACTCAGGGATATACGGGCACGCCTTGCGCATAAACCGTATCTCATCATCAGTTATGGATACCGATTCAAGCATCTTGATCTGCGAAGCAAGCTCTCTGGCAAATCCGGGTGGATAGCACGTATCATCACGGTCCGTAAACCTGTATTTGACCATGGCACGAGGATAATTCTCCACCACGGCACAGCACATGGTAAACTTATACAGGTCATCATCAGTAAAATGTGTTATAATCTGTTGCATATCCACTTACGTTTTATTGCCAGCCATGTTTTCTGACTGAGCGCATAACTTCCTCATTAATTTCATCAAGAATATGAGCCGGAACAGTACATTCTACAAGCATACGCCCGAAGTCCACCAGCTTACGTGCACAGGGCGTACGCAGATACGACGGATCAAGACCTATCCGGCCAAGGCGCCAACGGTCCAGCGCATCGGCATCCTTAAAAGCCTCATATAATGATATGGCTCTTTCCGCACCCGCGCCCATAACCATACGTATAGCTTTACGGCCCGATGCATCATCAATGTCATGATATTCCATGGCAAGCACCGCATCCTTATAATAAGTCACTTCGGAATCCTCTCGGCAAAACGAGGTATAATATAGAGCACCCCGGGCTCCATGGCCTCGGTCAGTGTATTCGTCAAGGCGGCGCGTGTCATGAAATACGGAGGCTAAAGCAAGTATCCTGTGTGCATCCGTATCGGCCGGAAACATTTCATGCCCTATAAGGAGAGCATGAAGCAGTACGCGCTCGCAGTGATCCATATTGTGTACCCTGCTGTCAGGCATAAAGAATGTTATACGGCTTTCCATAAAGTCGCTCCAATATCTGTAATCGGATACCACCTCCGGCGGCATTGTCCTTAATATCGGTTCGGGTACTATCATAGTGTCACGTAATATGTGTCAGTGGTCAAAGATACAAAAAACATATCACATGGAAAGTTCAAATAACGATGTATAAAAATAACATTGAATTTTTTTTGTACTCACGCAAGGTTGACTTAACTTTGTCACATTAACCTTAGAAGCGCGTCCATTATGCAGATATCAAAAAAACAGTTATGGGTTTCCACCCGCGACTATGTATTTATAGTGTTCGGCATATTCCTATACGCCTTGGGCTTCTGCGCATTTATTTTTCCTGAGCAAGTAGTTATAGGCGGTCTGTCCGGTTTCGGCACACTGGTGTATTTCATAACCCAGAAGTTTGTAGGTGTAGGTGTACCGGTGGCCATAACACAATACGTAATGAACCTTGTTTTGCTGGCGTTTGCATATAAAAAGGTGGGCAAACAGTTTGTAATACGTACAGTGTTCGGCGCTACGGTAATATCACTGTTCATAGGTCTGCTTACTCCCCTGTTCCCAACGCCTCTGGTAGAGGGTGAGCCCTTTATGAACGTAATAATAGGCGGCTTGCTCTGCGGCATAGGCATAGGTGTAGCGTTTACCCATAACGGCAGTACCGGCGGCACTGATATAGTAGCCGCCATGGTGTCAAAGAGTTCAAATGTGAGCGTTGGCCGTACTATGCTGTACACTGATTTCTTGATCATATCATCATCATTCTTCATACTTCACAAGCTTGACACCGTAGTGTACGGTTTCGTAGTCCTGGTTATAGCTTCGTTCATGACCGATATGATAATCAACACTACCCGTCAGGCCGTACAGTTCACCATATTTTCCAAGCACTGGGAGAAGATAGCTGACGCCATAAACAACGAGGCTCATCGCGGATGCACTGTCCTTACAGGCACCGGATGGTACACCAAGCATGAAACCAAAATACTGCTGGTAATGTGCCGTAAGATAGAGTCAGTGACAATATTCCGTATAGTGAAAAGCATTGATGAGGATGCTTTCATAACCCAAGCCAACGTAAACGGCGTATATGGGAAGGGGTTTGATGCCATAAAACTGAAGATAAAGCATCACGAAGGTCACACAGAACATTCGGAGCCAACCGAACATAACTGACGCTATGGCCGACAACTACCTTGAGCTTCGTATGGAGGACTATAAGGCAGGACGCACATCTGCCTCACGACGGCCGGTATCCTCCAAGAGAACCGGCACAGGCGAAATAAATGTAAAATTTCCGAGCCGCAGGGTATTCATCACCGGTGGTGCCTCAGGTATAGGACGCGCCACAGTAAGCAGATTCTGCAACGCCGGATGCCGGGTGGCATTCTGTGATTCCGACAGAACGAAGGGAGCCAAGACCGCACAGGACACCGGATCGCAATTCTATCCATGTGACGTCACTGACCATGAGGCCTTGGAACAAGTCATGTCAAAGCTATATGACAAGTGGGGCGACATAGATATAATAATAAACAATGTAGGGATAGCCGAATTCACACCATTGGCAGAATGTGAAGTTGATGCATTTGACCGCATACTGGCCACGAATCTTCGGCCTGTATTCATAACGTCACGCTCTCTGATGCGGCACCGTATGACACTGCCTCAGCCCAATGATTTCGGCGGGAGAATCATCAACATCTGCTCTACAAGAGCATTTCAGAGTGAAGCGCACACGCAGGCCTATTCAGCATCAAAGGGAGGCATACTTGCGCTGACTCATTCACTTATGATGGATTTCGCACCGCTGCATGTTACGGTCAACTGTATATCGCCCGGATGGATAGTTACATCCCCTGATGATATTGTAACGGACAGTGACAAGGACATGCACCCATCAGGCCGGGTAGGCCGCCCTGATGACATAGTTCGCATATGCATGTTTCTGTCAGCGCCGGATTCAGATTTCATCAATGGAGAGAACATTACCGCTGACGGCGGCATGACTCATAAAATGATTTATTGAACATATACTGGCCTTTGCCTCGGGTAAATGGACCATACTCTATGGCATGACGCGGACATACGTGATAGCATGCCAGACACATTGTGCACCTACGGCTCCACACCGGCGTTTCGGATTCGGAGATACGGACATTGCCAAGCGGACATGCCTTGACACACCGTCCGCAGCCTATACAAGCGTCCGGCCTGACTCTAAACAATCCGGGCGATGTGAGAGCACCCATAAACAAAGGGTAGATGGCACGTGTTTTTAACCAGGGCATAGCCCCACGACATACATCATCCACCTTTGCACCTACCCGTATGGCGCGAGCCACTTCCCTGATACGTGTACCGGCGGCTTCAAGCTTACTGCATGCCACGGCCACAGGATCCACATTAAACCCCGGGAGGGCAATGTATGTATTGGGCATAATCACCGTAAATGACCCGGCGGCCTTCCATCCGCGACGCTTGACCGCACTTCGCCACTGTTGGTGAGTCAGTCCGGCATCATCGCCGCACGTAGCTACCATATAATGCATGGCACCATCAAGTATCGGGTCAAGCGTCACGGTATCTATAAACCGTCGAACCACCTTAGGAAGCCCCCAGGAATGAACCGGGAACACCCATATCACTCTGTCACGAATACCTGTAGTAGCCGGTGAGCCGGACACGCCGCCACGTGACATGTCAAATATTCCGTCATCGCTAAGCAGGTCAGACAGGCTATCGGCCACATACCGGCTATTACCCGTGCCCGAAAAGAAAAGTATCATATAGTGACCTGTGTTGCGCCGAATCCGTACTCACGAAACGAGGCATCCTGAACGTCATGACCTTTATACCGGTGATTAAGTTCTTTCATAAGCGCCTGCCGGAGCACACCCTCGCCCTTGCCATGTATGAATATGATTTTACATCCTTTGTTCTTAAGATTGGCATCCATGACCCGGCGAAATTCATCAATCTGCATGTTGAGCATGTCAGCGTTTGAAAGTCCACGTATATTGTCCACCAATTCCTGAATATGGAGATCCACTACTATCATTCCGTCATGTGACTTTGTGGGTAGACTGCGCTTACGCACCGGTCGCCTCGGCTGTAGATCTATATGCTTTTTCGCCATCATGGCCTGTTCAAGCTTCTTGCCGTCGGCAGGAACAGGTTTAGGCACATTTGGCTCATCGTTCCTTACTATATCCAAAGCTATCACAGGCTTGTCAAAGTATATGCTGTCCTTGAAACAATGAAGCTTGAAAAACTTAGTGGTATCAAAGCTTAATTCCACAAGCGCGGGCTTCTTAAGAGCAAATGCGCGGTCACGCTTAAAAGCCACATACTGCACCGCTATATGCTCCATCACCGCAAGCGAGGTCTTGTCTACTTCTCCAAGGAAAAGCTGTATATTCGGCTCCACTGTGCCGCTATACAGTTGAGTCCATTCCGTATCGGTGTCAGAACGTCCCATGTAAGTAAATGACAGGAAGTAATTGGAGTCATTGACTATATAAGTATCTATAGTGCCGCCCGATGGATTCCGGGAATCGCTCGGTTCAAAGGCCAGTACCACATTAAGCACGTCGCCATCAGCAGTTTCTTCTACCGGGAGTTCCTCCTCCTCAGCGGTAACCATGGGCTCAACCTTTGATGCTGTAACGACGGGAGGCTGCTCCTTGACATTAGGCAGCTTCGGTGCCTTATCATAAGCCGGAGCCTGACCTACCACCACGCACTCACGAAGCAATACCGGAGTTTCAAATCCGTCATCGTCCACATAGGCTATATTGCCATCTATCTTAACTATGCGTCCGCCGCCCACGGCGTTAAGGAAACGCACTATATCTCCTACTTTTGCCATTATTGTGCTCTGATTTTCTTTTTTATTGGCAAATTTACCTTTTTTCCATGAAAAATGCCGCCCCTGACAGTAGTCAAGAGCGGCATATATAAGAGTTTTTTGAAAAATTATCAGTTTTTCAAATCACGCAACAGTGTTTCAACAGCAGTACGCAGCTGACGGTCCTCGCCGGTAACTATTTCAGAAGGATCATTAGCCACCTTGATATCAGGCTCAAGCTGGGTATTCTCAAGATAATTTCCCTCAGCTGTACGGAATCCTATTACAGGAATACCGAACACAAGCGATGGATCCTGAAGCGTAACCCAGTTAACGCTTGACATGGTACCGGGCACAGGCATGCCTACAAGCTTACCAAGCCCTTTGTGCTTGTATACCCACGGCGTGCCGTGCGCATTGCTGTAATTGGCTTCGCCTATCACCATAATGCTCGGTTTAGTCCACCGGCGTGAGGGCATAGTTGACGTAACCATACCATGTATGTCCTGAGTCAAATAAGGCTCAGCGCTGAACATCACCTCGATATCCTCATGCAGGCGTCCGCCGCCGTTCCATCGGGTGTCTATCACTATACCGTCAAGGTCACGATACTTACCCATTATCTTGGCATATATGGTACGGAAGCTGTCATCGCTCATGGACTGTAGGTGTACATAGCCAAGACGCCCGTCAGACCAACGTGCCACATCATCCTCACGCTGTTTTACCCAGCGGTCATAAAGCAGGTTGTTGAGTGCACCGGAACTTATAGGCAGTATAACCTCCTCGTTCAGGTTCCCGGCCGCGTCCTTAAATGTAACAAGGGTCTTTTTACCCGATATACCGTTGAGCAGTGCGCTGTAATCCACCGAATCAGTGAGTTCCACGCCGTTAACAGAAGTGATGACAACACCGGCCTTCATAACCGAACCTGCATGATCAAACGGCCCACGCTCTACTACTTCGCTAACCTTCAGACCGGGACCTGCATATGTCCAGTCATAAAGCAGTCCGAGTGATGCAGTGGGTTCCTGCGAACGTGCCGGATAATATCGGCCTCCCGTATGCGACACATTAAGCTCACCGAGGAGTTCGCTGAGCAACTCAGCAAAATCATAGTTGTTGTTGATATGAGGCAGGAACCGTGCATATGCCTTATACAGTCCGTCCCAGTCCACGCCATTCATATCGGCCACATAGAAGCGCTCCTTCTCCTCATTATATACATGTTTCAGCATATATTCACGCTCCTCAGCCGGATCAATACTGAATCGGCCTCCAAGCTGTACGCTTGTAACCCGGTCATTCTTCGTATTGAACTTCTTCACTTCTGAACCTACAAGGAATATATTTCCATCCTTATCAGGTACCAGGTATGCGCCACCGCCGTTAAGCTTGTTGACAATCTTGGCATCACGCTTGCGCAAGCTCTTTTTCCAAAGGTCATATCCGCCTTCAAATGATGACAGATAATAGACCGACTCGCCGTCATCTGACAGCAATGCATCAGATATATCCGAAGAATTGGGAGTAAGGCGTACGGTGCGTATTTCTACATTATCAAAATCATATTCCGGTTCCTCAGCTTTCTTTTCAGCAGGTTCGGCATCCTTTTCATCCTTGCCTTTAGCCTTTTTCTTACCTTTACTATCCTTATCGGTCTTAGATTTAGCACTCTGCTCTTTCTTCTTCTGTGACTTTTCCACTTCCTTGAGCAGTGCATAATCCTCTTCGCTAAGGCGGTAACGGTCATAAGCATCCTTGGTAAGGAATGCAAGCATTACATCATACTGCGAACCCCACGATGCATGGTTGCGCATACCGTAGCGCTCCGAAAGGAATGTTATGGCCTTTCCGTCCAGAGCCCAGTGAGGCATGGCATCAAAATATCCGGTATCGGTAATCTTATGCAGCTTGCCGGATTCCACTTCTATAACGGCAATATCGCCATAGGGCTGATGCGAGGCTTGTGTGTTCTCAAAAAGGAGCATCTTGCTGTCAGGTGACCATTCAACACCGAATCCCTTGGTGCGTGAAGGATTGGTGGTGCCGTCAGTAAGCTGCTTCACCTTCTTTGAGGCCAGATCCATCACCATAAGCCTATTACGGTCCGATATATATGCTAACTTTTTGCCATCAGGTGATATGGCCGGATATGTACGGTCCACGCCATCTTCCTTGAACACACGTTCCTCCTTTATCACTGTGGCATTAGAGAAGTTAGGATCGTCAGGACGTGCTATATATGCTCTATATATGTCATAGTGTCCGTCACGTTCAGATGTGTAATACAGCTCTCTGGAATCCTTACCCCATGTAATGTCACTCTCACCTTGCGGCGTGTTGGTAACACGCTTCACTGATGAGTGATCCACTGACGTAACGAACACTTCACCACGGTTCACATAGGCTATCTGTTTGCCGTCAGGACTAACCGCTGCACCGCCGGAAGCCCGACCGGCCGAGAAATAATTAGGCTCCGAAACCTCATCAACAGTTATGTCAATAGCCACTTTACGGGGTGTGCCGCCCTGCTGCATGGTATAAATCTCGCCATCGTAGGTGAACGCCATTGTCCCGTCAGCACCTATGGACAGGAAACGCACCGGATGTGTGGTGAAGTTTGTAACAGGCTTAACGGCTCCCGGATTCTCAAGGCTCATAGAATATACGTTCATAGAGCCTCCGTCACGTTCGCTGAGCAGATACAGTGTAATGCCGTCAGGTGCCACAGTGGGGTCACGATCCTCTCCGCCCCTGGACGTAAGGTTTGTATGCCTACCGGTCTTAGGGTCATAGCGCCATATGTCACGCGTCACGGACGATGTATGATGCTTTCTCCACTGATCCTCGTATCCCTTTATGTCCTCGTACAGAAACGAATCGGTGCCGGGGACATATTCTATGTTTACGGCTGCGGTACCAAGCACCTGCACTGCCCGCCCCCCGGTGGTGGGCACCTTGTAAAGCTGTGTCATGCGCGTGGTGGGGAACAATGCGCTTTGAGCCGGAGCCTGTATAGCAGCAGAATAAATAACCGAACTTCCATCAGGTGAGAATGCTTCAGGAATCTCATCGGCTGAATTTGTGGTGAGTCGTTTGGCCGCGCCACCGTTTGAAGGCATTATGAACAGGTCATTGTCACCGTTGCGGTCACTGGCAAAAGCTATCATCTTGCCGTCAGGCGACCATATGGGAGCGCTTTCGTATGAAGGCATAGAGGTAAGCCTTTGGGCTGTTCCACCACTCGTTTTTACCTTATAGATATCGCCCATATAGGTAAAAGCTATCTCCGTTCCATCAGGTGATATCTTCACATCCCTGAGCCATAAAGGTGTAACAGCCTGAGCCGACAATGCGAATGAAGCTATTGCCACTGAGGTCAGAATAGTTTTTTTCATATTATTTGAATTCAAAATGATTGGCTAAGTTCCGTACAAAGATATGATTACGTTTCCAATTATGCAAATATAGCGCCCCTTCCCGCTGTGGGAAGGGGCGCAAATTATGCCTGTTTCACAAGTCCGGCTCTTGGCGGCGAGCCGTGACTTCACGAACGAGAGGTATCAGTATTAGTCCTCGATGGTGCAGATAGAAACACGGTTCCAGGACTCTTCGCTGAACATGTGTCCTATGCCCTGACCTTCAGCCTGGATGCGGCTTTCGGCTATACCGTACTTCTTCATAAGGGCTGTCTTGACTGACTGTGCACGAGCTTCGGCGAGCTTGATATTAAACTCTTCATTACCGTCCTGCGATGCATAACCCTTGATCACTACCTTAGCGTCCTTATGGTTCTTGAGGTAAGCGGCTACCATTTCAACATTAGGCTGCTGGTCAGGTGTGATAACTGATGAACCTATGCGGTAGAATATGTAGCGTACGCTGTTGAGGGTATTGTTCACTTCCTTAACCACTTCGGGCTTCTTGTTCTGGCAAGCGGCGAGTTCAGCGGCAAGAGCTGCATTCTGAGCCTGACCGGCTGCTACAGCGGCTGCACATGCGTCAAGTTCGCCACGGAGCTGGTTGATCTGAGCGTTGAGGGCATCAATCTCAGCTATATTACGGACATCGGCGCAACGGAATCCTTCACCGAACTTGTAAGTAACGCCGGCTACAAGATTGAAGTTAGCCTTGTGAATGTCATATGCAGCTGAGGTCTGAGCTACAGAAACATCGCTCATATCCCATATTACAGAAGGCTTAACTGAGATGGTGAGGTTACGTGTCACGTTGAAGTTGAAGTTAAGACCTGCCTTGGTAGCAAAATAGTTGTGGTCACTGCCTACAGCTTTGTTATAGTAAGTATGACCCCAACCTGCACCGGCTGCTACTTCAATATCGAATGCGCGTCCGTCACATTTATATCCGCCAAAAAGATTGAACAGGTTTACAGCACCATAAGCACCTACATATGAATTATCAAATACTGTAGAGCTGCTTATTCCACGGTTCTGAGTAGAGGTGTTAATGCCAAAAAGGCTTTCTACACCAAGAGCAAATGCGGGTGAAACTTGCTTCTGGATATGCAGGCCGGCTGTACCGCGCATATTCTTAAAGAAAGAATGTCCCTTCAGCGGTGTCGTAACACCACCATCGATTCCGATAGACCAATTAGAGCCAAATGAAGGAGTCTCTAATGCCTGTTGGGCTTGTGCTGTGGCCATACTTGCGGCTGCAACAGCAATGAGAATCAATTTTTTCATTGTAAAAACTTTTTTAACGTTGATAATTCGGCACAAATATACAAACAATTTTTTTAATTTAACTTAAAAAGAAGCTATAACCATTTATTTTTATAAAACCGGAGCGGCTTCTTTATTTTTTTAATATTCAAACGCCGAAGGGTAAAATAATGTTGACACGCACATGCACTTTTTTTTCATTATTTACCCTTGGAAAGGCCTAATTCTTGGAAATAGCCGAAAGAATGGGTATCTTTGCAATGGTAACAAAGACGCAATGAAAAAATATTTAGTAACCGGTGGCGCCGGATTCATAGGAGCTAACTTTGTCAAGTATATATTAAGCAAATGGGGGCAGGAAGCTAACGTGCTAATCCTCGATTCGCTAACCTATGCCGGCAATATACTGACCATAAAAAACGAGCTTGAGCTGCCCAATGTGAAATTCGTAAAGGGCGACATAGGCAATAAGGACCTCGTGGCACGGATACTGTCAGAATATGAACCTGACTACATAGTGAACTTTGCGGCCGAAAGCCATGTGGATCGCAGCATCAGCGGGCCGAGAGTGTTCTTTGAAACCAACATACTGGGCACGCAGAACATGCTTGAGGAAGCACGCAAAGCATGGGCCGACGGGAAGGATGAGCACGGAAACACCTCATACCGCTCCGGCAAAAAGTTCTTACAAATAAGCACCGATGAGGTATACGGCTCGCTTGCCAAGGATTTCGACACGGCTCAGTCTCTACAGCTATCGCCTGAGCTCGAATCCGTGGCGTCAGGCCGCTCTGACATATCATCCTTCGGTGAGGATTTCTTCACCGAAAGCACTCCCCTGTCGCCCCGTTCCCCCTATTCATCATCAAAGACATCGGCCGACCTTATAGCCATGGCCTACTATCACACTTATGGGATGCCCGTATGCATAACACGCTGCAGCAATAATTACGGCCCATACCAATTTCCCGAAAAACTGATACCCCTCATCATAAAGAATGTTCTTGAGGGGCGGAAGATACCTGTATATGGAAAGGGCGAGAATGTACGTGACTGGCTTTATGTCGATGACCATGCCAAAGCCATAGATCTGGTATTGCGCCAAGGCCGTACCGGCGAAGTATATAACATAGGCGGCTTCAACGAAGAGCAGAATATAAACATAGTACGTACCATAATATCCATACTGGCCCGTATCATGGATGAAGAGCCTGAGTACCGCAGGCTGCTTTCAGATCAGGCATCACGGATTGATGACTCACTGATAACGTTCGTAACCGACAGGCTCGGCCACGACATGCGTTATGCCATAGATCCCACAAAGATAGCTACAGAGCTCGGGTGGTATCCGGAAACGCCTTTTTCAGTAGGTATAGAACGTACTGTGCGCTGGTATCTTGACAACCGTGAGTGGATTGACTCGGTTACATCCGGTGATTATCTTGAGTATTACCGTAAAATGTATTCAAACAGATAGATTTATGAAAGGCATAGTTCTGGCCGGTGGTTCCGGCACACGCCTCTACCCCATGACTAAGGGAGTGTCAAAGCAGCTCATACCGGTCTATGACAAGCCCATGGTATATTACCCTATATCGGTACTGATGCTGGCCGGCATAAGGGATATCCTCATCATTTCCACTCCCGAGGATCTGCCTATGTTCCGCCGGCTACTTGGCGACGGGAAAAATATAGGAGTAAATTTCAGCTATGAGGAACAGCCAAGGCCGGAAGGACTCGCTCAGGCTTTTCTGATAGGCCGTGATTTTATAGGCTCTGACAACGTATGTCTGGTACTTGGCGACAATATATTTTACGGTCAAGGATTTACCGGCATGATGCGCAAGGCGGTAGAAATGACCGAGCATGATATGGCCACCATATTCGCATATCCCGTAAAGGATCCACACAGATACGGAGTGGTGGAAACCGATTCCGATATGAAGGCCGTATCCATAGAGGAGAAACCGGCAAACCCAAAATCAAACCTTGCCGTAATAGGGCTTTACTTCTATCCCAACAATGTAGTGGATATTGCATCCGGAGTCAGGCCCTCGGCTCGCGGCGAGCTTGAAATAACATCTGTAAACCAAGCATATCTCGAGCTCGGGCAGCTGCGGGTACAGCCCCTCGGCCGAGGGTTTGCATGGCTTGACACCGGCACCGTGGATTCGCTCAACGAAGCATCAAATTTCGTGGCGTCAGTGGAAAAGCGGCAAGGGTTTCAAGTAGCAGCCCTCGAGGAGATTTCATTTCGGCAGGGTTGGATTGACGCCGCCCGGCTACGCGAACTGGCCGAGCCTATGAGGTCAAACTCCTATGGACAGTATCTGTTAGAACTTGCCGCCAATGGAATATGACGCACCGCACATAATAGACATTTCTAAAATACAGGACGCCCGAGGGAATCTGTCCGTCCTTGAATATCCCGGTGCGCTCTCCTTCACGCCACAGCGGATATATTGGATATACGATGTGCCCACTGACCGCATACGCCACGGGCACGCTTACTATACGCAGCACGAGGTGATAGTGGCACTGTCCGGAAGTTTTGAAGTGTTGACCTATGGAGTAAACGGGGCACAGCGTTTCAGGCTATCCAAACCGTGGGAAGGCCTGTACATACCGCCACTTACATGGAGGGAAATAGACATGTTTTCTTCAAATGCGGTGGCACTCATTGCAGCATCAACGCTGTACGATGAATCAGACTATATACGCTGCCGCGAAACATTTAACGAAATTGCCGGACTATGAATAGCGTTGACCACATTCCGGCAAGTGATATTACCGTCAGCCACTGCCGCATATACGGGATAAAGCATATTGACCATGCAAACGGTTCATTGGCCGTAATTCAAAACGATACCGCTTTCCCATTCATAATACGCCGTGGTTTCTATATATACGACATTCCGTCCGACTGCAATCGTGGCGGCCATGCCCATCGTGCTACCGATCAGTTCATAGTGGCTGTGTCCGGATCTTTCAGGGTTACGTTTACTGACGGTACTGACACTCGGGAGATGATTCTGTCACGCCCATATGAAGGGCTATACATTCCTGCCGGCATATGGGTTCAACTTGACGGCTTTTCCTCCGGGAGCATATGTATGGCAATATGTTCGGATATATATGATGAGGCTGATTACATCCGTGACTTTAACGAATTTAGAGCATCAAAAAGCATATGCACGAAATAAAGTACCCGTTTCTTAATCTGGCATGCGAGAACAAGCCATACATGGATGAGCTGATAGAGGCTTCTGCGCGGGTGATACGCAGCGGACGCTACATTGGCGGCCAAGAGGTGGAGGCTTTTGAGGCAATGATGCGGGACATGCATTCGGCTCCGTATGCGATAGGTGTAAGCAACGGACTGGATGCCTTGCGCCTGTCACTTCGCGCCTGTATAGCAACCGGGCTCCTCGCCCCGGGTGACAAAGTAATGGTACCGGCCAACACATACATAGCGTCAGTGCTTGCCATAACCGACGCCGGGCTTATGCCTCTGCTCGTTGACGCAGACGAAGTCACAATGGTGCTTACAGGCGATGTCGTGGAACGCAACATTACGCCGGATGTCAAGGCACTGATGCCGGTACATCTGTACGGGCGCGTGGCCTGGGACGGGGAAATGGCTGATATAGCAAAGCAGCGTGGCCTCATAGTCATAGAGGATGCGGCTCAAAGCATTGGAGCCCGGGCTGCGTGCAGCGGACTGTTTGGCTCAGCCCACGCCGGTGCATTGGGTCATGCCGGAGCATTCAGCTTTTACCCCACAAAAAATGTAGGTGCGCTGGGCGATGCCGGTGCCGTAGTGACCCACATTCCTGAACTGCACAAAGCCATAAGAGAGTTGGCCAATTACGGCAGCGACCGCCGATATCATAACATATATGCCGGGTATAATTGTAGGCTTGACCCTATACAGGCCGCAATGTTGTCGGTAAAACTTCGGCACTGCAACAAGCAGAATGCAGAGCGATTTGCAAGAGCTGTGGCATACAATAACACTATTGACCATCCGCTCGTGACCAAGCCTCGCATCGGCCCCACGCCTACCGACTGCGTATGGCATCAGTATGTAATAAGGACACCCCGGCGCGATGAGCTGCGCGGCTTCCTATCGGAACAAGGTGTGGAGACGGACATACACTACGCCGTACCGCCCCATATGCAGCCTTGCTATGCTAATTTAGAGCATATGCCACTACCGGTTACCGAACGCCAAGCCGCTCAGCTGATCAGTCTGCCCATATCGCCTGAATGCACGTCAGTAAAAGATGCATCTGACATAGGCCGAATTATAAATAAATTCAAATGAAAAAATCCGGGAAGAAAATATCGCCTGCGCTGCTACTCATATCAGCGGCTATAATCATAATAGGCACCATTACAGAGTTTGCCAAAGGATGCTCCCCTACCTCCAATGGCATGAGGATATATACCGCAGCTGACTCGCTGATGATAGTACACATGCCTGACAGCGTGACTTCAGAAATGGCTCCTGGCTATGACGCCATGGACATTTCCTTTAATCCCCGCTACAAAGTACCCAACTATGTGGCATGGATTCTGACTCGGGACAAAGCCAACGGACAAGTAGGCCGTGAAAACAAATTCTATACTGACGTAAATGTAAGCGGGTGTCCATCGCCGGATGACTATAAATATTCAGGCTACGACCGAGGCCATATGGCTCCGGCCGGCGACATGAAATGGAGCAATGAATCCATGCATGAATCATTCAGCATGGCCAACATTTGCCCGCAAGCCAAGACCCTCAATACGGGCGCATGGAAAAATCTTGAGGAAAAGTGCCGCACATGGGCCATAGCTGACAGTGCTATCATAATCGTATGTGGGCCAATCTTCACTACTCCTCCCGAGGCATATATAGGCTCCTCCCATGTGGCCGTTCCGTCAGGATTTTTCAAGGTTGTGCTTTCTCCGTACGCCAATCCTCCAAGAGGCATAGGCTTCATTATGCCCAACGGACGGGTAGACGGTGGCATGCAGCGTGCGGCTGTAAGCATTGACAGCGTGGAGAGCGTCACCGGATTTGATTTTTTCACACATCTACCTGATTCAATAGAGCGCATCGTAGAGTCACAATGCGATTTCCCATACTGGAGTACCATACGATGATAGATTGCAATATGAATACATACCCCACGAACCTTGCCAATGATGACATATGTGCCGTATCTACACCTCCAGGCACAGGAGGCATAGCCGTGATACGCCTATCCGGCCCACACGCCATTGAAATAGCCGACAGGATATGGCATGGGCGCGCGCTTGCAAATGCCGCATCGCACACGGCTCATTTCGGGCACCTTCATTATCCAGGCTCCGATGCGATGCTGGATGAGTGCGTTGCCACCATATTCCGTGCCCCGGCATCGTATACAGGTGAAAATGTTGTGGAACTCGCCGTACACGGCTCACGGTTTGTACAGCGCGAACTGTTGGACATACTGGTGCAATCAGGCGCCCGCATTGCCGAGCCCGGTGAATTTACTCGGCGGGCATTCTCCGCAGGAAAAATGGATTTGGCACAGGCCGAAGCCGTGGCCGATGTTATAGCATCTACCTCACGGGCATCACACAAGATAGCCATAAGCCAGATGCGAGGCAATTTTTCAAAAAGGCTCTCCGACCTCCGCGAACGGCTCGTAGACATTGCATCGCTTCTTGAGTTGGAGCTTGACTTCTCAGAGGAAGATGTGGAATTTGCGTCCCGTGACCGTCTGACACAGCTCACATCGGATCTTATCCAAGAAACAACACGGCTCAAGAAGTCATTCGCTACAGGAAATGCCATAAAAGAAGGCATACCCGTGGCGATAATCGGCTCTACCAACGCCGGTAAATCATCACTGCTCAACACGCTGCTTGATGATGACCGCGCCATAGTAAGCGAAATACATGGCACCACACGTGACACTATAGAGGAAACGCTCACTGTAGGCGACTACACTTTCCGGTTTATTGATACCGCCGGCATACGTGACACGTCTGATGCCATAGAACGCATAGGCATTCGGCGCTCCGTACAGGCCATGGAGAAAGCACGCATAATCATACTCGTTATTGATGCAGCCTCCAAGCTTGACAAAACAGCATTAGAGCATACCATCGGCCTGATTGACTGCCGGTCGCCACATCCCAAACTCATAATAGCACTTAACAAAACTGACATCGCCTCGCACACCCATGACCTGAAAACAGCTATCAGTGACATCTCTGTGCCTCCGACTGATATTCTTGAGATATCAGCAAAAACCGGCCACGGCATTGACCGTCTGAAAGAAATGCTTCAAAGCGAAGCCGAGTCATATCTCGGCAACAACTCGGAAGACATCCTTGTAACCAACGCCCGACACGCACAGGCCCTGGACAAAGCCCTCACATCATGCACACGCCTGCTTGACGGACTGCATACCGGCCTCCCCGGCGATCTGCTGACCCAAGACCTGCGTGAAACCCTCCAGCACCTCGCCTCCATCACCGGCGAAATCCCCTCCACCGAAATCCTCGCCACCATCTTCTCCCGCTTCTGCATCGGAAAATGACCGGCAGTTAGAGATAGGTAACAATAGCTATAAATAAGTGTCAAGGCGTTCAGTTTGAGCGCCTTTTCTCATATCCGCATTTGGCTGTTTTTATTGGTAGAACCCGTTTCTACCTATTTTTCACTCCATTTTTGAACCATATTTGTTGCTCGTCTGCTACTCGGGTCAAGCCGCTCTGCCTGGTAGTGGATGGTGTTCACACTTGTTCATGCTCATTCACGCACGTTCATGTGTGTTCGTAGAAATAACTCAATGAGTGGCATCAAAAATGATTCAAAAATGGCAACATCTAACATTAGAATCAGGAAAACCTGTAAATGGTGTGGAAGTGAGTTTGATGCACAAAAGACTTCGACTCAGTTCTGTTGTAAGCGTTGTGCCGAACACGCTTACAAAGAGAGAAAGCGCCAAGAGCGCAAACAAAAAGCGGAACGAGATGACAAAACCGATGTTCACGAAGGAAACATCAAAAATCTGGACGGTCTCAACTATCTGTCAGTAGCGGAGGTTGCGAAGCTATTGAATGTAACATCTCGTGCCGTTTATTATCTCATTTATCGCGGTACGTTAAAAGCGTATCAACTGTCAAGTAAATGGACGGTTATCAAACGTGCGGATATTGACGCGATGATAGAGGCACGACCTTACGAACGTAAACCGAAAGCATTCTCCTTAGCAACCGATGAAAACGGCGAGGCTATCACTGAGTTCTACACTACAAAGGAGATTATCGAGAAGTTCGGGGTGAGCAATTCGTGGGTGTTTGCACAGGCGAAGAGGCACAACATTCCGAAGGTGTATCATCGTGGAAAGACGCTTTGGAGCAAGGAGCATTGCGACCGGGTGTTTGCCTCTAAGCCGGAACCACCGAAGGATGAGGATTGGATCTCATACTCGGACGTAAGAGCTGAGTATAATCTCACACATGACCAGATTCACAATTACGTGAAGTATCACGGCCTGCAACGTAAGAAAGTTGGCAAGTACACTTACATTCTTCGTTCGGAGATTGATGCTATTCTCCGTCCTCCGA
>JAMPBB010000008.1 GCA_023666885.1 Muribaculaceae bacterium | reverse complement strand
TGATGTATATATCCCCGTCCACTATCTTGATGGTTTCACCGGGGAGGCCTACGGCGCGTTTTACGTAGTTTTCACGCCTGTCTACGGGGCGGTATATAATTTCGCCGAATTCCTGCGGGTTTGACAGCACGGTTTCGCGGCCGAACATCCTTACGAGGGTGTAGTAGTCAGGATTCGGAACTTTTGAGGCCACGGTGTCGCCTGCAGGGAAGTTGAACACCACTATGTCGCCGGTCTTTACGCTGCCGAAGCCTTTGAGGCGGTGATACTTCAGCTGCGGATGCTCAAGATAGCTGTTGCAGTTGAGTATGGGCAGCGTGTTCTGTACCAAGGGGAAGTGTATGGGTGTCATGGGCACACGCGAACCGTAGGCCATTTTGTTGACCCACAGATAGTCGCCCACAAGGAGCGATTTCTCGAGCGATGATGAGGGTATCTGATAGTTCTGTCCTATGAAGGCAAACACGAAGTATACCAGTATGAGGGCGTACACTATGGCATCCACCCAGCTCATGACTGAACGCACTACCTTGCTCTTGCTTTTCTTCCACCATGTGAAGGGTATGTAGCCTGTGATGTATATGTCAAAGAGGAGCGGCAGCAGCAGGAGCACCCACCAGTTGCCTAACCATGCCACCCAGGCTATGAATATGGCGGCTACTATGCCGAAGCGTACCCATCGGGTGGGTTTGTTGGCTTTTAAGCGAGCCGTGAAGTCAGCGGCGAATGAAGTATCTTTTTGAGAGTTCATTAGTGTGTCAGTTTTTTTTTGATAGCAGGTAGTCCATGAACATGTCCATGGTGAGGAATCCGCGCTGCGAGGCTGCCCACTCGGCTGCCATTACGGCTCCGAGGGCGAATCCGAGGCGGCTCTTGGCCTTGTGCTCTATGGTAATGGAGTCCACGGGGCTGTCCCATGTTATGATGTGCGTGCCGGGCACTTCGCCTTGGCGCTCATGGTTTATGAGCATTGTGGAGGAGTCGGCTTTCTGCGCATCCTCGGTCCATGAGGTTATTGAAGGATGTGCCTGTTCTATTCCCTGGGCCAGGGTTATGGCTGTGCCGCTGGGGTGGTCCAGCTTGTGGATATGATGTATTTCGGTCATTTCAGGCACATATTGCGGAAATGGGTTCATCATGGCTGCCAGACGGCGGTTCAGCTCAAAGAATATGTTTACGCCTATGCTGAAGTTGGAGGTCCAGAAAAATGTGTAGCCGTTGGCAAGGCAGAGGTCCTTGATTTCATCCATGCATGCTGTCCATCCGGTGCTGCCTGACACTACGGGCACTCCTCGGCTGAAGGCTTTGATGTAATTGTCCACGGCGGTGGAGGGGGTGGTGAATTCAATGGCTACGTCGGCCGATGCGAATTCAGGTGAGTCAAAGTCAGCCTGATTGTCAATGTCTATGCGGGCCACTATCTGATGGCCTCTCTCAAGGGCTATGCTCTCGATGGCTCGCCCCATCTTTCCGTATCCTATAAGCGCTATTTTCATATCAGGTGCAAAAATACTGATTTTTGGCGTGTGTATGGCTTCCCTGATACTAAAAATATGTAACTTTGTGAGCCGATGTGACTGCTGATGCGTTATATCAATGATAAAAATCTATAATTATGGAATCGACCCGTCAAGCCAAGATAGCACGACTGCTCCAGAAGGAGCTGAGTGAGATATTCCGTGAGCAGACCGCCAAGATGCGCGGTGTGTTAGTGTCAGTGAGCGCTGTGCGTGTGTCGCCCGATCTGAGCTCGGCGCGTGCATACCTGTCAGTGTTTCCTTCGGCCAAGGCTCAGGAGGTGATAGAGAGCATAAACAAGAGCACCAAGACGGTGCGCTATGAGCTGGCTCAGCGTGTGCGCTATCAGCTGCGCCGCACTCCGGAACTTACATTCATGTTAGACGACTCTCTTGACTATATAGAAAATATTGATAACCTTTTGGCTAAGGATGCTGCGCCAAAAACAGAGGATGTCAAAGAGGCTACGGCTGAATAATCCCTTAACTCACACCAATCATTACTTCATCTGATGGTATCGCTTCGGATAGCATTGCGCTATCTTTTTGCCAAGAAGAGCCATAATGCGGTCAATGTCATTTCCATCGTCTCCACGGTGGGGGTGGCTGTGGCCACGGCTTCCATAGTGTGCGTGCTGTCCGTGTTCAACGGCTTCACTGCCCTGTCCATGGAGCGGCTCTCGGTGGTGAGCCCGGATGTGATGGTGACTCCTGTCAGGGGCAAGGTAATAGCTGACGCCGATGCCATGGCGGCCTCGCTCGGAGAGGTGGAGGGTGTGGCTGTGGCATACCCCGTGATTGATGATCAGGCCTTGGCCATGTACCATAACCGTCAGATACCTGTGCGTGTGATAGGGGTGCCTGCCGAGTCAGATACGTCGCTCATGCTTGAGCCTCCGCTTATAGACGGCTCCTATATGGTGCGCGATTCCTTGAATGAGGGCATAGGCTATGCGGCCTTGAGCGTGGGCGTGGCCATGCAGCTCGGTGCGCGTCCGGGCTATTTTGACTGGCTTGCGCTGTATGCGCCCAAGAGGGTGGGGCGGTTCAATCCGGCCAATCCTATGGGAGCGTTCATGACTGACTCGCTGTGCGTGAGCGCCGTGTATGAGGTGGAGGACAATGAGTTTGACGCCAATACGCTGATGGTGCCTATGGATGTGGCGCGGGGGCTGTTTGACTATGCTTCGGAGGCATCGTGCGTATACGTGGGCCTGGCTCCGGGTACAAGGGCTGATGAGGCTGTGAGGCGCATAGAGGCTGCCGTGGGGAGCGGATATGCCGTGCGCGACAGGCTGCGCCAGCAGGAGAGCTCGTTTCGCATGATAGAGATTGAGAAGTGGATTACCTTTGCCATGCTCGCTTTCATACTGGCCATAGCGTCATTTAACGTGGTGAGCACTCTGTCCATGCTCATAATAGAGAAGAGTGCCGACATTTTCACGTTGCGTGCCCTCGGTGCATCGGCGCGTATGATACGCCGGGTGTTCCTGCTTGAGGGGTGGCTGATATCGCTCGTGGGCGGTGCGTGCGGCCTTGTGGCGGGGGTGGCCTTGGTGCTGGCTCAGCAGTGGGGTGGCTTCATAAAGCTTGGGGGCGATCCGTCAAGGATGTCCATAAGCGTGTATCCGGTGCAGCTTCAGGTGTGGGATATAGTGGCCGTGGGTGTGCTGGTGGCGCTTACGGGCTACGTGTTCGGTGCCGTTACCTCGCGCCTTATGACGGCGTCCGGGTCAGCTAAGGGCTGAGCAGTAGCGCATCACTTTCTTGGCTGTGTATTTTATGCGTGCCGATACGGTGGCTATGGGCAGGTGGAGTGCCGTGCATATCTCCTGTGCGGTGTGGCCGGTGATGTACATGGTGTAGGGTGTGCGGTACAGTTCGTCAATGCCATTGAGGGCTCCTTGGAGCGAGGACAGTGACATCATGCCTGCAGGCAGGGTTTCATCGGCGTGCTCCACTCTGAGGCGGTAGGCCTGTGCGCGGCGGTCGGCCAGAATGTCGCGGTGCAGGGAGGCGGAGTAGCGGCTGGCGAATATGGAGCGCATCACTTCAAATGCCTTGGCTTTGATGTCGGCGCTGTCAACGTAGCGGCTTTCGTTTTTCAGCATGGATGAGGTGGTGGCGTTGAGCAGGCTGTAGGCTGTGTCACGGCTTGAGGTGAGGATGTATGCGAGGCTCAGGAGGTTGCTCTGTATGGAGGTGAGGCGTGACTGAAAAACGGAAGTGTTCATTGTAGCAGTAATTTTAGTAGACCAATAATAAGATGTGCCGGATGCTTTAGTTGTTTTCCGATGTTGCAAAGGTACAACGAAATGAGGGAAAAATAGGATTTTAGTGTTAAAATGATTTAAATTTGTTACATAGTTATTACTGATGTGTGTCACAAGTGTGTCTATGGTATGACTAAGTGTAACAATTAAGGGGGCGGTATCGTGTGTGATACCACCCCCCCCTATTGTATTTTGTATGCTTCAGGTGTGCAGAGGTCAGTCGCGGTTGCCGCCGAAGAATCTGAGCAGGAACAGGAACAGGTTAATGAAGTCAAGGTACAGTGACAGGGCTGCCTGTGTGGAAAGCTGCGAGGTGTATTCGGCGGGTGCCATCTGTGCCATGGCCTTGACCTGCTGGGTGTCCCATGCGGTGAGGCCCACGAATATCAGCACGCCTGCTATGGATATGATCCAGTCAAACTGTGTGCTGTGCACGAATATGTTTACCACCGATGCTATTATCAGCCCGAAGAGTGCCATGATGAGGAATGTGCCCCACTTGGTGAGGTCCTTGGTGGTGAAGTAGCCGTACACGCTCATGGCTCCGAACACTCCGGCCGTTATGAAGAATGTCTTGTAGATGGCCGAGAGGGAGTATACGAAGAATATCTGGAAGAGCATCAGGCCGTTGACGGCGGCAAAGAGGTAGAACAGCGCCGTGGCTGTGGCCGAGCTCATGCGGCTTACGGCTCCGCTTATGCCGAACACGAGGGCGAATTCGGCTATGATTACCACCCACATGGCAAAGCGGTTAGTGAAGAAGAAGTTTACCACGGCGGGGGAGCTGGCGCAGAAGAGGGCCACGAGGGCTGTGACTATGAGGCCGAGTGTCATCTTGAGGTATACGCGCTTCATGACGTCGCTCACACGGTGGTCAAGGCTGTAGCCTGAGCTTCCCGGTACGGGAGGGATATTTGAATAGGAGTTGTTATACATTTTTCTGATATGTTTTTTCTGAGTTGGTTACACGTTTCTAACAAACTTGGCCTTACATACGTTCAGGCACCCGGATGCCCAGCAGTGACATTCCGCGCTTTATCACGCGGGCGGTGGCATCGGACAGGGCCAGGCGCATGGAGCGCACGGCTGCGTCCTCTTCCTTGAGTATGGAGCAGTCGTGGTAGAACTGGTTGTACTCCTTCACGAGCTCGTACACATAGTTGGCTATCAGGGCGGGGCTGTAGCTTGCTCCGGCTTCGGATACTACCTGCGGGAAGTCCGACAGGCGCTGTATGAGCGTTATCTCGCGCTGTCCGGGTGCCACGGCGGTATAGTCGGTAGGCTCCATTCCGGCTTCAGCGGCGCGGCGCAGCACTGAGCGTATGCGGGCGTAGGTGTACTGTATGAAGGGTCCGGTGTTGCCGTTGAAGTCAATGGACTCTTTGGGGTTGAACATCATGTTCTTGCGCGGGTCCACTTTGAGCAGGAAGTATTTGAGCGCCCCTAGGCCTACGGTTTCAGTTATATCGGCTATTTCCTGGGGCGTGCATCCGTCCAGCTTGCCCAGCTCGGCGCTCACCGTGCGGGCCGTTTCCACCATTTCATCCATGAGGTCATCGGCGTCCACCACTGTGCCCTCGCGGCTCTTCATCTTGCCTTCGGGCAGCTCCACCATTCCGTAGGAGAAGTGCACCAGGTCCTTGCCCCACTTGAATCCGAGGCGGTCAAGCAGCAGGGCCAGTACCTGGAAGTGGTAGTTCTGCTCATTGCCCACCACGTATATCATACGGTCTATTGGGTAGTCCTGATAGCGCAGGCGTGCGGTGCCTATGTCCTGTGTCATGTACACGGAGGTGCCGTCAGAGCGGAGCAGCAGCTTGTGGTCAAGCCCCTCGGGGGTGAGGTCGGCCCACACGGAGCCGTCGTCGCGGCGGTACATCTTGCCTTCTTCAAGGCCTTTGAGCACCAGCTCCTTGCCTTGGAGGTAGGTGTCGCTCTCGTAGTATATCTTGTCAAAGTCTACGCCCATGCGGCGGTATGTGGCGTCAAATCCGGCGTAGACCCATGAGTTCATCATGGCCCACAGGCGGCGTACCTCGGGATCCTTGGCTTCCCATGCGCGGAGCATGGCGCGGGCTTCCTGCATAAGGGGCGATGCGGCCTCGGCTTCCTCCTTGGTCATGCCGCTTTCCATCAGTGAGGCCAGCTCCTGACGGTAGTGGCGGTCAAAGAGCACGTAGAAGTCGCCTATCAGATGGTCGCCTTTCTTGCCCGTGGATTCGGGGGTGGCGCCTTCGCCCCACTTTTTCCACGCCAGCATTGACTTGCATATGTGTATGCCTCGGTCGTTGACTATGTTGGTCTTCACCACGCGGTTGCCGCACGCCTTGAGTATCTCGGACAGGGAGTAGCCGAGCAGATTGTTTCGCACGTGCCCAAGGTGCAGGGGCTTGTTGGTGTTGGGCGATGAATATTCCACCATCACCAGAGGGGAGTCAGCCGTAACGGGTGTGATGCCGAAGTCAGGGGTCTGCTCTATATGGCGGAGCACCTGTGTCCAGAATGTGGGCTCTATCACTATGTTGAGGAAGCCCTTTATCACGTTGAAGCGGTCCACTGCGGGCTCGTTGTCCACAAGCCAGCTGCCTATGGCGCGGCCCACGTCCTCGGGCGAGCGGCGGGCGGCCTTGACCCACGGGAACACCACTACGGTGAGGTTGCCTTCAAATTCTTTCTTGGTGGTGGATATCTGTACCGAAGCGGCATCGGTGCCCACTCCGTAAAGCTCCTTGACCGCACGGGCCACGGCTTGTGCTATAATGGTATCTAATGACATAATTTCGTTATGTTTATGAACGAAATGCAAAGGTACATCATATTCCGCATATTTCCAATTCCCATTTTCCCACATTGTGAGAATCATGAGAAAGGGCACTTTTCTCATGGGAATAATAAGGAAAGTGAGAATAAGGATAGGGCACCGATGCTTTGACACCGCCATACCATGACACCGCGATGCGTTACCGCCGATTCTGCTACCGCCTTAAAGCGAAGCGCACCGAAGATATGATACATGTATATTAGGCCACCGATGCAGCGTTGCCACCGGTGTAGATTATATGATATATATATGTAAGTATATATATGAGTGTACCCTGTACATATGTATAGTATATGTACTGAGGGTATAGGGCTGATATGTAAGGGGGTTCCGGTACTACAAAGATACAACACCGAGGGGGCGGTTTGCAAGCAAATGGGGCACTTTTTTTCCGCTGCGTTCACATTTTATTATTCTCATGAGAAAAGTGCCCTTTCTCATGATTTCTCATTTTTCTCATGAGAAATGTGCCCTGTCCCACTATTCCCACAGTGTGAGAAAAATCCCGGGATTGAGGCTCAGGGGGCGCGGTGGAGCAGCTCGGCGAAGAGCTCGGTGTAGCGGCGGGCCACGGTGCTGGCGGCGAAGCGCTCGCGTACGCTCTCATGGAGCGCCTCGCGGTCAGTGCGCTGCGAGAGCGCCCATATTATGCCGCGTGCCACGCTCTCGGCATCCCGGTACTCGGCTATGTAGCCGTCCTTGAGGTGGGTGACAATGTCGGCCTGTCCGCCGCGCCCGAATGTCACAGGCAGGCATCCTGCCGCCTGCCCTTCTATGAGCGTGCCGGGGAGCGTTTCGTACAGGGAGGTTGACAGCACCACCTTGGCCGAGGCGTAGATGTTGCGCAGCAGCTTGGGGTCAGATACGGTGCCGAGGTACAGGTGCGGGAAGCGCAGCCGCTGCAGGGCGGAGCGGTCACGCAGGTGGCCGAAGAATACGGCCAGCGAGTGGCGTGCCGTCTCGGGGTGGTTCTCGAACATGTAGTTGAGGGCGTCAATGGCGTAGTCAAGCCCCTTTATGGGGTCGTCAAGGCGGGCTGCGCCCATGAGTATTATGTTCTGGTCAGGATTGAAGCGCATGGTGGACACCGAGCCCCGTGGTGTGGTGTAGAAGGAGCCTATGGGAAAGGCGTTGGGTATCACCCTTATGTCCCTGTCCTTGAGCAGGGAGCTGTGGCGTGCGCGCTCGGCCATCCAGCGGCTCACGGCCACGAACGTTATGGGCATGCGGTCATACAGCCTATGCTTTATTTTCCATACGGTATGTGACAGGTCATTCTTACGCTTGCTGTGCAGCAGCGGGCAGCGTCCGCACTGTTCCTTGAAGCCGGTGCACTCGTAGGCATGGTGGCATATGCCGGTGAGGCACCACATGTCGTGCATGGTCCACACCACGGGCTTGCCCAGCGCTCCGAGGCGCCCTATGCCTTTGAGCGACATCAGCCCCTGATTGATCCAGCTGAGCACTATCACATCGGCCTCCCTTACCCAAGGGTGGCGGTCAACGCGCGTGCCGGTGTTGGCTATGGACACCTTGAAGAGGTCCCTGCGCGAGAATCCGTTGGACAGGGCTATGCGCGCTCGCTCGGCCATGAACTTGAGCCCTCGTGTGCCCCGGCTGCTTATCACTGATATGTAGGGGTCGTCAGTGAGCTTGGTGTACACGAGCATACGGGCGTCCACACCCTCCTCCCTGAGGGCGTGCATCAGTCGGGTGGTCACTACGGAGGCGCCTCCCAGCATGTCGCTGTGGCATATGAGCGTTACCTTAAGTCTGTTTTCCTGCATTATGTGGTGATGATGGTTTATCCTTCTTCTTGCCGGTCAGAGCCGGTACGTTGATAATGTCTATGTTCTTGAGTTTCAGGCGAGCCAGCAGATACTCGCGCAGCTTCTGCATCTCCTGCGCCTTCATGGGGCGGCTGAAGTGTATAAGGGCTACGTTGGCCGTGTCAAGCGCCGCCGTGTCCACGGATGAGAATATGCCGCGCGTCACGGCTATGTCGCTTATCTGCGGGAAGAGCACCTTGAGCTCCGGAGCCAGCTGCGCCCCGGCTGCATGTGCCAGACTGGCCTGCCGGGCGGCCTCGTTGAGCGAGTCTATCTCCTGCTGCTGCCGGGTGATGGTGGACTGCGCCAGCAGGTATATGTCGCGCGTATTGTCCTCGGCGGCGGGCACGGGTGAGGATGAGGCCGACGCCCCCTGTATGAAGCGCAGGTGTGCCCCTCCAAGCCCGTAGTGTGCCAGCCGTGGAGTGAGCGCCAGCTGCAGGGAGTCTATAGGCAGAATCTTGCCTATGAGCGTCACGGATATTATGCGCTGCCCCTCGTCCATGAACGCGGAGTGGGTGAGCACCTGAGTGGAGGGGAAGCGGCACTCCTCGGCCACGAACTCATTGGCCTTCATGGAAAACTTGTTTTCACGCAGCATCTTGTACGTGAGCCATATGCTGGGGAGCATGGTGAGTATGGCGGCGCAGTACACGGCGTTGCGCACGCGGCGGGCACGTCCGCCGTCGTCCGAGTCCGAGGTCAGCCCCTTGTAGCCGAGCAGCTTCACCCCTATGAATGTGGCGAAGGCTATGTATATGGAGTTGATTATAAACAGGTAGGTGGCTCCGAAGAAATAGCTGAGCTGCCACGTGGCTATGCCGTATCCGGCCGTGCACAGCGGAGGCATCAGGGCCGTGGCTATGGCCACACCCGGTATCACATTGCCCTTGTTGCGGCTGCCGAGCGCTATTATGCCCGCGCCGCCGCCGAAGAACCCTATAAGCACATCGTATATGGTGGGCGATGTGCGCGCCAGCAGCTCGCTGTGGCCCTCGTTGACGGGCGATATGAGGAAGTAGAGCGTGGAGGCCAGCATACTGAAGGCCGCCGCCATGAGCAGATTGCGCACGCAGCGCTTTATCAGCGCAAAGTCATGCACGCCCACCCCCAGTCCCATGCCTATTATGGGTCCCATGAGCGGGCTTATGAGCATGGCGCCTATTATCACGGCAGTGGAGTTAGTGTTCAGCCCCAATGAGGCTATGAGTATGGCCAGTATGAGGATGATGATGTTGGTGCCCGAAAATGACACTCCCTCGCGTATGGACTGCTCGGCCTCGCTCTGCGGCACGAGCTGCCCTGACAGAGTGAAGTACTGTACCAGAAAACCGGTGATGCGGCTGCCTATATTGGATTTCATGACCGTGATGTGAATAGGTGAAACGTACGTACCTGTTAAACGCTTCTGCGCGGCAATAGTTGAGCCGGGCGTATATTTTCCTTCTTGAGCACAAGCAGCACGTAAAGCGCCAACAGCACCGTGCGCACGCCCATGTCCGTCCATTCATGTCCGGTACTGATGAGCACCCACAGCCCGTAAAGCGATATTGCCGCCGCCACGTACATGGCCATACGGCGTACATCGTAGCCTATGGGGTACTTCACGCGCCCCACGGCGTAGGAGGCCGCCATCATCACACCGTAGCAGGCAAAGGCTCCCCAGGCGCAGGCCATATAGCCGTAGCGGGGCACGAAAAGCACGTTGACCCCCACGGTCACCGCCAGCCCGAGCAGCGAGAACCACGTGCCCCAAATGGTGCGGTCAGTGAGCTTGTACCAGAGTGACAGATTGAAGAACACCCCGAAGAAGAACTCCGCCATCATGACTATGGGCACTATCTTGAGCCCGCTGAAATAGGCCGGGGCTATGAAGTACTTCAGAATGTCAATGTAGGACATAACCCCGAGGAATATCAGCATGGCGAATATGGTGTACCACTTCATGGCATCGCGGTAGGCCTGCAGCTTGCCCTCGCCCTTCTCCCGGCTCTGCGCAAATATGAACGGCTCGTAGGCAAAACGGAACGCCTGTATGAACATCACCATTATTATGGCTATCTTATAGTTGGCGCTGTATATGCCTAACTGCGCCATGGCATCGGCGCGTCCGCTCAGCAGCTCGGGCAGCAGTATCTTGTCAAGGTTCTGGTTCATTATGCCCGCCAGCCCTATCACCAGCAGCGGAAAGGAGTAGGCGAGCATCTCGCGCCACAGCGCGGCATTGAACCGCCATGCGAACCCCCTGAGCTCAGGCGCGAGCAGCAGCAGCGTCAAGGCCGAGCTGATAAAGTTGGTAAGGAATATGTAGCCTATGCCGAAGTCCGGGCGGTAGAACCACGCCACCGCATCCGGAGCCTCCCTGTACAGCCACGGGCATATGAGTATGAACAGGAGGTTAAGCCCTATGTTCACGGCTATGCTTATGAGCCGCAGCGTGGCAAACCGCAGCGGGCGCTTGCGGAAACGCAGGTACGAGAACGGCAGTGACGTGAACGCGTCCATGGCCACGGCCCCTGCCATGAGCCATACGTACTCCGGATGCGCCGCGCACCCCAAGGCCGCCGATACCGGGCGCAGGAACGCCACTATCAGCACCACGAACAGCACTGAGCTCACCCCGAGTGATATCAGCGCCGATGAATACACCTCCATAGGGTCCTTGTAGCGGTCATGGTTGGCAAACCTGAAGAAGCCTGTCTCCATGCCGTAGGTAAGGCATATGAGCGTGAGCGCCACTATGGAGTATATGTATGACACCATGCCGAACTCCGCCTGGTCAAACATGTTGGTGTACAGCGGCACGAGGCACCAGTTGAGAAACCGGCCCACTATGCTGCTCAGCCCGTATATGGCCGTGTCCTTAGCTAAACTCTTTACGGAAGCCATATCTCAGAACAGGGTGTCTTGTTGTGGGGTGCGCTTGTGCCCCAAATGAGAGTAGGCAAGGGCCGTCACCTCACGTCCGCGCGGCGTGCGGCGTATGAACCCTTCCTTTATCAGAAACGGCTCGTACACCTCCTCTATGGTGCCCGGGTCCTCGCCCAGGGCGGTGGCTATGGTGCCTAATCCCACAGGGCCGCCTGAGAACTTGTCCATTATGGTGGTCAAGATCTTATTGTCGGTTTCATCAAGGCCATAGCGGTCTATGTTCAGAGCCTCGAGGGCGAAACAGGCTATGTCCGTATCCACAGTGCCGTTGCCCTTCACTTGGGCAAAGTCGCGCACACGGCGCAGCAGGGCGTTGGCTATACGCGGCGTGCCACGGCTGCGCAGCGCTATCTCATGGGCTGCCGATGCCGTACACTTCACGTTGAGCAGCCGCGCCGAGCGCAGGATTATACGCTCCAACACCTCGTGGTCATAGTACTCCAGATGGCAGTTTATGCCGAAGCGCGCTCGCAGAGGTGATGTCAGCATGCCGCTGCGCGTAGTAGCGCCCACAAGCGTGAAGGGCGACAGCGTCAGCTGCACGCTCCTTGCCCCGGGACCCTTGTCTATCATTATGTCTATGCGGTAGTCCTCCATGGCTGAGTACAGGTACTCCTCCACCACGGGGCTCAGACGGTGTATCTCATCTATGAACAGCACATCGTTCTCCTCAAGCGATGTCAGTATGCCCGCCAAGTCGCCCGGCTTGTCAAGCACGGGGCCGGATGTCACCTTGAACCCCACCCCGAGCTCATTGGCTATAATGGATGACAGGGTGGTCTTCCCCAATCCGGGCGGACCGTACAGGAGCAGATGGTCCAGAGCCTCGCCGCGCATGCGGGCAGCCGCCACAAACACTTTCAGATTGTCCACAATCTTCTCCTGACCGTTGAACGAATCAAAGTGCGATGGCCTCAGAGCACGCTCCACATCGCGCTCCGTATCGCCGTACTCGGCTGCACCTGAAGCTGAATGTATGTCAAAACTATCCATTTACAGTATCTCCTTTAATTTCTTTACTACGGATTCGGGGCTTATGCCCGTCAGGCACTCATAGGTACCCTTGCGGCACGGCTTGCTGCCGAACACTGAGCACGGACGGCACGCCATGGGCAGCTGCACGGCATTGGCTCTGTCCTGACGCCATCCGTAGAAACCCGATGCCGGGTGCGTGGCACCCCACACGCTCACCACAGGCACCCCGGCCAGCGAGGCCAGATGCATGTTGGCCGAATCCATGGTCACGGCAGCGTCCATGCGCCCTAATAGCGCCAGCTCCCCGCCGAATCCTATGCCCGCACCGGCCACACACCGTATAGTCCCGGGGTTCATGGCCGTCCATTCCCTCAGCACCTCCTCCTCACGGCTACCTCCGCCGAGCAGGAACACCTTGGTGCCTGTCCATGAGGCTATCTGCTCCACCACGCTGCGCATCTGCTCCAAGGGGTATATCTTGGACCTGTGGGCGGCAAAGGGGGCTACGGCTATCCAGCGCTCCCCGGCAGGCTTCTCGGCAGTGACTTTACCGAACAGCGATGCCGGCAGTCCGGCTGCAGGGGCTTTGGGATACTCCGCAGGCACCGCCAGCCCAAGGCGGCGGAACACATCGGCGTAACGGTCAGTGACAGCGCTGATGCTTATGCTCTCCGGGCTGTATGCCCCCTGCTTTATGAGCATGCTCCTCAGGCGGCGGCACTTGTCAAGCCTTGCCACCTTCACGCCTTGTGTGCGGCCATAGAGGCCCATCATGCGTGTGCGCAGTACGTTGTGCAGGTCGGCCATGCGCTTTACCCCGTAAGTGTGGCACATATGGCGCATAAGCCGCACTGCTCCGAGGGTACCGCCGTACTCTCCCTTGAGGTCGGCAAAGGTCACGGTAAGGTTCTCAGGGCGGTTCACGAACATTGAGGCAGCTGCCTTGCGGGTGAGCATCACGAAACGCACCTCAGGGTTGGCCGCACACACACCGTACACTATGGGTATGGTCATGCACACATCGCCCAGTGCCGAGAACCGTGTTATGAGTACACAGTCAGTGTAGGCGCCTATGTCATTTTTTTGCCCCATAGAGCACCGGATTGGTGTCAGGGTCATTGTACATTTTCATCTGCCGGTACACCTTCATGTACTTGCGTCCGGCCTCTATGTCATCAAGCAGCGTGTCTATGGCCTGTATCAGGTCAGTGCGCTGCTGCTGCAGCACGTCAAGCTTGGCGGCACACTTGGCCAAGTGCTGCTCTGTGGCGTCAGTGCGCTTCACCTCCTGATTCATGTGGTATATCTTGAGCGCGAGTATCGACAGGCGGTCAAGTGCCCATGCAGGGCTCTCGGTGTTGATGGTGGCTCCGGGAAGCGCCTTTACATCCTTGTTGAGGTCTAAGAAGTATGAGTCCAACTGCTCCACCATGTCGGTACGGTCCTGATTGGAGCGGTCTATGCGCCGCTTCAGGGCAAGTGCGGCCACAGGGTCTATGGCAGGGTCGCGGATTATGTCCTCCAAGTGCCACTGCACGGCATCGATCCAGTTCTTGGCGTACAGCGTGTGCTCCACGCTTCCGGGCGCATACGGGTTAGGCTCAGGGGCGTCCACATGATCCGTAATGTGATAGGCTGCGGTGGCCTCGTTGAATATCTTGTCAGAAAGCTCTGCAAATTTCATGGCAGTCAGCGTTTGGGGCGGGGTTCGGTATTCGGTGTCTTGTCCTGACGGCGGGCCAGGTCATCCACTACCTTTGTCAGGTCAATGGATTCCTTGTCCTTGGTGCCGCGCAGCACCTTGCGGTTGTTGTTCTCCTGGAAGGTGCCTTTGGCCTTCCATAGCAGATCCATCATCAGCACGGCCTTGCGGTTAGTGGCGGCATCGGCCACGGCAAAGTAGTCGGAATTGGCCAGCGCGTCAATGTCGCCGTCCGACAGGCTGGTCAGGAACTGCTTGAACTTATCGGATTTCATGTCGGCCGGACGCCATACATTGTGCGAGTTCAGATACTCTATGTCGGCCTTCTCATCGGCGGTGAGCGCTCCGGACGCAGGCTGCTGCTCCGGCTCTGCCGGCTGTGCTGCGGGTGTGGCCTGAGAGGCAGCGGTTTCATCGGGCACGTCATCTATCACCGCTATGCGGCTCTGAGCCATAGAGTCAGTCATCTCAGTCAGGGCGGCCTCCTCCTCTTGGGTGCTGTCAGAGGGCAGCAGAGTGAACAGGTACCATACTATGCCCACGGTTATCAGCACTACGGCTACGGCAGCTATTATCATGGGTGAGAGCGAGCGCCGCTTGGTGTCATCATCATCAGGGTCGTCCTTGAGTATGTCCACCTTCTCCGGACGGTCAGCCGCGTAGGCAAATTTCTTGCGCCGTGCCTCGCGCTCCTTTTCTGCATCAGCCTTGGCCTGGCTGTCGGTGCTGTCCATTTTCTGCGGTATGTCGCGGCGCAGCTTCTCGGCTCTCAGCTCGGCGGCACTCTTGGGACGCTCCTGTTTTAACTCAGCCTTTGACGGCTTCTCAGCTGCGGGCTCAGGCTTGGGAGCTTGGGTTTCAGTGGGGGTGGGAGTGTCAGCCTCGGCCTTTTGCTCCTTTACGGCAGCTGCCTGTACGGGAGCCGCTTTCTGAGGCTCGGCTTCCGTGCGGTAGGATTTGGGTGCAGGCTGCGTGTGTACGGACATGTCCACATTGTACGTTTCGGGTTCATGCCCCATGAGCCTGTGGGCGCGGAAGCCGTGGAAGTTGCCGGCACGCAGCTGGCAGTATTCGGGCGAGCTCTTCTCGAGCATGATCTCCTGCTCCATGGTGCGTCCGTCGCCAAAGTCCATGCGTAGCGTCACGGGCAGCTCTTCAGGCACAAGCACAAGCTCGAGCGTACCGGCCTCGAGAAGCTCCTCGCAGGTATAGTCGGCAGTGGTGGTGAAGTAGTTGGTGGACGATACCGATATGTTCACCTTGCCGTCATTGCTGAAGTCGGAGCTGTGTATCTCGAAGGAGCCGTCGTTGCGGGTGGCCGTGCGGCCGTTGATGAGTATGGTGTAGGCGCTAACGGTGTTGCCTTTTGACGACTTTATTTCATACGGTATGCGCTGTGTGAACACTATTCCGGCCTTTTCGGCGTCGTTGACCAGCAAGGCCGGACCGGCTATGCGTACATAGCGGTTGGTGGTGCCCACTTCAAAGTTTACCGTAGCGGCCTCGAATCCGGGGCGCGTATACGTCAGAGCCAGATGATCCGTTATCTCTACGCTTTCAGCTGAAGGGGTCACGCCGGCAGGGCATACCACGGTAAATGCCTGCGATACCGGCTCGGTGATCTGCGGAAGCTGCTTGTCAGCTACCGGAGCCGATGTCACATGCACCAATGCCACCTCGCTGTACTGGGCGTAGGCCGTCTGGCGCGGGAACGATATGATGGTGGCAAGCTCCGTGGCCGATACGTATGTGCGGTAGCACGGGCGGTTCTCCACATCATTGCCCTGAAAGCGTACGGAGCTGCGCAGAGGCTCGGTGGGGAAGCCTGATGAGGCGAGAGCCGTGGCGAGGGTGTCATCGTTGAACGGCTCATCCTGCTCAAGCATCTCCTTGACTGAATTGATGAGGCTGAGCACGGTGCGTCCGGGCAGCAGCACGTCGCTGTCAACGGTCAAGGTCAGCTCCAATCGGGCTCCGGTATGGTCAGCATCGTCCACGCTTATGAACGAGAAGAATCGGCGTCCGGCGTGGCATCCGAGTACGTAAAATTCACTTACGTTGATAAAGCCGGATATTATGCCGGTGGCGTCAAAAGGGGCTTTCGGAGCCTTGGTCTTTGACGGATATGAGAATACGGTGGTGGATTTCGAGCCGTGCACGTAGCGCAGCGACAGATTGAGATATGGGTATTCGGCTGTCATGAGTTTACGGTTTGTCATTGCTGCCGTAATCGGCAGGGTGCTATTCAGCGCAAATTTACATAAAAATAGAGAGTTGTCAAAAGCCGTCCAGTGCTTTTAGCCTATTTTCACGTTTTGCACAGAACAAATGACGCCCGGAGGTGTTTACCGCCGGGCGCCGTATCTGAGGTATGTTACCTTATGTCAAAGGATTCAGTTAGTCCACGATATGTTCCAGATAGAAACACGGTCAGTGTTCTTGGCATCTGTTGCAGAGTAGGCATCGTTCACTATCTCTATGGTGAAGTCGCCGGTCACGTTCACGTCCATAGTGAAGCTGTAAGCTTGCTTCTGGGTTATGGAGTCGAGGGTCACGGTCTGTGTTTTTACCACGTTGCCGCCCTGCTTTACGTTGACGGTAAACTGGCACTTGCTCTCAGTGAATGCAAATCCGTATGAGAAGCTCAGTGTCTTGCAGCCGCCGGTGAGAGTGGGTGAGGTTATGATGCCCTCTGAACCCTTCTTGCCGTTCAGGCATACTGCTCTCACGGAGGAGCCACCAATGAATTTGAATGCCGGATTCAGGTCATCGCCGTCCGAACCGCTCTGTATGGCGCAGTTCTTTATGTGCCATCCATTGGGAGTGGTTACATCATTGGTGTACGATGAGCTTGTCTTCAGTGCGTCAAGGTCAGCGGTGTTTCCTCCGGTAGGAGTGTCAGGATTGTCAGGAGTGTTGCCGCCACCGCCCTGTCCGAGCTTGACGTTGGTCACACGGTATGTGGTGTATCCTGATGCCTGAGCACCCTTGTAGCGGAAGCCTATGTATATGGTGCCTGAGAGCTGTGACAGCGACACGTTGCCCGATGCCACCCAGTCGCCCCACGAACCGGTGGGAGCCGGTATGTTGGCGCTGAGCTGAGTCAGTGTGGCTGTTGAGGGATCGGCTGATGTCATGGCAAACACCTCAAGAGCGCCGTTGCCGGAGTATCCTACCATCGATTCGAACGATAGGTTCTTGTCCTTCACTCCGCTCATGTCTATGGCCGGAGTTATGAGCCATGACTCGAACTGTCCGCCGGTGGCTGTGCCGTTGTAGGCGGAGCATGCGGCAAATGTACGTCCGCCGTAGTTGCTGAAGAACCAGTCCTTGTTGCCGGCCACATTCTTCACGGTCCAGCCTGAGGGGCATGAGCCGGAAGCGAAGCTCTCATCAAGTGAGGTCACGGCCTCGCCGGGATTCACGGGATTGTCACCGCCACCCTGATTTCCGTCAAGGCTGTACTTGGTGAGGTCACGTACACCGGGCATGTTGAAGTACTTGCGTATGGTACCGTACACGCTCACGGCTCTGCCGAGGTTCGAAGGATTGTCAAGCAGATTTATGGCCGAGCGTATCTCGCCTGTGGGCAGGTTCACTACGCAGCACTTCTCCCAGTCCTTTTCATCAGGAGTGGTAGCCAGCAGTACATTGGTGGCCACAGTGGCGGGAGTGGTAAACATACAGTTATTGGCATCACCATAGTTCTGCATATTGCTGTCCACCCAGCCTACTATATAGCCCTTCACCCACTTGTCAGCCTGGTTGGCGTCAGTGCCGAAGGATACCACCTGAGTAGGATTGTAAGGCGATGCCTCGCTGCCGTCGCCCGAGGGGATGGAGCCGGAGTTGTCGCCATCGTCCGGTATGGTTACGTCCATTATGCGGAATGCATCGGCACGGCCCGTGGTCTCAAGTCCGGCAGTACCGTATACGGTAGCTGATGAACCGTTGATCCATATCTGGCGGCCTTTCAGTTCCGGATAGTCAGTGAGGTTGCCGTACTTCTGCAGAGCACTTCCGTCAGGCAGGGTTGCCACCACGCAGTCATCGAGCGAGTGTGCTTCGGCAGTCTGGCCTATTACCAGAGTGTTGTCCGACAGGAAGAATCCGCCTTCCTCATCGGCTGACCACTGAATGTCTGATGCCGAGGTAATGTTCTCCACACCGGCCTTGGCTGCACCTACTATGTAGCCGGTGTACCACCCGCTTACGGTACGGTTAGAGGAGTGGTATGATACGGCGTCAAGAATGTCATAAGGATTGGTTTCCGTGCCCTTGGGCAGCGTGGGATTGCCGAAGTTGAGCAGATCATCGGGCGAACGGAGCACAAGTTGCCATACAACGGATCCGCTTGACAGGTATGATGAAAGTATACCCACTACGTCGCCGCTTTCAGCCGGAAGCTTGAGGCTCCAGAAGTTGGCATAGCCGCTGGTGCGTACTATCAGCTCATTGCCGTTGGCGTCAAGGAGCGTACGGTTAGTGTTCTCCTTGTGGGCGGTACAGAAGCTCACCTCGCCGCCTTCCTTGAAGTGTACATTGTTGAAGCGCACGAGCTGGCTCTGGAAGCGCTGCAGGGTAGCGGCATCGTTCGAGAGCTCGGCTATGGACAGCGTCAGGGTATCCACCTTCTCAGGCTGTGGAAGGCCGTTGAGCTGTGTGTGTTCCTTGAAGAACTCAAGGGGCATGAACGTGGCCTGCCAGCCATAGCTGGCTGAGTAGTCGGGAAATCCGAGCTGCTGCAGGGTGCTGTACTTGCCTATGTACATATTTGTTACGTCCACTACCACTTCCTGGCCTACGCGGTAGGTGGTGTAGAGTGAGTTGGCATTGATGCTCATGGCCAAGGCACCGGTGGCGTCCTGTATCACAAGGCTCTTGTATATGTTGCCCGATGCATCGGAGCTGATAACGCGTCCTGACACTATGACATGCTGTCCGGATGCGGCCAGACCTACGGTGTCAATATAGTTGTTGTCATCATTCCAATACTCGGCCTTCAGCTGGGCTATGGTAGTGTTTGGCTGGAGTGTGGCCTTAGGCTCGTCCAGACCCGGGGCATCAAAGTCATCCTGACAGGAGGCTACCGACATGCACGCCAGCACACCTGTAAGGAAGAGTCCCGCATATTTGGTAAGTTTATTCATCGTAGTAATGTGTGTCAGTTAGCTTTTTCGTAAAGAACGGGCAGATTATAGGTAGGATACTGTGCCACATCGCTCGGAGCTATATTGGTATATGTGCCTGACCGCACTACCCAGCAGGTGGTGTTCACATTGTTCACTATCTGCATGGCTCCGTCAGAGGGGGTTATTGTCCACACGCTTCCGGGCTGCTGCTCGGTGTAGAGCTGGAAGCTGGTAAGGTGGGAGTCGTCCATTGACAGGTAGCGTCCGTAGGAGTCCACCATCGTATAGCCGCCGTCAACGGCTGTGATGGTTATGGCGTTGGCCACCGAGGTGGTGAGGCTGCCGTTTGATATGGTTATGGCCTTCATGGTAAGGCGGCCGTAGCTCAGATTAGAGGCTATGGGCTCGCCTATCTGACCGTCTACCACCATCACGTACTGGTGGCCGGATGTTATGGTAGTGGCCAGCGTGAAGGTGGCGTCGCCGGTGGGTGTGTCAGGGGTGTCAGGCGTATCTGACTCATCGCCCTTGTCGCCCCAGGCATATTTGGTCACTGACTTGATACCGCTCGCACCGAAGTAAGCTTCAAGTGAGCCCTTGAGTGTCACCTGACGGTGGAGGTTGGCGGGATTGTCCTGAAGGTTGAGGTCAGTACGTGCCGTAGTGCCGTTGGTGAGCTGTACGGGTATGCAGTTGGCCACATTGGTTTCATCGGGCGATGCTGCAAGCAGCAGGTTGGATGATACGGTGGCCGGAGTGGTGAAGTGGGCACCTGATGAAAGCACCTGACCTTCCACCCATCCTACTATGTAGCCGGTCACCCATACTCCTGTGCCGCTTGTGCCGGCCAGTACGGAGCCTACGGTGTAGGGAACTTCGGGAGTGCCGTCGCCCTCTATCTTCGGTGCGTAGCTTTCACCCTGGAAGTCCGTGCAGTCCTCAGCGCTGCGGAACAGGAACTGCCATGCGCCGTTGTAGTAGCTCAGTATGCCTACCACGTTGCCGTGGCCCGTGGGAAGTATCTGCTGATTGAAGTCGCTCATACCGGAGTTGCGCACCAGCAGACGGTTGCCCTGAGCGTCTATCAGATAGCGGTTAGTGCCGCTTGAGCCTTGTACGGCCCATGTTTCAGTGCCTCCGCCTATGAACGATACATTGTTGATGCGTACGAGCTGGCTCTGATACTTTATAAGATTCTCTGTGCCGGTAAGACCGTTGATCTCGCCTATGGTCATGGTGGTTTCGGTCACTTCCGAAGGCTTGGGAAGTCCGTTCAGCTCCACATGCTCCAGGAATATGCTTTCATCCATACGTCCTGTCTGCGGAGTGCCGTTGTAGGCATCTTCCTTGCCTACCTGGAACAGTCCGGCATACTTGCCTGCGTACAGTCCGGTCACGTCTATGAACATTTCCTCGCCTATCTTGAATTTCTTATATGAATCCGAAATGGCTACCGATATAGACAGTGCGCCTGTGGCGTCCTGGAGCACTATGTTCTGGTATATATTGCCGGTAGAGTCATTGGCTATTACACGTCCGCCGAGTATCACGCGCTCGCCGTTGGCAGCGGCGGTCACTTCCGTGCAGTAGTTGGTGGCGTCCTGCCAGTATTGGGTCTTCAGCTCCTGGATGGTGGTGTTGGCCTTCCAGTCCGATGTAGGTATGTTTAATGGGGGCTGGGCCAGTTCCTCGTCACACCCGGTGAGGATTGAGCCGCTTACAGCGAGCAGGGCGGCCGCCAGCAGTGATTTCATATGTTTCATTGTCATACTTTGTTTACGTTGGTTTGTGTCATGACTTAGAAGCGCAGTCCTACATTGACAAATACCTTTATGCCCTGGGCAAAGAAGTATCTGTTAGGATATTTGAGGCGGTTGAAGTCAGTGTAGTCAAAGCGTCCCTGTTGGTATCCGTAGGTCATGATATTCTTTTTGTTTAGAATATTGTCCACGTTCACGTTGAGGTTAAGTGACATGGAGCGGTTCAGATATATGAGCTTGCCTATGGAAGCGTTGAGCACGAAAGCATTGTTGAGTCTTTCCTCGCCGGTTATCTCCGCTACGGCCTGAGCCAGCTGTTCGGGGTTCGGGTACACAGTCCAGAGGTCGGTGAGAGCCTCGTGGCGTATGGGCGAGAGGTTCACGTAGCTGTTGCCCATCCATGAAGCGTTAACGTTGAAGAACCACATGCCGGGAGCCGCCCAGTCAAGGCCTACGTTGACGGCAGTCTGCGGAGTGCCGCCTATGTGGTAGTTCTTGATGTATACGGTGGTGGCGGTGTCAGGCATCATGCCGTTTTCGTAGCTGCGTACGCCTACGGGGTTGTTCTTGTAGCGGTACGATGCTATGGTGCCGGCAGCCGATGCTGTGAGGCTGGGGGTTATCTTGAATTCCATGCCTAACTCTATGCCCTTGTACACCTGACGCACACCTTTCATAACATAGTTCATGAAGGTGGAGTACTGGTCATCGTAGTACGAGGTACGCTCGGTAAGGCCCGACATCTGAGTGTAGAAACCGGTTACGGTGCCACGGAAGCGGCGATAGTTCCAGTTGTAGCCCAGATCGGCCGACAGGATCCGGGTGTTGCTGAGTCCGTCAATGGCTGTGTCCTTGATACGGGGCGATATGTAAGCGTATTCGAACAGGGGAGCCTTTGTGGAGTATTCGGCATGGGCTGTTATGGCGTTACGGCCATTGATCTTGTATGTGGCTCCTGCTTTCAGCGACCCGTTGTCAAAGCGGTGATTCTCGCCTTTGCCAAACGAATTGTTGGGAGCGCGTCCGTTGCGCATCTTGCCGTCGCGGAAGAACTGTGTGTAGCTCAGCTCCATACCGTAGTTTATATCCCAGTGCGGGAGGGTTATGGTGTTCTGGAGCCATGCAGTGGCCTGTACGGCGTTTATGAAGTAGTTGTAGCCGAATATGTCGCCGTCCTTAACTCTGCGGTTGGGGTCGTTAAGGTTGTTCTGGAGCATATCGGGGTTGTCAGGATAGTCACGCTCGCTGTACTGGTCTATGTCAAGCCAGAATTCGCCGCCTAACAGGTCACGTATGGTCTTGTAGTAGTGGGCGCGTGTCACGTTGGCGCTCACACCGGCCTGGAGGTTCATGTAGCGGTTGAGCTTGTGGTTGAGCACGGAGCTGAATATGAAGTTGAACTGATCCGAATGGCGGTTCTCAAGAATGTATGTTGAGCCGGTAGGAGTGTCGTTCGGATACTGAGCATTGTTGAGATTATTCAGATAGTTGGCCTGATACATGGCATCCCAGTTGAGCTGACGGAATGACTCTGTGTGCCACAGGTCAGTGTACAGGTCATATGCTTCCTGATTGTCAGCGAAGTATGAAGGCAGGTAGCGATAGTAGTCAGGACGCGGGTCACGTGCGTTGTACCAGTTGAGGGCCGATGTGCTGTAGTTGACCCAACGGGCGGCTGCACCGGTGTTGAGCTGAGTGCCGTTCTTGGGTTTCCATATCCAGTTCACTATGAATGTGGGGTCAAATGTCTCCACTATCTTGGAGCTGCGCTTCTTGCCGTCCTGATAGCCCCAGTTGGGGTTGTAGAGGTTTGAGCCGGCCAGATCGTAAGCCTCGAGATATGTGGCTGAATTTGTGGCGCGCTGCGTGGGCGCTCCGAAGGCGGTGAAGGTAATGGAGTGCTTACGGCTTATCTCCTTTTCAAGTGACAGGAAGTAGCCTCCTGAATTGTAGAATGTGCCGGGGATGATGCCTTCGTTGGCATAACGTCCTATGGCACCTACTGTAAGGCCCCAACCGCGGTCGTTTATGCCGGTGGAGTACAGGGCCATGGCACGGAACATATAGTTGGCATTGGTGTAGGCCACGCTACCGTTGAAGCCCGGGGCATAGCCCGAGGTGATGGTGCTTATATTGGAGCTGCCGCCTATGCCGCCGAATCCGTAGTTGGCTGCGCCAAGGCCTATGGTGTTGGTGCGGTTACGGAATGCGCGGTTCATACCGCCGAGTGTGGAGTAGTTGAAGCGGCCGCGGGCCAGGTCGTTGAACGGAATGCCGTTGATGTACGTGGTGTTGAAGTACGAGTCGTAGCCACGTGTGCGGAAACGCATCAGGCTGAAGTTGTAGCTGGCGGCATTGTAATAGATGTTGTCGCCTGCGCCGGTGAGCACACCTACTGACTGGGAGTTGCCTTCCTCATCCTCCAAGGCTGCCTGATCGAAAATGGCCTCCTGACGGCTTTCGAAGAATATACCTCCGTTGCCTGAGGTGCTTTCCGGCTTTAGTTTGATGGTGCCGAGCTGTGTGAGGGCGCCGGCGGCAATGTCCACTTTGGCTATGTAGTCATCATAGCCGTAAGCCATCACCGTAAGCTCATCGCTTCCCGGTTTGGCTCCATCAAGTCTAAATTCACCTGCAGAGCCTGTGGTGACTGACAGTCCCTGCTCACTGAGCATGACAATGGCCCCCGGTACCGGTGAGCCGGTGGAGGCGTTGACCACCGTGCCCGTAAGCCCTGTATTCTGGGCCAAGGACGGCAGACACACTGTCAGCAGCAATAGCATAAACAGTTTGATTCGCATAAATCGGTTTGTATTGGTTATTTGTTTAGGTTTTTGTTGGTATGCTGCACAAAAAGTTTTCCGGCACCCATTGTCGCTTGACAAAATGCTTTTTACGGCATGTTTTTATAAAGGACACAGATACGGAAGTACGTTAAAAATTTTTCAAAAGTACAAATATTTTTGAATAGAAAGTGCCGGAATGGCAAATTTTTCCCCGTTCCGGCGCTTCGTGGTATCTGTGTTTTATTTCAAGGCTTTTCGGTATGCGCGACGCCTACGGTGGAGCCTGCGCTCGAAATATTGCCACTGTTTCTGTACGTTCTCGTTGTCCTCAAGCTCAAGATTACTCTCGGCATATCGGTATCCGTTCTTTATATATACCGGTATGAGATCCGTAAACAGCAGAGCATTGGCTCCCTTGCTGAGGAAATCCTTGCGAACGGCCACGAGCATAAGGTCCACTACATCGTTCTTGCCGTATATGGCTTTGAGCACATGGTACCACCCCAGCGGAAACAGCTTGCCGCCGGAGCGCTGAAGCGCACGGGAAAATGACGGTATGCTTATACCCATGGCCACGAGCTCCTCCTGAGCATCTACCACAAGGCTTACACAGTCCAGACGGAGCACTGACAGGTACTTGTCTATATAGTATTTTATCTGCTTGTCTGACAGCGGCGAATATCCGTACAGGTCATCGTAGGCCTCGTTGATAAGCCGGAACAGCTTCTCGCCGTAGTCACGGGCCAGTTTCTTGCGGTCAGTGTACTTCTTGATTTTGAGGCCGTATTTCTTGGCCACAATGTCCGATATCCGCTTATGCTTTTCGGGTATGGCATCGGGCACCGTCATGCGGTACTCCACCCAGTCGGTATCCTTGCGGTAGCCCATACGCTCCATGTGCTCGGGATAGTAGGGATGGTTATATATGGTGGCCATGGTGCCGAGCTCATCAAACCCGTCTATGAGCATTCCTTCATGATCCATGTCAGTGAAGCCCATGGGGCCTACCATCTCCGTCATGCCCCGCTCCATGGCCCAGCCTTCGGCGGCGGCAAAGAGGGCGTCGGCCACCTCGGGGTCATCAATGGTTTCAAAGAATCCGAATCGGGCTTCCTTGCGTCCGGTGCGTTCGTTTACCTTGTCATTTATTATGGCTGTTATGCGTCCTGCGGGCTTGCCGTCAAGGTAAGCCATGAATGACTGTGCCCGGCAGAAATCGAATGCCGGATTCTTTGACGGCATCAGGGTTTCCACTTCATCAAAAATCAGCGGAGGCACATAGCAGGAATTGCCTTTATAATGATTGATACCGAACTTTACAAACTTTTTTAACTCGGACTTTACCGGGTTGATAGCACGAATTTCTACAGACATATTTTCTTCACAAGACTGCTGCCATGAGGCGGGCGGTGCTGAAGGAGCAGCTCAGCTTGTCGGGTGCCCATGATGAGCTGAGCCAGAGCAGTACGCCTATCATGGCTATTAGAAACATGATTATTATGATGTAAACTTTATTGTCGGAGCGGTGAGCCAGCGCCATGCGCAGGTCATGTATGCTTGCGTAGCGTTTGGCGGGGTCAGGGTTGCAGCACTTCTCGGCTATGCGTTTCAGGTAGGCCGGTGCCCCGGGCAGCCGTTCAAGCACCTCTGACAGCACCAGACCGAAGTTGTATATATCCTCAGCCGTGTCCGAGGGGGTGAGCTGCTCACGCTGGTCGAACCCCACGTCTATAAGCTTAAGGTTACCTATGTTTTCGGTGAATATTATGGTTTCGGGACGCACCGGGAAGTGTACCAAATAATTGTCCTGGATATAATCCAAAGCATCCACCAGCTGGTTACATACCTTGTCAAGATGATTAGGTATGATTTTTCCGCTGTCTATGAGTTTGCGCAGTGAGTCGCCGTACACGTCATCGGTTATTATGCATCGTCCCAGTCCCGGCACATCCTCGAAGTCATTTATCATAACTATGTTAGGGTGTGCCAGATTATAGCGCACGTCAAACTCCTTCTCTATCATTGACTGAAATCGCGGATCATTCTTATACTGCGGTTTCAGCGTCTTCAGCATGACCCATTTGCCGAACTTTTTGGCTGTATAAACGTCATAAAACTGCTCATCCCATTCCGGCAGCAATTCTATTTCGGTCCATTTGGTATCGGCTGATTCGGTCATATTTTTCATATTCCTGTATAGTGTTTTTGTCAGTAAGCTGTGTAGAGCAGCGTGTTGCCCGTAAGAAGGTCTACCATGGTGAGCGTGCTGTACGTAACGCGTATCTGATACGTCCAGGTGTCGCCGGGCAGGTACACGTACAGATAGTCAGCGCCGCCGGGACCGTATCCAAGCTGTATGTTATGGGGTAGGTTTCCCAAAGACCGGCCACACTGTACTGCCCGAACACCCCGGTACCGTCATTGTAAAACGTAAATTCGCTGTACTCATCATCGTAAATGGGCATGCCGTTTATGGCCGATAAGCCCCATGTGCCTAATACCGGCGAGTCGGAATAATACTCATCATCATCACATGATACGGTGCTGAAGGCCAGCATCAGTGCTATTATCACGCCCGTAGTTCTGGTAAGGTTGAAGCTCTTCATAACTGAATGCAAAATTATATTATTTTTTAAGATTTTGATAGTAAAACGGCGCATTTGTGCAATCTTTATTGATAAATACTTAATTTTGTAATGAAAATATAACGTTTCATGAACCTGACCAGTTTACTGCGTCCGCTTTTTTTAGGCCGCGTCAAGAAAGCCTCGGCTTACGCTTCGGATCCCGAGCGCGTGCAGCGGACCGAGCTCAAGCGCATGCTTGAAGCGGGGAGCAACACCGAATGGGGCCGCTTTCACCGGTACACGCTCATTGACCGATATGAGTATTACCGTGAGGCTGTACCCGTGACGCCGTACGAGGATATACGCCCGGCTGTGATGCGCATGATAGCCGGAGAGCGCCATGTGCTCTGGCCGGGGCTTACGCGGCGGTTCGCCCAGTCATCGGGCACGTCCGACGGCAAGAGCAAGTATATACCCATAACTGCCGAAGGGCTCAAGCGCAGCCACTATCGGGGAGCGAGCGATGTAGTGTCGCACTATCTGAGCCTGTATCCTGATTCACGAATATTTGACGGTAAGAGCTTCATACTCGGGGGCAGCTTTGCCAATGAGCTTGACCTGCCGGTGCATTCGCGCGTAAGGGTAGGTGACCTGTCGGCCAATCTGATTGATGCCATAACCCCTTTGGTCCGGCTCGTAAGGGTGCCTTCTAAAAAGATAGCCCTTATGGCTGACTGGACTGAGAAGCTCCCGGCTCTGGCTGCCGCCGCGTCACAATGCGCTGTCACTAATATCTCAGGTGTGCCGTCATGGTTCCTCGGTGTGCTGAAGGAGGTTCTGCGCCAGCGCGGTGCGCGTTATGTCCATGAAGTTTGGCCGGGACTTGAGGTGTTCTTCCATGGCGGCATCTCCTTCGCTCCTTACCGGAAGCTTTACGATGAAATCATCGACCCTGTCCGTATGCGCTATATGGAAACGTACAATGCTTCCGAAGGCTTCTTTGCGCTTCAGGACATGCGCGAGCCGGGTGCTATGCTGCTGCTGTTGGATGCCGGCACGTTCTACGAGTTTGCCGACGTAAGCCGCCCCGATGCGGAGCCGATACCGGCATGGGAGGTGGAACAGGGCAAAATATATTCGCTCATCATAACGTCATGTAACGGCCTATGGCGCTATCCCATAGGCGATACCGTACGCATAGAGAGCGTGGCTCCGTTAAGGATAAGCATTGCCGGCCGAACAAAACACTTCATAAATGCATTTGGAGAAGAGGTGATGGTGCATAACACCGATGCCGCCCTTGCCAAGGCTTGCCAAGCTACGGGAGCTTCTGTGCTCAACTATACAGCCGCCCCGGTGTACGCTACCGCTCATAGCCGCGGACGCCACCAGTGGCTCGTGGAGTTCGAGCACGAGCCGGCCGATTTAGACCACTTCGCATCAGTACTCGATGCCGCACTGTGCAGCGAGAACAGCGACTATCAGGCCAAGCGTGCCGGAGGAATATTCCTTGACTGCCTTACTGTGACCAAGGCTCGGCGCGGACTGTTCAATGACTGGCTTGGCTCCACCGGCAAGCTTGGCGGACAGCGTAAGGTGCCTCGCCTGAGTAATGACCGCGCTCTGATAGAGCGTATGCTAACTTTCCAAAACCAATAGACACGCTTATGAAGACACTTCGCATCATCATGGCCGCCGCCATACTTACGCTGACCTCCCTGTACGGGTATTCAGCCAAGGAGCTGAATATAACACGTTCGCAGATAGAGAATACCGTCCGGACAGAGCCTGCGCGATACAAGGCCTTGGCAGAGCGTTTCTCGGCCGCTGATGCATCCCTGACTCCCGAGGAAGTGGCCACCGTATATTACGGGCAGGCCTACGTGCCGGGATTCAATGCCGCTATGGCATTTGAGGACGTGGAGCGTGCATATGCGGCTGGCGATTATGCTGAGGCATTGGAGCTTATAGACAAAGCCGTTGAAGCTCAGCCTGCGGTGCTGTCGCTCCTGTTCAAGGGATATGGTGCGGCCTCGAGTATAGGCCGGCCTGACCGCGCGGCTTCGTATCAGAAACGGCTGTTGGATATATGTGAGGTGATATTCGCTTCAGGCAAGGGGGTGTCAGATATGAGTCCGTATGTAGTGGTGCGCCCGTCTGATCGGGATGAGTTCATAGCCAAGTACCTACAGCCTACCTCCATAATCGGCTCATCGAAACTCGGCACTACAGATGCAGTGAAAATGAAGCTTGACGGCGTGGCCGATGACGTGATCCTCTACTTCCGCCCCCTCTGACCCCCTCCACGCTCCCACACCATCGCATTTCATACTCGGTGCGGGGCTGCTGCTGATACGTCCCCTCGGGACTCGCCGGATGGGATTGTGAAACAATCGTTTTGAATAGCCCGGGATCGAGCCGTCAGGCGAGACCCCGGGAATCTGGATGCAGGATAACGAATCTGAAAGATTCATTAATGATTCCGTTCAGAAGAAGGGCATCGCCTCTGGCGCTGAAAAGGGAGCTCCCGGGGATGCGTCATTTCGGAGCTCGGGAGTGAAACTTTTATTTCGGAGTGTGTGCAAAAAACGTTATCTTTGCCAAAAATATAACTATACGTTAAAACACGCTCAGAAATGGATTTATTTGACAGAATCAGTGCAGATATACGCACTGCCATGCTGGCCAAGGACAAGGTGCGTCTGGAGGCTCTCCGTGGCATAAAGAAGGAATTTCTCGAGGCCAAGACGGCGAAGGGCTCAGACGGAACCCTTCCGGATGACAAAGCCACAAAGATACTTGCCAAGATGGCTAAGCAGCGCCGGGAAACGGCTCAGATATACGCTGAGCAGAACCGCCCGGAGCTGGCTGAGAACGAGCTGGCTGAAGCTGCTGTGATAGAGGAATATATGCCCCGTCAGCTTACTGAGGAGGAGCTTACTGCCGAGCTCCGTGCCATTATAGCCCAGGTGGGCGCTACATCGGCCCGTGAGATGGGCAAGGTGATGGGCGTGGCTTCAAAGGCTCTGGCCGGAAGGGCCGATGGCCGAGCCATATCCGCTAAGGTTAAAGAACTGCTGGCCTGATCAATGACCGGTAAACACTTATCAATATGCTTACATTACAGCAAATTAAAGAAAATCCGCAGGGTGTGGTGGAACGCCTTTCGGTAAAGGGATTTGACGGGAAGGAACCTATAGCCCGTGTACTTGAACTTGACAACAACCGCCGTAAGCTTCAGCTTCAGTATGACAATATGGCTCAGGAGCTTAAGAAGCTTGCTGCATCCATAGGCGCCCTTATGAAGCAGGGCAAGAAGGATGAAGCCGAGCAGGCCAAGGCTCAAGTGGCATCGATAAAAGAAGAGCAGAAAAACATAGATACGCTTTTGGGCGAAACTGAAACCCTTCAGCGCGAGGTGCTGCTGTCCATACCTAACTTGCCTTGTGACATGGTGCCGCAGGGTACATCGGCTGAGGACAATGTGGTGGAGAAGACCGGCGGCCCCATGCCGGAGCTCGGCCCCGATGCGCTTCCACACTGGGATCTTGCTAAGAAATATAATATAATAGATTTCGAGCTCGGCAATAAGATAACCGGAGCCGGGTTCCCGGTGTACATAGGTAAGGGTGCCCGCCTTCAGCGAGCGCTGATACAGTTCTTCCTTGATGAGGCCGGTAAGGCCGGCTATCTGGAGATACAGCCACCTTACGTGGTAAACGAGGCTTCGGGTTACGGAACAGGTCAGCTGCCAGACAAGGAAGGGCAGATGTACTATGTAAATGAGGACAATCTTTACCTTATTCCTACAGCCGAGGTACCTGTGACCAATATATACCGTGATGTAATCCTGGCCGAGGATTCGCTTCCGCGTAAGAACTGCGCATATTCGGCTTGCTTCCGCCGCGAGGCCGGCAGCCACGGCAAGGATGTGCGCGGGCTTAACCGTCTGCACCAGTTTGACAAGGTGGAGATAGTGCGCATAGAGAAACCTGAAAATTCATACGCCGCCCTTGAGGAGATGAAGGATCATGTGCAGGGGCTGCTTGAAAAGCTCGGGTTACCATGGCATATACTGCGTCTGTGCGGCGGTGATATGAGCTTCACATCGGCCATAACCTTTGACTTCGAGGTGTTCTCTGCCGCTCAGGAGCGCTGGCTTGAGGTGTCGTCCGTATCGAACTTTGAAACGTATCAGGCCAACCGCCTCAAATGCCGCTATCGCGGAGCTGACAAGAAGACACACCTGTGCCACACTCTCAACGGGTCCGCTCTGGCTCTGCCGCGCATCATGGCGGCCCTGTTAGAGAACAATCAGACTCCTGAGGGCATAGTAGTGCCGGAGTGTCTGCGCAAGTACACCGGCTTTGATATTATAGACTGACCACTTCGTGGAGAAGAAGACTATATGGGATCTCGGGCGCGATACTATAGATGAGTACCGCGCCCGTCCTAAACTACCCCTCACGGTAGTGCTGGACAATGTTCGCAGCCTCAACAATATCGGTGCCATATTCCGCACCTCCGATGCCCTTCTGGTAGAGCGAATACTGCTGTGCGGCATAACGGCGGTGCCCCCCTCGCCCGAAATACATAAGACGGCGCTCGGAGCCGAGGATTCGGTGGCGTGGGAATATTTCCCGGACACGATGTCGGCAATAGAGTATCTGCATGCGCAGGGGTGGACCGTATGTGCACTTGAGCAGGTGAAGGGAAGCGTTGACTTACGGGAGTTCCGTCCTGAGCCGGGCAGGCGCTATGCCATAGTGGCCGGACATGAGGTCAACGGTGTAGACCCTCGTGTGGTGGATGCAGCCGATGTGTGCTTGGAGATACCGCAGTTCGGCACCAAGCACTCACTTAACGTATCGGTGAGCACGGCTGTGGCCTTATGGCATCTTTTTTCCGCCATGATGCCCTAAGCGGGTAGAGCGCATGAAATAATACATGAACAGGCCGGCAGCCAGGAACAGCGATATGGAGAAGCTCAGAATTATCCCGTAGCATCCCAATCCGCACGGGAAAGCCAATATATATGTGGCCGGAATACCCACCACCAGATAGCTCACGGCGGCTATCCACACCATGGGCATGACGTTCGATGTGCCGCGCAGCGCGTTGGCAAAGTTTATCTGTGTGGCATCGCCGTACTGGTACAGAATCATAGGTACAATCAGTGACAGCGACAGTGCTATCACCCGTGCATCGTCAGTAAATATGCCCATGATTTGAGGCCCGGCAAAATAGAACAGCAGTGATGAGCATGTGGCCAAAGCAAGCAGAATCTTGAATCCGGCAAAGGCCATAAGCCGCATCTCGCGGCGGTCAGACAGTCCGGCGGCATTGGCCACCAGTACGGATACTGCGGCTGCCACACTGTAGTATACGCAGAATCCTAACGTACCGGTGATGACCACTATCTGGAACGAAGCCAAGGCTATGGCTCCTATCCATCCGGCCATTACGGCGGCTACTGTAAACGACCCGCTCTCCAAGGCCATCTGTAGCGATACGGGCCATGAGGTAGATGCTATGCGGGCGGTTACGCCACGCGCTGTCCTGACCGATGTGAATCCTGTACGGTAATGGCTGTACTTCCGTGCGGCAAAGAATACGGCTATTATAGCCACCGGACATAGTATCCGGGCTATAAAAGTGGCCAGTCCGGCGCCTGTAAGCCCCAGTTCAGGCATGCCCCAATGCCCTTCTATAAGAGCATAGTTGCCGGCTATGTTGACTGCGTTGGCGCACAGTATTATCCACATGGGCATCTTGGTACGGTTTATGGAATATGCCCATTGCGCGAACACGTTGAATACGGCTACCGGTATCAGTCCGGCAAGATATATCAAGTAATAGGGTCGGATGAGCGGCAGCAGTTCTTCGGGCTGCCCAAGGCGGTGGAGGTTGAAGTATATCACGCTCATTATGGCCGTGATAAACAAGGCAAAGAGTATGTTAAGCCACAGGCCCGAGCGCAGGTATGAACCTATGTCGGAATACCGTTTCTGAGTGAACAGCGCTCCTAACAGAGGCGTCAGCCCATAGGTAAACCCTATGCACGCAAAGATACACACGTTGAACAGATTGTTGACAAACGAGGCTGAGGCAAGTGCATCGGTAGAATAATTGCCCACCATTGTGGTGTCTGCAAAACCTACCACTATCATGCCGAGCTGCCCTATGAGTATGGGCAGCCCCAGACGGATTATACGCATGGGGCGGCTCTTCCAAACCGCCCCCGGCGATGTGTGCGTAGGCATCAGTACTGTTCTTCGGCCGAGGGGAATGTTACAGCCTTGACCTCCTGAGTGTATTGCTCAAGTGCGGCGGTCATGTCACGGTGAATGTTGGCGAAGTGACGCAGGAATTTGGGCTTGAACCCGGCGTTCATGCCTAACATGTCCTGCACCACGAGGATCTGTCCGTCAACGTCGCTTCCGGCCCCAATGCCTATCACCGGCGCGCTCACCTCGCGGCTTACGCGGGCGGCAAGTGCAGCCGGTATCTTTTCAAGCACTATGGCGCAGCACCCCATAGAGTCGAGCATGCGTGCATCATTGAGCAGGCGTTCGGCCTCAGCGTCCTGCTTGGCGCGGATACCGTAACCGCCAAACTTGTTTACTGACTGCGGTGTGAGCCCCAGATGCCCCACCACAGGTATGCCGGCGGAGAGTATGCGGGCTATGGATTCCTTGATTTCGCTTCCGCCTTCGAGCTTTACGGCCTCGGCTCCGGTCTCCTTCATGATGCGTACGGCCGATGCCAGTGCCAACTCCGGATTGCCTTGATATGATCCGAACGGCATATCCACCACCACGAAGGCGCGCTTTACGCCGCGTACCGTACCCTTGGCATAGGTAATCATCTCGTCAAGGGTTATGGGGAGGGTGGTATTATAGCCGAGCATTACGTTGGCGGCGGAGTCGCCCACTAATATCATGTCTATTCCGGCGCCGTCCACTATTGAGGCCATGGTGAAGTCATAGGATGTGAGTGCGGCTATCTTTTCACCGCGCTGTTTCATTTCAAGAAGGCGGGCCGTGGAAACCTTAGGGCGCGCATTTTCGTTATAAGTTGACATGTGTTATATCATTTTTTGCGATGCAAAGTTAGCAACTTTATCAAAAACAATGCGCCAATTTGGAAATTAAGAGATATAATGCATATCTTAGCAAAAAACTTACCAGCATGAACAACGAACATAGGTATTGCGTGATAATGTGTGGCGGCATAGGCAGCCGTTTCTGGCCTTATAGCCGTGCTGACCGTCCGAAGCAGTTTATAGACTTCTTCGGCACCGGACGCTCATTGCTGCAGATGAGCTATGAGCGCATACTCCCGGTGGTGCCCAAGGAGAACGTACTTGTGGTGACTAATGCCAAGTATGCGTCACTCGTCCGTGAGCAGCTCCCGGAACTTACTGACAGCCAGATACTCCTTGAGCCTGACCGGCGCAACACGGCACCCTGTATAGCATGGGCCGCTTACCACCTGGCGGCCATTGACCCACAGGCGTCCATGATAGTGACGCCGTCTGATCACCTTATAACCCGTGAGGGCGTATTTGAGCAGTGTGTGCGCCGTGGTTTTGACTTCGTGGAGCAGAACGATGCGCTGCTTACACTGGGCATACACCCTACCCGACCCGAAACGGGCTACGGATACATACAGATAGGCCGCGAAGTGGAGCCGGGGCTTATGAAAGTCAAGACTTTTACCGAAAAGCCGGATCTGGAGCTGGCCCGTGTGTTTTTGGAGTCAGGCGAGTTCTTTTGGAATGCCGGGATATTCATGTGGCGTGTTGATACCATTATTAAGGCTGTCCATCGTTATCTTCCGGACCTTACCGGGGAATTTGACAAGGGGGCGGGTCTGTTCGGTACGCCTGCCGAAAACGGATTCATAGCCGAGCACTTCCCGGCATGCCCGTCCATATCCATTGACTTCGGGGTGATGGAGAAGGCTGACAATGTGTATGTGGAGTGTGTCGGCTTCGGGTGGAGCGACCTCGGTACATGGACCTCGCTGTACGACAATTCGCCCAAGACGGCCGATGGCAATGTGACGCAGAAGTGCCAGGTGCTCTCTTACGGGAGCCACGGCAACATATTCATGAGTCCGGCTGACAAGCTCGTGGTGGTATCCGGATTGGAAAACTATGTGGTGGCCGATGCCGGCGATGTGCTTCTGATATGTCCCCGCGCTGAAGAGCAGCGCATAAAGAATATGGTGATAGATGTGGAGCAGCGGTTCAATGACCGGTTTATGTAGCCTACACAAGCCTTATGACACACAAGGGGGCGGCCATGTTTGAGCCGCCCCCTTGCCATGCTGTATCTATGCCGTATGTTATACGGTGAGTATTTCCTTTTCTTTTGCTGCGAAGAGGTCGTCTATGCGCTTTAGGTATTTGTCGTGAAGCTTCTGTGCTGAGGTTTCGGCATCCTTCTCCACGTCCTCGGGCATACCTTGCTTTATGGCCTTCTTCAGCCCGTCGATGGCTTCGCGGCGAGCGTTGCGCACTGACACCTTTGCTGTTTCGGCTTCGGCCTTTGACTGCTTTACGAGCTGTTTACGGCGCTCCTCGGTGAGCGGCGGTATGGACAGGCGTATCACCTCGCCGTTGTTTTCAGGAGTGATACCGAGCTCGGAGTTTATTATGGCCTTTTCTATTTCCTTGAACATGCCTTTCTCCCACGGGGTGATGGCTATGGTGCGGGCATCGGGTACTGACACGTTGGCCACATTGCTTATGGGCACTGCACTGCCGTAATACTCCACGCGTATTCCGTCAATGATTTTCGGGTTGGCCTTACCGGCGCGTATGTGTGCCAGTGCTTCATCCAAGTAAGCCACTGCCAGTTCCATTTTCTCCTCGGCTGGGTTCAGATAATCTTTTACGTCCATGATATATGATTTTTTGATTAATATACGAGTGTGCCTATGGGCTCTCCGGCTATCACTTTGGCCAGATTGCCAGGCGTGTCCATGTCGAATACCACTATGGGAAGTCCGTTCTCCTTGCACAGCGCTGTGGCGGTAAGATCCATTACCTTTAGTCCGCGGGTGTACACTTCATCGTAGGTTATTTCATTGAATTTGGTGGCGGTGGGATCCTTCTCCGGGTCGGCGGTGTATATGCCGTCCACGCGGGTGCCCTTGAGCATCACATCGGCCTCCACTTCTATACCGCGCAGGGCGCTGCCTGTGTCAGTGGTAAAGAACGGATTGCCGGTGCCGCCGGATATTATGGCCACCTCGCTGCGTTCCAAAGCCTCAATGGCGCGCCACTTGCTGTAGTGTTCGCCTATCGGGAACATGTTTATGGCCGTGAACACCTTGGCGGGCTGCCCTATGGCTGTGAGAGCCGAGCTGAGTGCCAAAGAGTTGATTACGGTGGCGAGCATTCCCATCTGGTCGCCTTTTACACGGTCGAAACCTTTCGATGCGCCCTGAAGGCCGCGGAATATGTTGCCTCCGCCTATTACTATGGCTACTTCTACGCCTCCCTGCACTATCTCTGCTATCTGGCGGGCATACTGCTCAAGGCGCGTAGTGTCAATGCCGTGGCCGCTGCCTCCGCTGAGGCTTTCGCCGCTCAGCTTCAGGAGTACTCTCTGGTATTTGGTTCTCATGGGATGTTTATTTTTGATTTTTCACAAAAATAAATTAAAACCGCGACTCCCGCAAGCCGCCGCGCAAAAAACATCCGGCTCTAACTTTTGGCATATCACGAAAGCCCGAATTATAACCGGTAAGTCCCATTATCAGAGGAAGAAGATTTGGACTTTTTGGGTCGTTTGATTTTACCCTCGGAGATGAGGCGTTCTTTCTCGGCACGGATGCGTTCAAGGAGAACCGATGCCGGCTCGTCGTTGGGATCTTGCGGAACAAGTTTGCCACGGATGGCAAGGTCAAGTATTTTCTGACGCAGAGCTTTTGTATCCATCATGGGCGATTATTCAATTCAGCTTTCACTTTCTCCACCTCGGCAATCAGCTGTTCCTCGGTAGGCAAATACAGTTGATATTTTGATGCCAGGATTGTATTGTTGTCCTCAGATAAGGTGGTCTTGATTACGGTGTCGTTCTTCTCCGCGCAGAGTAATATGCCGATAGTAGGGTTCTCATCGGGAAGCTTTTCAAAACGGTCATAGTAGTTGACATACATCTGCAACTGACCGATATCCTGATGAGTTGCTTTGCCAGTTTTCAGCTCAAAAATTATAAATCTGCGAGCTAATCTATTGTAAAAAACCAAGTCGATGAAAAATTCATCATCTTCAAGAAGGATCCGTTTTTGCCGGGCAATGAATGCAAATCCATTGCCGAGCTCCATTATGAAATCTTGAAGGTGGTTAATAAGCGCTGTTTCCAAGTCGGACTCATAGTAATGTGGTTTGCGTTCTAATCCGAGAAATTCAAGCACCATAGGGTCTTTAATCATTTCGGACGGTGTTTCGGGAATCCGTTCTCTACGAGCCATTGCAAGGACTGCGCCTTTATCATTACTCAATAGTAGCCGTTCATAAAGCATGGAATTGATTTGACGCTGCATTTCCCGAGCGGTACAGTGATTATTGGCTGCCTCAAGTTCATAGTATTCGCGTTTGTCTTTGTCGGATATCTGAATGAGAGAGCGATATTGTGTCCAATTAAATTGTGAACGCAGTGCGTTCACTTTTGGATATTCAAGATAAAACTGACGGCTGAAATTCAGCTGACGGTACGAAAAGCCGGTCCCATAAGATGGCTCAAGTTCCTTCAACAAATTCCTTATCAAATTGGCACCATATTCCGCACGATTCTTGCCGCCTTGCTCTTCCTCAACGATTCTCTGTCCTATCCGCCAATACATTTGCACACGGCAGAAGTCAACACTTCTGACGGCATTTGCTTTGGATGATTGAATTATATCTCTAATATCTGCTAACAAATTTTCCATTCTCGCTATCATTTAAAGTGGTGACAAATTGTAGCCGGTCAGTCATCCTTGATGTTAAGTTCGGCAAACAGTTTTTCCAACTGGGCCACGGCTTTGGAGATATTATCGCTTTTCTCTTTGATGGTGGTCATCAGTTCAGCGAGAGAAATGTTCTCCATGTCATTACCCTGCCGAATCCATGTAATGTCAAGGCTTGTCTTATCGCGTTTCAGCAGTTCCCCCACGTCATATCTGCGCCAGCGTCCATTGGGATTGCTCTCGGCATCGAATGTCTCCTTACGGACATTTATGTTGTTGGCATTATAGCAAGCCACGAAATCATCGAGATGATGACGCTTCATGGGATTGGTGGCGAGGGTATGCTTGATGTCTGTACGATAGTCGTAAAACCATACCTCTTTCGTAGGAGTGCCTTTTGTGAAGAAAAGCACATTGGCTTTAACTCCCTGAGCATAGAATATACCGGTGGGTAGGCGAAGGATTGTGTGAAGATTGAACTCAGTCAGGAGGCGTTTGCGGATAGTTTCACCTGCACCGCCTTCAAACAGAACATTATCCGGAAGTACCACAGCCGCACGGCCACCGCTTTTGAGCGAAAGCATCATATGCTGGAGGAAGTTGAGCTGATTATTCTTTGTTTGGACGTAGAAATCTTGACGGTCAATCTATACCGATCCGGCAGGGCGAGTGCCAAAAGGCGGATTAGCTAATATTACATTTGCCATGACATCCGGCTCTTTCTCCAACGAGTCACGACACTCTATAGGACTGCGGTCAGTTCCAATGCCATGCAGATATAGATTCATTGAGGCGAGAGTAACCACAAGGGCTGTGTTGTCAACACCATGCAGAGATTTATTTTTCAGAAAATCCTGTTTTGCACGGTCAGCTGACTGCGCTTTCATATAGTCGTAAGCAGCAAGGAGGAAGCCGCCTGTGCCACAAGCAGGATCAAGCACAGTTTCGCCAATCTGCGGACGGGTTACATCTACCATCGCCTGAATGAGAGAGCGAGGTGTGAAATATTGACCGGCACCACTTTTTTTGTCCTGCCCATTCTTTTCAAGAATACCCTCATAAATAGCACCTTTCACATCACCGTCCATCACAAGCCAATCTTCCTCAGCAATCATGTCGATTACCTTTTTGAGATAAACCGGCTTGTCTATCTTATTCTGCGCCTTGGTGTAGATTGTTCCGATAAGATTATCCTCTTTGCTGAGGGTATCAAGAATTTTCTCGTATGTATCTACCAAATCCTCACCCTTTTCGCCAACAAGGTCAGTCCACCGACAACCCACCGGCAGAGCGGAATCTTCGGGTGAGAAATGGTCACGGTCAACCACTGCCCATCCGGCATCAGCAAACATTCGGTCTATTTTTTGTCGAGCTATCTGTTCCGGTGTCATGCGCTAACTTCCTACTGATCCCTTATTAAGATGGGGAGTGTTGCAAAAATAGTAAAAATTTGCCAATAACGCACTGTGAATAAAAAGCATCCGACCCTGGGGGAATGGGGCCGGATGAAATGGGTTGGGGTCAGTAGGTGATTATAGGTTCAAGCTCTTTGGCTTGGTCTATCATGCGCTGGATTTCGGTGGCGGTGGGCACGCGGTTGCACAGTCCTTTGGCGTCGTTTATCTCCACCATGCGTGTGTGTAGATTCTCGGCCACACGGTGGCGGAATTCTTTCACTGTGTCAACGCCGGCGGCTTCCAACAGTTCGGCAAACTGTCCGGCCACACCCTTGATGCGGAAAAGGTCAGCATGGTTGGTCCAGGTCAGAATCATTTTTTCGCTGATTCCGGTTTCTTCGGCAAGTTTCTCACGGCCTGTCTTCTTGGCGCAGCGCTTGAGCAGATCCTCGGTGGTGCTTATGCCGGCCTCTTCAAGCTTGGCGGCATATGCGGGGCCAATACCCTCTATCTGTTCTATTTTGTAGCTCATAATAATGGGAGATTTAGGTGAATAGATATTTGGAAGAATAACAAAGTGGTGCACCCTCGGGTTCATGTATTATGATGGGGCTGTATGCACCAAGAGCCTGCACTCACGTGCAAGCTCTTTGGAACAATATCAATACTTATGGCTGAAGAAAATTTTTTAGCAGTTTCTTTTTTAATTCCTAACATGCGGGAGGTGAAGTGTGTCCCGCGCACAATCTTTTTTTATCTCGGAGTGTGTACCGTAATGGAAACGGAGTGGGGGAAATATATGTGTTGACTATGTGTATATACGTGTGTTGCTGTAACCACCATACGGCATCTTATCTGTAGTCAGCGAAGCGGTTCTGTAGCTCCTGACGGGCAAAGAATATGCGGCTCTTCACCGTGCCAAGGGGAAGGTCCATCTTCTCGGCTATCTCGTTGTACTTGTAGCCTGCCACGTGCATGGAGAACGGCACGCGGTACT
>JAMPBB010000089.1 GCA_023666885.1 Muribaculaceae bacterium | reverse complement strand
GACCCGGGTAAGGGCATTATACGGTTATTTAATTTCTAAATGAAAGAGCCGTGTTGTTTGCCTAAAAAAATCACAAAATATGTAATAAATTATTGGCGATTTTTAACCTTTTTGATGTTTACTGTAAGTTTTGGCTACGGAATTGGCCATAGCCACGGCTTTGGTTATATGGTCACATATATGATCCTGTCCTATCATGTCCTGAATATGGGCATTGTAAAGCACTTTTCTTACATTTTCATTAACTCCTGACAGCACTACGTGTATGCCTTCACGCTGCGATGATTCAATAAGAATTTCCAGGTTATGCAGTCCCGTGGCGTCAATGAACGGTACTTTACGCATACGTATTATACGTACTATAGGCTTTTCAGTCATGGTGTTGCGCATAAGTTCATCGAACTTGGTGGCCACACCGAAGAAGAACGGGCCATCAATCTCATATACTTCCACGCCTTTTGCCACGTCAAGTACCTCATGATTGGTGGTTTCGGTGCCCTCGGCTATGTCAAGCTGCTCGCTGTATACCTTGATCTGTGTGTTTTCGGTTACGCGCCGCAGGAACAGGATAACGGCAAGGAGCAGCCCCATTTCTATGGCTATGGTCAGATCAAATACTACGGTGAGCACGAATGTTACGGCCAGTACGGTAATATCGCTTTTCGGATTCTTGAGCATGGCACGTATGGTGCGCCATCCGCTCATATTGTAGCTTACCACTATCAGCACGGAGGCCAGACAGGCCATAGGCACAAGGTTTATGAGCGGCATCAGGAACAGGAATATGAGCAGCAGAACTACGGCATGTATCACTCCGGCCACCGGTGTGCGTCCGCCGTTGGTGATATTTGTCATAGTTCGGGCTATGGCACCCGTTACAGGAATGCCTCCAAAGAATGGCACTACTATATTGGCTATGCCTTGCCCCATGAGCTCGGTATTGCTGTCGGTGCGTGACCCGGTGATACCATCGGCCACGGTGGCTGACAGCAACGACTCTATGGCACCGAGTACCGCAATGGTAAATGCTGACGGAAGCAGCATGTTTATGGTGTCCATATTCAGATTGAATGTATGGGGCTGGGGGATGTCGGTGGGCATTGAGCCAAAGCGGTCACCGATGGTGGTTACATGTATGTCAGGACACATCCTGTGAAGCAACCATACGGCGGCGGTGACTATTATTATGGAAAGGAGAGCTCCGGGCAGACGCTTGGATATCTTGGGCGCCGCTATTATAATAAGGAGTGACACTATGCCCACTATCATTGTGACAAGGTTGGCATTGCCGAAATTACGGAAATAGACGCCCCACTTGGGGATGAACGCAGCCGGTATATCGGTGAGTCCGAGGCCAAAGAAGTCGTTCATCTGAGTGGAGAATATGGTGAGTGCTATACCGGCTGTGAATCCTACTACTATGGGATATGGAATGAATTTTATTACCGTGCCGAGCCTGAACAAGCCGAGCAGTACCAGTATTACACCTGCCATGAATGTGGCTACGGCCAATCCCTGAAGGCCGTAATTGGCTATTATTCCATATACTATTACTATAAAAGCGCCGGTAGGTCCGCCAATCTGCACGGAGCATCCTCCGAAGGCCGACACGAGAAATCCGCCTATAATGGCTGTGATAAGCCCTACCGTAGGGCTGACTCCGCTGGCTATACCGAAAGCTATGGCAAGCGGCAGCGCAACAATGCCTACTACAATGCCCGAAATCAGGTCAGCCTTGAATTTGGCAGCTGAGTAATGTGACATGGCCGATATGAGTTTCGGCCTGAATTTGATTGGTCCTGTAAAATTCATCTTTATAAAAATTGTACCTTGGAAAAAATGAAGTGGCAAAGGTAGGCAATTTTTATATATTTTGACAAATTTTAGAACGGTTTCCTGTATTTGTCCGGTTCGGAATCGTTGAGTATGCTCAAGTATGAATTATAGCGTGATTCGGATATCCGGTGGTCATTAAGCGCTTCAAGTACAGCGCATCCCGGCTCATGGACGTGTGTGCAGTTGTTGAACCGGCACGCTTCAGATATTTTGAATATCTCCGGGAAGAAGTGGCTCACTTCATTGCGGTCAAAATCTATGGTACCGAATCCTTTGATGCCGGGCGTATCTATTATATAGCCGTAGCCGGGATCATCGGGAATGGGAAACATTTGGCTGAATGTGGTGGTGTGCATGCCTGTAAGGTGCGTGGCTGATATTTCGGCTGTGCGCAGATCCAGTCCGGGAATGATACGGTTAATTAGGGATGACTTCCCTACGCCGGAGTTGCCTGACATTAGGGTTATCTTACCGGAAAGATGTTCCTTTAATTCATCTATTCCATAGCCGGTATAGGCTGACGTATGCATCACCTCATAGCCTATGCTCCGGTACAGGTATGTAACGGCTTCAAGATATTCTCTGTCCTCATCATTTTCCGTGAGCAGGTCCGTCTTGTTTATTACCAGAAATGCCGGGATACGGTAAGCTTCAGCCGTGGCAAGGAAACGGTCTATGAACGTAAGTGACGTAACGGGGTGAGTGAGGGTTACGGTAAGGAATACCTGGTCAAGATTGGCCGCTATTATATGTGCTTCCTTTGACAGATTGCTGGCTCGGCGTATTATATAATTCTTTCGCGGCCCGATGGCGGTGATATAGGCCGATCCGTCAGCATTGACTTGAATATCTACATGGTCACCTACCGCCACAGGATTGGTGGTGCGTATGCCTTTTAGGCGGAAATTGCCTTTTACTTTGCAGGTATATTCAGTGCCGTCAGCCGATGTTACCACGTAGCTGCTGCCTGTATTTCTAATAACCAGTCCTTCCATATGTGTGTGCAAATGTACGAAAAAAGCCCGGTATGAACCGAGCTTCTTTAAAGTTAGTGCGGCACGGGCTTATTTAACCAGTGCTACAAGGGTTTCAGTGTTGTCTTCGTTTTCCTCAAATGTTATTTTGCCTTCGCGGGCAAGCCATCCGAGGGCTGCATAAAGCTCTTTGTCTTTGAGCTTGGTCATTTTTTTGATCTGTTTGTTTCCAAGGACGTCGGCTTCGTTGAGTGCGTTCCACACCAATCCTGCCCAAGTACCGATAGTGTCTGTGTTCATTTTAATGAAAAATTTTGTTAGACAATTATTTGTATTTGCAAATCCGATGCAAAGTTACAAAAAAATGTAAATATTTTACAGCTATAACAAGAATTGTAGGTAAAAGGTTTCTATAGGGCACGGCTCTTTCATTTAAAATACCTTGATTACATCTCCCCAAAGATATATTT
>JAMPBB010000088.1 GCA_023666885.1 Muribaculaceae bacterium | reverse complement strand
TTTTAGTCTCTTCAGAGGGAAATTATGAATTTATATATCTTTTTCAGTGCCCTCCTCTTTCAATAGTAGTATTTTATAGTGGTTCAGTGCTTTGCTATCTTGCTGACGGCGGTGCGGCCATCGGCGGTGGTGACTTTAGCCACATACACGCCTGCGGGGAGATGACTGAGATCCATTTCTGCCTCGGCAATCACACCGGGATAGCCGGCCTCGGCTACCACCGCTCCCGAAACAGCTGCAACTGTGACAGCCCGGATACCGGCCTTAGAGCTAACAGTAAGCATACCGGCAGGAGTGAGCACGACAGAAGTGGCAGATTCATCAGAGCCTATACCCTCAATACCGGCAGACGCCGACGGACGGATGAAATAGGCTGGATAAAGGAAGCTCCACGCATTATTGTCAATATATGTAAAATACAACATATAAGGAGTTTCGGGGGTTAGAGCTGACAGGGAGGCACTGAGATTGATTACCTGACTTTCACCGGGGCCCAACAACGCTTTTTGGGCACCAAGATATACCAATGAATTTCCTCCGCTTGCGGGGAAAACAAAGCCACCCACCGAATTTTCAAAAAGTCCCGAGGCGTTGTATACCTCTACCGAGATGTCAATCTGATCCTTGGGCACAACCCACGGACTGTCTTGCGTGCCGTTACCGCTCTGTGACACACAATTTATTGAGCGGATGCTCAATGACGGAGTGCCTGTAGGCTTGGCCAGTACAGTCACAGTGGTGGCAGGGCTTATGGCCGATCCGCCGGCATCGATAATCTTAACCGTATACGTACCGGCAGCAACTGATGTGGTGGGAATGCTCCATGTGAGCTCAAGCGGATTCCCTGCAAGAATGTCAATCGGAATGGCATCAGACTGCGCCATGGAGGTAGTGCCTTTGTAGAGTACAGCCTTGATGTCGCCGAAATATTCACCGCCTGTAGCGGTAAGTGTGGAGCTCACTGACATTGCTGACCCGGCATAGCATTTACCTTCCTGCACGGGGGCAGTGGCCGATATAGTGACATTATCTTCCACAGCCACAAATACAAGCTGAGAGGCTGAAGCCGTCAGCCTAAGTTTGTTCACCTTATTCTGAGGCACTAATGCTTTCATGACAGTGCCGTTAATCTTAGCTATAGGCTCTACATAATATTCTCCGGATGTGGGGAATGAGCTTGCGGAAATTCCGAATTGCTTAATTCCGTAACGGAATTGCAAACTTGAATAAACTGCCGTATTAAACAAATCCGTTTCGGCTCCGCTTGATATATTGGTGAGGCGTACACCGAACTGCCCCGTAACGGGTTCAATGGTGTAGCTACCTATAAACCATGTATCGCCACTACCGAACACCACTGACTCAGAACGGGAGTAAGTGGTCTGGCCGGTAACGAAAGTACCCTGTGTGTATGCAGCCACATGATACTGAGAGCCAGAATAGTCTTTTTCAACTCCAAATACGGCAGCCTGACTCTGATTATATCCTGCCGCGCTGCCGCCTATGCCCTGATTGGCTGGGTCAAGTGCCGTAATGGCAAAGTAGCCATTGCTTGAGCCGCCCCAGCCCCAGTTGACATGGAAATAATCGCCCGAGCGGTAGCCGTCAAGCACAAAAGCGTGTCCGCCAGAGGGGTTAGCGCCCGAGTAATAGACCGGACGGCGGTTTGCCAGCTCGTTATGTATCATTTCTATCCATGTATCAAGCGGATAAAGCATACGATCCATATAGTAGAGGCTCTTGGCATAACCGAAGTTGTCTATCAAAGCCTGCGCCACGCGAAAACTGAATGCTCCGCTGGCCCCGGTGCCGTAATTCATGTCTACGGAATATCCGCATGCCTTCATAAGAGTAGCCACGGCGGTGTTCTGCGCAGCAGTACTGCCGGAGCTGTATGAGTCAAGCATGTTTGACCAGTCGAATGACACGGTGGAAAAATCAAAAGTAAGTTTCTGATTGCCGTTGTTGGCCCATTCATAGGTATTGGAGCCGGTACCGGTAAGAGGCCATTTATGGAAATTCATGACTTGGGACATGGCTGTAGCCACACATCCGGTATATGTAGCCTTTCCGCTGATAGTAGGGCAGAGATTATTGTACGGAGCATCCTGATTCCAGCGAGTGCTGACAAGCGGAGCCACATCAGAGAGTCCGGAACGCGAAGCGGCATTATATTCCGGAGCATCAGCCTGTGAGGCTGCGGCTATCTCCTGCGAGTAGCAGTCGAGCATATACCGGAATGCCGGTGGAATATTGTCAATACTGAACGTAGCTCCGTCAGTCCAGCCGAGTACCGGACGGGCCACATCATCGGCCGCAAGGAAATAGACCTCACCGCTTCCCTTAGGTTCTATTATATAGACGGTGTTAAGGTCAGAGTAACGCTGAGTGTTGAGCAGGCGGTATGAACCTGAGGCGGCACTAAGACCTTTGAGGCCCGGTGTGGATGCAGCCTCCACATCGGCAGCCTTTACAGCCTCCTTTACGGTAAGCTGACGTGCAAGTAGCGGTTGCGGCAACGTCAGAGCGGCCATAAGAGCCACACCGACCGCCGAATAACTGGGTAGTGTTAATTTCATGTATGAAAATTTATAGGTGATGATTAGTTTATCTATGCCACAAAAGTAACGAATTTATTGTTATAATAACATGGATATTCAGAATTTATTTGACCTTACAGGCAAGGTGGCCGTAGTTACCGGCGGTGGCGACGGCATAGGGCGTGGTGCATGTCTGATTCTGGCATCGGCCGGAGCACGGGTAGTGGTAAGCGACCTTTCGCTTGAAAAGGCTCAAGCTACTGCCGATGAAATAACGGCATCAGGCGCCAAAGCTGTGGCCATGAAGTGCAATGTCCTTGATCAGACTGACCTCACTACACTCATTGACTTTACCGTAACCACTTACGGCACGGTCAACGTCCTGGTGAACAATGCCGGCATGGGAGGTGGCGGCCGTGAAAATCCGTTCAAAATAGACCGTGAATACGTGGAGCGTATATATGCCATAAATCTGTTTGCGCCATGGCAGCTGTGCAAGCTCGCGGCCCCCTACATGCAGCAGTCGGGCTACGGCAGCATAATAAACATCACATCCATGAGCAGCATAAACAATGACCCGAACATGGCCATATACGGTTCATCAAAGGCGGCGCTCAATCATATGACCTCAAATCTGGCATATGACTATGGCCCAATGGGTATACGCATAAACTGTGTGGGACCCGGCGCCACACGGACAAAGGCCTTAGCCTCGGTATTGACTCCGGAGATAGAGGCACGGATGTTGGCCCACACCCCTATACACCGATTAGGTGAAGTGACCGACATAGCCGGTGCCGTCCTGTATCTGGCAGCACCTATATCCGGCTGGGTAAGCGGGCAGACCCTGATGGTAAACGGCGGCGGCATCCAAACCCTGGACTAAGATCAATACACTTTTCAAGCTGATTTATGCTCGTAAAAATACACTTTTCAAC
>JAMPBB010000087.1 GCA_023666885.1 Muribaculaceae bacterium | reverse complement strand
TCTGCGCCAAAATACAAGACCCTGACGTTAACATTAGTTATTAAACAACCTCTTATATATTTTTGTCTGAAAAACAAACTTTTTTCGCTCCCGGTTCACACCGGCTCCTGCCGCAGATTATAGCCGTTGCGTAACAGCTCGAAATCCTCCGGGGCCTCACGCAGGGCTGTCGTATCGGCCTCTGGTGAATATGTAAGCATTATATCTTGGGGCGTAACAGCGTCAGGCACCGGAGCGGGCATCTCTACCGACAGGGTGCACATGGGCAGTCCGAAATAGCCGGTAACATATTTGACCGCCATATATGAGGCGCGAGCCTTTCCCTGAGCGGAATATCCGGCTATATGAGGAGTGGCCACAGCAGCCCGTGCCAGCAGCCTGCGGTCAATATCGGGCTCACCTTCCCAGCAGTCTATCACGGCGCCCCTCACCGTACCCTTGTCTAAGGCGCGTACCAGCGCATCGGTATCCACCACGGCTCCTCGCGCCGCATTGATTATGAGCGGATGCCTTTTAACGGAGTTCAGCCACGCCTCATCGCACAGATGCCACGTAGCGTATGGCCCCGCTTTGGTCAGTGGCGTATGGAATGTCACTATGTCAGCTTCCTGTGCCACCTGTTCCATGGTACAGAATCCCGACGCACCCTCGGCCTCAGCTCGCGGCGGGTCGCATAGCAGCACACGCATGCCAAGCGAACGCGCCCAGCGCTCCACTATGGAGCCGACATGCCCTACGCCCACTACCCCCAATGTCATTTCGGACAGGTCAGTGCCGTAAATTTGAAGTATGGAGGCCATGACGTACTGAGCCACGGCAGGAGCATTGCATCCGGGAGCATTGTGCACGGTTATGCCGTGGGCCTCGCACCAAGCCACATCTATATGGTCAAGCCCTATGGTGGCCGAAGCTATAATCTTACAGCGTGAGCCCTCAAGCAGCGAAGCATCACACCGCGTACGGGTGCGGGTTATCAGCGCATCGGCATCGGCCATGGCTGCGGGCGTTATTTCCTCGGCAGCAAGATACCGTACCGAAGCCCCGGCCTGCTCCAGCACTCCGCGCATATAAGGCACGTTGCGTTCCACTATTACATTCGGAGCCATATGTTACACAGGTATATAGCGGTAAAACATATCAGTATTCCTATTATGGCCACATATCCGCGCCGTGCGGCATTCACACGGAAGAAGAGCCCCACCTGATATGCCGTCAGGCAGTTGAGAAGCGACAGATATGAAGGCGCATTGCGGAAATCTATCAGGATGGCCAGCGACGTGGTCAGGGTAAGAAGCATCAGCACGCCGTTGAGAGCGCGGTCCTTGGCATTGTAGGCATAGATCTTTACCATATTTACGGCACACAGCAGAAACGATGTCACCACCGTCACGCCTACGGTCACTATAAGCATCACTAACCGAGGCCGCGACATCTGCACTATCACGCTGTCTATACGCGGCAGATGCAGCTCGCCAAGTGTTATCCACCCCATCCCCAAGTTTATCCACAGCGGGGTGATGATACCTAACAGAGCCGCCAAAAGCATACGCGGTCCCATGGTTCGCATCTGGCTGAACGAAGCCATGAACAGCAGTATGTACCATATATACGCATAGTTGGCCACGCACAGAGCCGACATGACCACAAACATCAGAAACACCCGCCTGGTAAGCCGTGGCTGAAGATAAGTGGTGAATATCACGGCCATAGTGCCGAGTATCACCGCAGCCATCAGCACGCTTGAAGGCATACCGCCTACTATCAGCGGTGTGGCCGACTGCATGGCCACAAATATGCCCATAAACAATATCTGTGTGGTGCGCAACAGATTGAACCCACGGTTTATGCAATCCATCAGGACCGTCACTCCGGCCACGAGTATAAGCCCTGTCACAAAGCGGACCATCTTGTCAGATATGCTCCACAGCCCCTTGACAGAAACAAATCCGGCATCCCCCTCCAGAGGTAGAGCCGAGCCCGTACCGTAGCCTCCCACGCATGCCAACAGTCCCATCACCATAAGGAGTATGGCGCAGTACCTGCTGGCTATGAAGCGTGTTATTTTTACTTCAGCCGGGCGCATTACGGTAACTTTTTATTTCATAAGGTCACGCCCTATGTCACGGCGGAAATATGCGCCGTCAAAGCCGAGCCTGCCTATCGATTCATAGCTGTGGGCAAGCGCTTCGGCTATATCACCGCCGAGCGAGCTCACGGCTATCACACGGCCTCCGGATGTGCGTACCGTACCGTCGGCATTCCGCTTGGTACCGGCATGGAACACCGTGCTCCCCTCCACGTCATCAAGTCCGCTTATGGCGTAGCCCTTCGGATAGCTTCCGGGGTAGCCGCCGCTCACCATCATCACCGTAGCGGCAGCCATGGGGCTTTCCTTAAGTTCTATGTCGGCAAGGTCGCCACGGGCGGCACCTTCAAGCAGCGTCACCAGGTCAGAGTCTATGCGCAGCATCACGGCCTCGGTTTCGGGGTCGCCCATACGCACATTGTACTCTATCACCATAGGCTCACCACCCACGTTTATAAGGCCTAAGAATATGAATCCGCGATAGTCTATCCCCTCGCGGCGCAGGCCGTCAAGGGTAGGCAGTATTATGCGGTCACGCACCTTGCCCATAAACGCCTCATCGGCAAACGGCACGGGGCTTACGGCACCCATGCCACCGGTGTTGAGTCCGGTATCGCCCTCGCCTATACGCTTGTAGTCCTTGGCCACGGGGAGCACTCTGTAGCCTCCCTTGCCGTCAGTAAGCACGAATACCGAGCACTCTATGCCTGATAGGAACTCCTCTATCACCACGGTGGCCGATGATGCTCCGAACTTGCCGGCAAGCATCTCAGCCAAAGCCTCCTTGGCCTCGGCAAGGTCATTGATTATAAGCACGCCCTTACCGGCAGCCAATCCGTCGGCCTTCAGCACATACGGTGGCTTAAGCTCTTCAAGGAATGCCTGACCTTCGGCCAGAGTGTCGGCGGTAAACGAACGGTAACGCGCCGTAGGTATGCCGTAAGTGGTCATAAACCGCTTGGCAAAGTCCTTGCTGCCCTCCAACGCGGCTCCGGCCTTGACCGGTCCGGCCACTAAGAGCTCCGGACGCCGTGCGGCAAAGTAATCGGCCACTCCGGCCACGAGCGGATCCTCATTGCCGGCCACTATCATGTCTATGTCATGGTCAGCCACAAAGCGTTCTATGGCCTCAAAGTCCATAGGCGACAGCTCCACATTGGTTCCGTAGGCCGATGTGCCGCCGTTGCCGGGGGCTATATAGAGGTTTCCGAGCCGAGGGCTCTGACTCATTTTCCATGCTAAGGCCGACTCACGGCCGCCGCTTCCGAGCAGTAGTATGTTCATATGTAAGTTATTCTGATTTGCTATCCTTATCAGTGCCGGGGCGCTTCCAGCCACGGCGCGGGCGCATGTTCACGCCTCCTTCGGCGGGCGGCAGCTGAGGCTTGCGCCCTATCAGCATGCGCAGAGCCTTCTCATTGCGCCTTACGGCCAGCGGGTTGTCCGAGTGCAGCTCCTCGCGTTCATGCTGTTCGTGTCGGTCGGCACCGGGACGGCGGTTATCATCATAGCGGCGGCGGTCCGCTCCCTTGTCAGGTTTCCATTCCGGCTTGCGCGGCCCGCGGTCATCCTTGCGCCGGCTGCCGTCACGGCCGCCCATGCCCGAGC
>JAMPBB010000086.1 GCA_023666885.1 Muribaculaceae bacterium | reverse complement strand
CCGGAAGCATCGGCTGAAAACGTCACCATGCCTGACATAGGTCCGTAACGCGTCTCGGCAGGATCGGCGTATCGGAACTCCACCGGATTCTTGCCGGCTACTCCGGCCATTACCGACTGCAAGGTGCCGCCGAGGAAAAGAAAAGCATAATTTATGCCTGCGGGTAGTGATGTAGGCTGACATGCCCACATGCCGGAATTAGTGTTCTCAAATTCAAATTTTGAAATATCTATGGTGGTCAGAACATCAGAGCCTAACAGGAATGGCCGTCCAAGCAGCAGGTCCTGCACATTGGATATGTTTATGGGGAAACTGCCTAAGAATTTAGTCAAATCCTCGGCCACGTAACGCTTGTTCCACTTGTCAAGCACTATTATCGAATCGCCCGTAAGATACAGCACAGCCACTTCCATACCTAATACCCTAAGTGACAGGTTTATGCTCTTGCCTCGCTCCATAACTGCCACGCCCGACATACCGGCCTGAACAGGCGACTCTACCGAAACCTGCATGGGTACGCGAAGCTTCTGCCATGGATGAGCTGAAAGAATAACTTCACGAAATGTTGAAGCAGCATCACCCACATTGACAGTTGACATCGATTCTGACTGTCGGGAGCCGGCAGCCGATTGTTTTGATGCTCCGCACGCACTGAGCAGTATGGCTACCGCAGCACAAAGTATGATTTTTGAATAATTACGTATCAAATGCATTATTTATAAAAGAATGTCTTATGCTTAACTTTACGTTTCAACATCTGATTATCCGGATCAAGCTTGAGTGCTTTCTCCCAAAAATCAAGAGCCGACTCCGGATCTCCGTCCATAAAATATATGTCGCCGGCATGATCATAAAGATCTGATGAAACCTCTTCAGAATTGGCCAGCGCTTCATCTATCACTTCATGGGCTTTAGCGTAATTCTTCATTTTGAAGAGCACCCACGCATATGTGTCAAGTGATGTAGGATCATCCTCGCGCTGAGCTACAACACGCTCTATAAGTGAAAGCGCCCGGTCAAGGTCACGGTCATTACATGCCAGATAATAGGCACAGTTGTTCAGTGCCGTAAGGTTTTCCGGGTCAAGCTCTATAGCACGGTTGTAAAGCACGAAAGCGCTGTCGGTATGTTCCATATTGTACATAATGTCACCCATTCCGCCTACAAGACGTGACATAATCTCTACATCAGTAGTATCAGCCACTTCCATTCCACGGCGTATAAACTGTAGGGCCGCTTCATTATCTTTCCTGTTCAGTTCTGCCGCCGACCCAATCTCATACAGCGATATTGCTTCCGGAAAGTAATGCAGCCCGCGCTCTACGGCATTGACTGACTTGTCATATTCATTTGACTGCAAATACAGGCTTGACAGCACCACCCAAGCCCGTTCATCGCCCGGCACCATGTCAAGCTCATAACTTTTCTGCTCTGCCGCTCCGGGGAAATCCTGTATGGCTATCAGATAATCGGCATACAGATTACGCACCTTAGGCTCATGCGGATAACGGTCAACCAAGCCCCGGAACAGACTCGTAAGGCGCTCAGTCTGTGTTGAGTCACGGAACAGCTTTATCACATAGTCACGCAATATTTCAAGTTTAGGCTCTATGTCTATATCCGGAAGGAGCATGGCCTGGAACACCTCGCGGTCATACGCCACACTGTCGCCAATCTGATTGTAGAACGAGGCTCTGTTGTAATAGACTTCGCCATTTGTTGGGTCAAGCTCCACAGCCCTGTCAAAAAATACTTTGGCCGAATCCGGATTGCCAAGACCTAAATAAATCTGGCCGGCAAATGTATTGTATTCAGGTCTTGAGGGCGATGAATTAAGCAGCTTGAGCATCTCTTCCTTTATGGATGCGGTATCAGCCTGCACTTCGTATATCCTCATACGGCGCATGCTCAGCTCGGGATTTATACCCTCAGCCCGTTCAAGCGTATCAATAAGGCGCAGCGCCTGATCAAACATGGTTACGGTGTCAGCATGCGTTATCATCACGTCCACATATTTTTTGGCCACATCGGCACGTTCCGGATGAGCATAATGCATCATGGCCATGGCATCTACAGCCTCTTCAGGACGCCCGAGATGATCCGCAAAAGCTGCGAACATGGTACCGGCATACAGATCTGACGGTTCGGACATGACATAATCCTTGACCAGCCCAAGCCCGGTTACGAGCGATACGCTGTCGCCAAGCTCCATCATCATCTTGCAGCCGTATTCCATGCCCAGATACTTGTCCGATGGATTCAGCTCATAGGCACGCTCCACAAGGTCATAGTATGCATCCTTGCTGTCCGCACTGTATTTGAGCGCCTCAAGGAATATATAGTCAGCTTTACGAGCATCGGCTTCATCATCATAACGTGAGGTCTTGGCACCCAACATGGCGGAACCCACGCATGTCAGCATGAAGAAAATCGCTGCGAAAGCTTTGGTAAAACTGTTCATTGACATCTCTCAGATAAATAGTGTTTCATCAAGTAATCCGGAGAGGTGTACGTCAGGTGTCAGACATACGCATTTACAACGTCCACTTCGGCTCAGTCAACACCCGTATGTCCAAACCCGCCTTCACCGCGCTCTGTTTCATCCAGACGCTCTGACGGCACCCACTCGGCACGGGTATACGTGGTGATAACCATTTGACATATACGCTCTCCGTCATTAATAACAAAGGGCTCGGATGAAAGGTTGATTAAAATAACTCCTATTTCACCTCTGTAGTCGGCATCCACCGTTCCCGGAGTGTTTACGAGCGTTATCCCATTGCGCAAGGCGAGTCCGCTGCGTGGCCTTAGCTGGCATTCATATCCGTGAGGGAGCTGCATACGCAGTCCGGTAGGAATCAGCGCGCGAGCCATAGGCTGAAGCGTAATGGGCTCATCAAGACATGCACGCACATCCATGCCGGCCGATGAAAATGTTTCATACGCAGGCAGTTGATGCCCTGACCTGTTTACTATCTTTATCTTTACCTTATCCATTATTTATCAAAAACTAATACCTATACGCACCAAAGCCATGCTAAGCCCATGAATATCATGACGTGTGTCATCTTTCACATATGCATCAAGCCCGTTATATTCATAGCTGAGCGTTACGTACGAAGTGAAGGAACGGCCACGGGCAAGATTGAACCCCACTCCGGGCGACAGATACAGGCGCGTGCGCGTAGTGTCGTAATCCACATTGTTTATGACGCATCCGCCACGCAGGTCAAGGAAGCATAGCTTGGGCTTGGAGCTGAAACTTGTGCGTAACAGTGCATATACCGGAAATGAGCGGCAACTGTTGCTCACCATCATATGTATGCCTGCGCCCACACCGGCCACGTTAAGCCACTTGTTGGTGTATCCGAAGAAAGCATCCAAGTTTAGAGTGGACATGTCATTGGTAGTCATGTCAATGGATCCTCCGGCCTCGGCACCCCATACAAAGTGTGAGAATGCGCCTGAATTGCCGGCAGTGGTAATGTCAGCCGAAACGGCATAGGGTACACAAACCAGTGTCAGTATTAATGCTATAAGTATTTTTTTCATGCTATGTATCAAAACGGCTGTTTACAGCAGGCTCGCCCGCTGCACAAAAATACTAAATGTTTCTGTCATGCCAAAATGCATGACGGGATTTCTCATTTGTGCAACACGGCTCTTTCATTTAAAATACCTTGATTACATCTCCCCAAAGATATATTTT
>JAMPBB010000085.1 GCA_023666885.1 Muribaculaceae bacterium | reverse complement strand
CGGTAGCTGCTCCGTCAATGGCGTTATGATGGTCACGGTAGTTACGCAACTGTCTAAGCATTTCAATGCGAGTCATTTTATCGTATTGACGATAAGGGTAAATCGGGACAATCTCCTGATTTGAGGCTTCCAAGCCTGTGGCTACGAAGCTATGCTGTCCTGTGGATTCACTCGCTTCAAGTATCAAACCCGGAAGCCCCGTAAGCTTCCACGGACCTTCCTGCAAAGGAATATCAGGAGCGAACCATGCTATCCAGTGCCGTCCATGATAATTTGCCGTTGCCATCACACAGTAATAGCCTAATACGGACTTTGTAGAGTCAGAAATCTCCCATACAATCTCTCCAAGAGGCTCAGTGTAGTAACCCTGTTCAATAGATCCCGCCTTGTCATAGACGGTCATTTGATTGTCAGGTGTGGAGCGGAATATGTATAAGAATGTCTGGTAAGCCACTGCATCCATTGCGCTGCGGTCCTCCGTTTCAGCATATCGCTTTACTGCATCATTAAGGAGCTGATGGCTTACGGCGCGGCCTTGCGGTGTGGATTCAAGTGAGTCCTTGAACTCCGTTTTCGCATTATAGAACTTTGACTGTCCTTTGGAGGCCAAGAGTATAAATGGGATATCGCGCTTTATTATGCCGTCGGAGCCTCGCACGAAGGTTTCGTGGTAGGTGTAGCCGACCTTTATCTCAGCGCGTGGATAATCGGCCTGCTTCTTCGCCGACATGGATAGCACAGACAAGATGGCAATAATTGTGACTATGGAGGTTGATGTCCGGTTCATACATATATATGACGTTAAGGGTACCAATATATTACACTTTCCACGGACAAATTAACAATAATTTTCTGACATAGCGCTCAACAAATGCTGAAAACACCATGCTAAAATTAAAGAACACAGTCAGTAATATATTTATATGATAGGCATAAAATTCATAATTAGAGTCAGATTTAACTCAAAAAATTTAGCTTTACACTTGAAAACGTGAAATTATCCGCATATTTTACCCTTGAAAACGTGTGGGGTTAGAGGCGGCGGAGCTCGGTGTCGGAGGCGGAGGTGCCTTTGTATTGGCTCGGGCGCTGGCGGAAGCGGTAGATGAGGGAGAGGGATATGCCGCGTGAGTCGTATGACTGGTGCTTGCTCACGTGCACTCCGTAGGTGGTCATGGTCCAGTCGTTGCAGGAGGTGTTGAATATGTCGGTGGCCGAGAGCTTGAGCTGTAAGTCCTTGCCGAGAAATGACTTGCTTATAGAGGCGTCAAGGCTGAACGGGGTGGAGGCAAAGCGGTTAGTGTGCATGTAGCCGGCGGTCTGCCCCGTGGCATTGAGCGTAAAGATGAAGTCGGCAGGGAGCGCAAAGGTATTGTCAAAGTAATAGGACAGGATGGGACGGTTATAGTGCGTACCGCCGAGCCTGAGCCACTGCTTGTACATGCCCACTGTGAGGTTAGGGGTCCACGCTCTCACAGGCTTGCTCCACACAAGGTAGAGGGAGAGTGCGGACACATCAATGTTGACGGGCTGCATGAGCAGCTGCAATGTGGGTGCCGGGTACAGGCGCTTGACATATGCGTAGGTGTCAATGCTGCGTGTGTAATCAGCCTGAAGCATGAATCCTTTATGCATGGCAAAGAGCTGAAGATCGTGCATGCGCTCATCTTTCAGCGCAGGGTTTCCGCCCTCTATCTCGTGCATGCCCACGTAGCTAAGGCTGCCTGTAAGCTGCGCATACGGGGGCTTGACGGTAGACATTTTGTAGCTTACGCTCAGCTGCGAGTCATCGCTGAACGAGTAGCCGAGCGATATGTCGGGAGTGAGATAGCTGTGGGTACGGCTAATGTCGCTGTCCTTTACGCCATTGACATTGTACAGATAGTCAGCATACTCGTAGCGCAATCCGGCTGACAGGCTGACACGCCCGAACGAGCGGCTCCATGCGGCAAAGGCTGAGGCGAGTGTCTGGCGGGCTACTGTGGTGTATGAGGGTATGTACTGGCTTATATCAGGGTTGAGCATCAGATAGTCAAGCGTAGTGCGGGTGTAGGAGTCCTGTGTGCCTGCGGTAACCTTACCTTTGGCCAACGGGAATTCCACATACAGCTTGCCTGCCCAAAGGGATGAGCGCCGTGAATCGGAGGAACTGACATCGGCGGTAGCAGCGGCATCGGGGTATGAGGTGAGTACATGGTTAGTGGCATGGGAGTTTTTGAAATTGCCGTCAAAGTGAGTGTGGTACTTGGTGGCAAATGTATTGTCATAATAGAGCTGCACGAGGTGGCTACGGGCTCGGATGCGGCGCCGGATTATGCGGTGTATAGGTGAGCTGTGATCAATCCATTCGGAGCCATCGTTCTGAAAATCTCCGTGCTCGGGGTTTATCCTGTAGTATGCGCCGAACGCCTGCGAATCTGCCGAATAGTTCACGCCTGCGGTAACGGCGCCTACGGTGGCCGGGCTGGAGCTGTGTTGTGAGCTGCCTATGACCACATGCTGTCCGGTGTATTCCAAGCTGTTAGTGGTGTAGCCTTTGGTAAGGATGTCACTGTGGTTTACGCCGCCGGACAGGAATATGTCCCAGGCATTTGAGTGATAGTTGAGGTCAAGGTAGTCATTGGCCGACAAACGGCGCCGCTGTGTGGCCTCGGCACGGTTTGAGAGCGATATGCCGTCAAGGAAGCTGCGGCGTGTGGTGATGCGGAGCACGGCCCGGGTAGCGCTGTCATACATGGCTCCGGGGGCCATGTCAAGCTCCACTTTCCTGATGCCTGACGATGAGAGGTGTATCAGCTCATCGGCGGAGCGCATGGGGCGTCCGTCAATCAGTATCTCCGGGGTGCCTTTGCCTATTATGCTTACGGACTCATCCTCCACGCGTATCATAGGGAGCTGACGGAGCACATCGAGAGCTGTGCCGAGGTGCTGCAGTGTGGTGCCGGGTATAGTGGATACAAGGGTGGTGCCTTCAAGCTTGGTGGCGGGCTGCCGGGCTGTGACTATCACCTCATGGAGCTCCTTTTCAAGGGAGTCGGAGGGCTCGGTATGGGCGGCATGGATGGCTGGGCAGCATGCGGCTATGGCAAGTAGTGTAAGTGCGATTCTTTGCATAACGATATAGAATTTGATGCAAAGGTACGCGCCAAACAGGGCTACGGCCAAAAAACCAGTCTGACAACGTGATTTATAGATACCTGTAATACAAAGGTTTATACAGGAAAATCAAAGAAAAGTCTGACAGGTGAAGGGATTCAGTGGAAAACGGCCATGAAAACCTCCCTCTGAGGGGCATCAGAGGCCGTTATCTTGGCTTTGAGGCGCGACTTGCGCTTGTAGGCCGTGTCAATGCTCTCGCCTATCAGCAGGGCTATGGTGCGATTGGAGAGGCCGCTTGCCAGATATGTCATCATGCGATATTCATCAGGCTTCAGTGCCGGGAGGGCGTCACGGAGCTTGGCGAGCATATCACGGTGGCATGCTTCCATCTCACGGAATATCCCTTCGTCGGATTTGAGGTCAGCGATGTGTGCCTTCACTCTGTCAGCTATGGCTTTCTTCTCTGTCTTGGTGCCCTGCGACTCGTAGTAGGCCTGGCACAGTTCATCAATGATTCTGAACCGTCCGGACAGCGAGTCCGCCAAGCGTGAGCTCAGCGCATGGTTCTGCGTCTGCTGAAGCGTGAGCCCTTCCTTGAGCAGGGAGGCCTCGGCTATGAGCGCCTCGTTCTGGGCTGAGCGCAAGGCCAAGTGCTGGCGCTGCCACACTATGACGCCTGCGGCCAACAGGGCTGCGATGAGCGATATGAGCACCGTCTGCTCCCTCTTGGTGCGCTCCTTGTAGAGCATGAATTCCTTTTCCTTTTGCAGATAGAGGGCTGTGGCAAGGGCGTTGCTCCTTGACGTAGAGGTGTCCGTAAGGAGGAGTGTCCTGAGCTCGCATGCCCGGCTGAAGGCAGCGGCTTCGTTATGGCTGCCATAGTAGCTGACGGCTATATTTATTATGGTGTCAGTGGGTGCGGTGAGGCTGTTGGCGGCCATAGCTTCGCTGTACAGCAGAGCCCAGCGTGCCATGGTGGCCGAGTCCTTGAACTGTGCCACGTCATAGCCGTTAAGCGGGTCAATGTAGAAAGTAGGTTGTTAAAAGTTTCACAAATGTATGTAAATTTGT
>JAMPBB010000084.1 GCA_023666885.1 Muribaculaceae bacterium | reverse complement strand
AAAATATATCTTTGGGGAGATGTAATCAAGGTATTTTAAATGAAAGAGCCGTGCAATTAGAGGGCAATTATGGGGTGGGGAGGGTGGGTGATGTGAAAAAAATGCCTAAATTTGCATGAAATATCAAAAGAAACGTCATTATGCTTGCTTATATACACTGGAACGCTGACCCCGTGCTGATAGATTCGTTCGTTACGGTGCGGTGGTACGGACTGATGTTTGCCATAGGTTTCCTGCTCGGGTATGAGATAGTGTCACGCATGTTCAAGCATGAGGGGGCACCGGAGCGCTGGCTCGGCATTCTGCTGCTGTGGGTAGTGGGGGGCACTATAGTGGGTGCGCGTCTTGGCCACGTATTTTTCTATGAGTGGGACATATACAGCCAGCATCCGGCTGACATATTCAAGATATGGGAGGGCGGATTGGCAAGCCACGGCGGTGCCATAGGCGTGATAACGGCGGTGATACTTTTCTCCATATTCACTACCAAGCGCAGCCCGCTGTGGACGTTTGACCGCCTGGTGATACCTATAGCCCTTGTGGGGGGCCTGATACGTATAGGCAATCTGATGAATTCGGAGATATACGGCGGCCCCACTACCCTGCCGTGGGGTTTCATGTTCGAGCGCTCAAGGATGTGGCAGGAGATGTATCCGGGTGTAGCGGTGCATCCTACGCAGATATACGAGGCGCTGGTATATTTCGGACTGTTCGCGCTGCTTATGTGGATGTATTGGCGCAAGAATGCCGAGGAGCGTCCGGGGCTGATATTCGGCACTTTCCTCGTAGGCATATTCCTGCCTCGGTTCATAATAGAGTTCATCAAGAACGATCAGGTGGCATGGGAGGCCGGAATGGCCTTGAACATGGGTCAGTGGCTGAGCATACCATTTGTACTCGGAGGCGCGGTGCTTATAATATACGCCATGACACACCCGCGCGTCAAGCTCGCGTTCCCCAACCATTTTGCTGACGAGTCACCTGACAAATCCAAGCATAGGAAATGAAAGGAGCGTACTTCATAACGGGCATAGACACCGATGCCGGCAAGAGCTTTGCCACAGGCTGGCTGGCCAAGACTCTTATGGAGGATGGCCGGAAGGTGATAACGCAGAAATTCATACAGACCGGTTGCACGGACACATCGGAGGACATAGAGCTGCACCGCGCCATAACCGGCACGGGCATGCTTGAGGAGGACCTCAGCCACCTGACCGCCCCGGTAATATTCACATATCCGGCGTCGGCACAGTTGGCGGCAGCCATTGACGGCAAGGAGATAGACCTCGGCGTGATAGACGCAGCCACGTCAGAACTGCTGAAGCGGTATGACGTGGTGCTCATAGAGGGGGCCGGCGGCATGATGGTGCCCATAACGGACACATTCATGTCCATAGACTATGCCGCAAGCCGCAAGCTGCCTGTGATATTAGTAACCAACTCGCGGTTAGGCTCCATAAACCATACCGTGCTATCATTGGAAGCCCTGAAGGCCCGGCAGATGCAGCTGCACAGCGTGCTGTACAACACGTACTTTGACTCTACCGACCCGAGGATAGCTGCCGACACACGAGGATTTATAGAGCGGTATCTCTGCCGGAACTTTCCCGGCACGCCCATAATGGACATACCTGTAATAAATGTATGATGAATATGGAGTATACCATAGCTATCAGCAAGGAATCAGTGGCAGAGATGCCCATGGTGACATATGATGGGAAAATAAGCGTTATAGACACTGCTGAAAAAGCCGACACGGCGCTTGATATGCTTGAACGCGAAACGGTAGTGGGGTTTGACACCGAAACGCGTCCGGCATTCCGCAAGGGCGTGACCCACAATGTGGCCTTAGTGCAGATATCCACTTTGGAGCAGTCATACCTGTTCCGCATAAACATAACCGGCATACCCGCCCGCCTGAGGGCTTTTATGGAAAACGGCGATATTACGAAAGTGGGGCTGTCACTGCGCGATGACTTCAACGGCCTGCGGCGCACCGAACCGAACCTGACGCCGGAGGGCTTCGTGGATCTACAGGACACCGTCAAGGAGTACCGCATCACAGACAGCTCGCTGCAAAAGGTATATGCCATAGTGTTCGGCGAGCGCATATCCAAGCATCAGCGGCTCACCAACTGGGAGGCCACCGAACTCACACCTGCCCAGCAAGCTTATGCCGCCATTGATGCCTGGGCATGCCTGAAACTGCACCTGCATTTAGAGTCGGGCGCTTTCTGTCCGGAAGAGTCGGCATACAAAGTAATACCCACACCTGAGGAGAATGATGAAACTGAAACGCTATAACCTCATACCCGCCCTGCTGCTGATATATCTGGCCGTGATGGCTTACATGGGGCGCGGGATGCTTACGGACGGCCGACAGATAGAATTCTTCGGCATCATAGCCGCCACGCTCATAGCCATAGGGCTACTGCGCATAGTGCTGCGCAAGCGCGACCGTCACCGCCGCCGCAATCGCCTGACGGGCAATGATTAACTAAGCCAAGCGGGGTATGGCCGCCTTGCGGCGTGTAACCACCCACGCCACGGCTACTGACATAAGCGGGCTCAAGATATTGAACAAGCAGTAAGGTGCATAGGCCAAAGTGGCCACTCCAAGCACCGTGGCCTGCGTAAGCCCGCATGAGTTCCACGGTATGAGGACAGAGGTTACTGACACTGAATCCTCAAGCGCACGACTCAGCGTAGGCTCGCTTACCCCACACCGGCGATAAGGATCAGAATATATATTGCCGCCCAGTATTATTGACAGATACTGGTCGCCCGTGAGCATATTGAGCCCCACGCCGCTCGCCACAGTTGCACTCACCAAGGAATTCCGGCCATGCAATCTTGACGTGATGGCTCCCGCAAGGGCTGACAGCATACCGCTCCCTATCATGACACCCCCGAAAAGCATGGCACATAATATAAGAAGTACGGTAGGTAGCATCCCTAATGCGCCCCCGGTGGCCGATAGCTCATCAAGCATGGCATTACCGGTAGAAAGTGATGTAGGGAACGCAATGAGGCGAAGGGAGCCTATGAGAGGAGAACTGCCGGTAAGGTCCGATGCAATTTCAGGCTGAAATATCCATATTCCAGCAAGTCCCGTAAGCGTGCTTACAGCAAGTGTGAGCAGCGTGTCGGCCCGCAGAGCTATCATAACGCATGTGATGCCCGGAATGACAAGAAGCCATGAGGTAAGGTGAAACTCCCGGCCTATGGCGTGGGTAATGGCATTGGCATCGGCCGGAGCGGTGTCAATAACGAATCCTGCCACGGCATAAACAACCAGCGCAATCCCCATGGCCGGCATGGATGTGGCCATCATGTTTCGGATATGGGTGAAGAGCTTCACGCCGCATGAGCTTGAGGCAAGAACCGTGGTATCGCTCAGAGGCGACATCTTATCGCCGAAATACGCTCCGGAAATAATGGCTCCGGCTATCCATCCGAGGCTATAGCCCATAACCGTACCTACGCCCATAAAAGCCACGCCGATAGTGGCCACCGTGGTCCACGAAGAGCCGGTGACCAACGAAACGGCGGCACACACGCAGCACGCAGTGACAAGGAAACACTGAGGCTGCAAGAACATGAGCCCGTAATCGATGAGCAACGGCACTACACCGCTGAGCATCCATGTGGCGCTTAGAGTGCCTATCAGAAACAGGATAGGCACCGCAGGCAGAATCTGCGATGCACTCTTGCGCAGCCCGGCATACAGGGAGGCCGGACGCACACGGGTAAAGAGCAGCGACAGCGCAGCAGCCACAACGGCAGCCCCGGCAAGCATCCACGGCCCCCACGTCTGGGCGGAATCAGCCCCCGCTATGACAATCATTACGGCAAGCGTAAGCAACAGTACCGAAACCGGGATGAGCGACAGCATAACCCCCGGAGAATCACATCTATGTTTTTGAAAAATATTAGTCATTTATGCACTTTTGGAAACGAGTGCAAAAGTAACAAAAAATTTATCCATGGCATAAGGAATGGGACAGTTTTTACATAATTATTTATGGCTTATGCCTATATTTACTTAATTTAAGTATACGAGCCAAAATGAATGTTCAAAAAAGAAGAGCGGATATTTGCAATACCGACAAAATATGGTAACTTTGCACAACGAAATAAAAGGAGCGATGCTCGAGTGGCTGAAGAGGCACGCCTGGAAAGCGTGTAAACGTCAAAAGCGTTTCCCGAGTTCGAATCTCGGTCGCTCCGCAAAAAGAATAGAACGAAGCTGTCTGAACCCATCAGGCAGCTTCTTTTTATGGATCACCACAAAACGAATGCGCCAGTTATTCAAGGGACATTTGTTTACACGGCTCTTTCATTTAGAAATTAAATAACCGTATAATGCCCTTACCCGGGTCA
>JAMPBB010000083.1 GCA_023666885.1 Muribaculaceae bacterium | reverse complement strand
CTGCCGGCAAAAATAGCAGCTGCAATTTGTTTGGAGCTCATAAATATATAGTGGTTTTTATGTTTATAGTTAGCCGCAGAGTACGCTTTACGACGCACCTGCGGCCATAATAATCAACGTCCTTTTCTAACGTTTTGTTTATGTAAAACAGCAGGCATGTTGGGATCAGTCTGCAATAATCAGATAGTAGTTCTTCTTGCCTCGCTGAACGAGAAGATACTTATCATTCAGGAGATTATCCTCCGTAATTGTCAAATACGGGTCTGCGACCTTTGCTTTGTTTACTGACAAGCCACCCTGCTGTGTAAGTTTACGCAGCTCTCCTTTGGATGGAAATGCTGATGTCTCGGCAACCAATAGGTCGGCAAGGCTTATTCCTGCTGAGATTTTATCACGGTTGACGTGGAATGTAGGTACTCCGTCCAATACTTCAAGGAGCGTTTTCTCATCAATGCTGTGGAGTATGTCGGTAGAATTTCCACCGAAAAGGAGTTGTGAGGCATCGACAGCGGCTTGGTATGCTTCCTCTGAATGAACCATTATGGTTATCTCCTTGGCGAGTCGCTTCTGCAATGGGCGGTTTCCGGGATTTTCTATTTGCTCGGCTACAAGTAACTCGATTTCATCACGGCTAAGTTCCGTGAATATCTTGATGTAGCGTTCCGCGTCATCGTCAGAGACATTGAGCCAGAACTGATAGAATTTGTATGGCGATGTATAGCGAGCGTCGAGCCATACATTACCGCTCTCTGTCTTGCCGAATTTGCCGCCGTCAGCTTTTGTAATGAGCGGACAGGTCAGGGCAAATACATCATCCACGCCCTCCACGCGGTGAATCAGTTCGGTGCCGGTTGTCATATTGCCCCATTGGTCGGAGCCTCCCAACTGAAGGGTAACGCCCTTGTTGCGGAGAAGATAGAGGTAGTCGTATGCCTGAAGAAGTTGATATGAGAACTCTGTGAACGACATGCCCTCGCGGCTTTCGCCCGAAAGACGTTTCTTGACGGAGTCCTTAGCCATCATGTAGTTGACGGTGATGTGCTTGCCGATTGTGCGGATGAAGTCAAGGAAACCGAAGTCTTTCATCCAGTCGTAATTATTGACAAGTTCGGCAGCATTGGGAGCATCGCTTTCAAAGTCAAGAAATTTTGAAAGCTGTCGTTTGATTGCCTCCTGATTGTGGCGCAGAGTTTCCTCGTCGAGCAGATTGCGTTCCTGACTTTTCAAGGATGGGTCGCCAATCATGCCGGTGGCACCGCCGACAAGAGCAATCGGCTTGTGGCCGGAACGTTGAAAATGTTTGAGCATCATCACGCCGACAAGATGCCCGATGTGCAGACTGTCGGCAGTGGGGTCGATTCCGAGGTATGCCGTGGTCATACCCTTGCACAGATGCTCCTGTGTGCCGGGCATGAGGTCATGGAGCATTCCTCGCCAAGTCAATTCTTCGATAAAGTCCATGTTTTGTTGATGTTATTTGATTATAGTTGTGAAATGCCGTATAACAAAAAATCGGAAAGCCAGTTTATGACCTTCCGATTGTGTATCAAGTTGCTTATGCTTCTATAAAACGTCAACTCATAGGAACATACTTTCCGCACACGTCAGGCCACGACACACCAATGCGTCGATAGCTCAGCGTGTAGAGGCTTCCGAAACATCCATTGCCCTTATAGCTTTGGCATTGGCAGTTATGACCTGAAATAATATGTTTCATTCAATTATGAGTTGTTTGGAAACGGATGATTTCCATTTACAGGTGCAAAGTTACAAAAAAAATCCTGATATTAGGAAGAGTACAGACACTCTTGCCGCCTTTGGCGGCCAAGATATTTGAAATTTTATGCAAAAAGTGGAGCAACTCATCGCTGAGTTGCTCCACTTATATATGGATTCTACTTCATTTAGTAGTCTATTTTGTAATACGCTTTTTACAGAAAATTTAACGTGGAGGTATTTGGTGGAACGGCGCCGAATGTATATATTTGCAGTCCGAAAGGCCTTAATGCGCACGTGGCGTAATTGGTAGCCGCGCCAGACTTAGGATCTGGTGTCTTACGACGTGGGGGTTCGAGTCCCTTCGTGCGCACCAATCCATTTACAGGCCGGATCCGCCTCAAAGCGGTTCCGGCCTTGACATTTCTACAATCTCAACTCTTACGCTCTATGAAGATTGCCATAATAGTAGCCATGCAGAAAGAGCTTGATCTGCTTCTGCCGCTATTGGAACAGCCCAAGTCCACTACCGTGTCCGGATTCACCTTCCACGAAGGACACATAGGCACCCCTGAGATAGTGGCCATGAAATGCGGCATAGGTAAAGTGAATGCAGCCATGGGTACAATGACACTTATCGACCTGTTTCACCCTGATCTCATTATCAATACCGGTGTGGCCGGCGGCACCGGACGCAGTGCCGGAGTACTTGACATAGTAGTAGGCACACGCATAGCCTATCATGACGTATGGTGCGGTCCGGGCACCGAGCCGGGCGAGGCTGCTGGATGCCCCAAATTTTTTCACACCTCTGATATAGTCAATTCCCTGCCATGCCTGGCCGAGGGCGACAACATAAAGCATGGGCTCGTATGCTCGGGCGACGTATTCGTTTCGGAGCCTGAAGTGATAGCACGGATCCGTTCGCTGTACCCGGAAGTCGATGCGGTAGACATGGAGTCGGCAGCCATAGCCCAGGTATGCTATCTGCGCCATGTACCCTTCGCCTGTATGCGCGTGATAAGTGACACTCCCGGAGCCGATGACAATGTGGCTCAATACAATAATTTCTGGGAGGAAGCCCCCCGCCATACATTTGACCTCATACGCCATATCATATCCGAGCTGTGATGAAGAAGATAGACAGTTTCACCGTTGATCACCTCCGCCTGCTCCGAGGCATATATGTATCACGGCGTGACGGTGTAGGTACGGATGCTGAAATCACCACATTTGACATACGCATGACCGAGCCTAACCGCATGGCTCCCCTACACGGCGATGTCCTGCACACCATAGAGCACCTTGCGGCCACATTTTTGCGTAACCACCCCGTATGGGCCGATAAGGTCATCTATTGGGGACCGATGGGTTGCTGCACCGGCAATTACCTGCTGCTGAAAGGACATCTCACTCCGGCCGACATATTGCCGCTCATGCGCGAAATGTTTGCATTCATAGCCGGGTACAATGGTGAAATACCCGGAGCCACTCCGCGTGACTGCGGCAACTACTCATACATGGATCTGCCCGGTGCTCGCCGCGAAGCAGCCCGCTTCCTTGATGAGATACTGACAGCGCCCGCTCCTGATAACATGGAATATCCCAAGTGAAAGACCTACGCCCCGTAAAGGGTAAATACTATATTGACTCGCTCATAAGCGAAGGCGAACATGAACATCAGGATTTCAAGTTTGCCATAAACGATGCGCTCAAGATAGCCCGCTCCATATCCGCATTTGCCAATAACGACGGAGGCCGGCTCCTTATCGGCGTCAAGGACAACGGACGCATAGCCGGTGTGCGCAACGAGGAGGACATATTCGTGGTAGAGCAGGCAGCCGAAATGTATTGCCGCCCGGCACAAGCCTTGCATTTCACCTCATTTGCCACAGATTATGGCATAGTGATACGTGCCGAGATCGACAAAGCCGCCTCACGTCCGGTACGGGCGCGCGAGCCCGATGGGCGCTGGCGTGCATATTACCGCGTGGCCGATGAAAACATCGTAGCATCGCCTCTCATGGTCAGGTCCTGGCTACGGGCTGCCGATGATTCCGGGACCATTCTTACGCTTTCCGAGAGCGAATCGGCTCTGCTTGAAGCGCTCCGCCGTTATGACACCATATCAGTCCGTGACCTTGCCATAGCCACCCATCTGAGCCGGGCATCCACGGAGGATATGGTAGTTCGCCTGTCAGCCATCGGAATCATTGAATTTCATCATGTGCATGGGGGCGAATTTCACCTGCGCATATCACAAAATCATTGATTCTAATTAGCTTGATATGCAAAATGACATTAAAATTCATCATTTTAAGGTATATATTTCACCGGATTCACATATTACCTTTGCACTTGATAATTAATGATGAATTGAATATGTACCGCATAGTTCGGCTTCTGCCTTAGGGCGGGAGTAATCTATAAGGAAGTTAGATTTACACTTTTGCGCTGTCGACCCGGCTGAGAAGCCTGTTCGGCAGCGCGCGGTGTTTACACCACTCCCCATATCACCGGAATACCGAGATTTTTATCCAAATAACTCTGAATGGCTACCTAATCGGATAAGCTTTATCACATTTGACGCTTCATCAATCCATATCAAAAGGAAATCATCCTCTATATGACATTCCATATGTCCGGCATATTTCCCTATAATAAAGAATCATCCCTATTGACCCCTATACACCCATAGTTGCGGTAACCTCCTC
>JAMPBB010000082.1 GCA_023666885.1 Muribaculaceae bacterium | reverse complement strand
TGCGCTCGCAGAACAGGCCGTCGCGCTCGGGCTTGTAGGTGCGGTAGTTGATGGTCTCGGGTTTCAGCACCTCACCGCTTGACTTCTCCAGAATTTCTTCAGGAGAAGCCAGGCCAATGGTGATTTTGGAGAAACCCTTGTTTATCTTGGTGTCTTTTCTAAAAGCCATATTCAGATGTTTAGTTTAGATAGTTGGGGAGAAAGTTATTACTGCTCGAGATTGATGCTCAGACCAAGGCCGCGAAGCTCATGCAGAAGCACATTGAGCGATTCAGGTATGCCGGCCTGCGGCATCGGGTCGCCCTTGACAATGGCTTCGTAGGCTTTGCTGCGTCCGGTTACGTCATCACTCTTTATGGTGAGTATCTCCTGGAGTATGTGGGCGGCGCCGAATGCTTCGAGCGCCCAAACTTCCATCTCACCGAAGCGCTGACCACCGAACTGTGCCTTACCGCCCAGAGGCTGCTGGGTGATGAGAGAGTACGGGCCTATGGAGCGTGCATGCATCTTGTCCTCTACCATGTGACCGAGCTTAAGCATGTATATCACACCTACGGTAGCGGGCTGGTCGAAGCGTTCGCCTGTTCCGCCGTCGTAGAGGTATGTCTTTCCGTAGCGGGGCAGTCCGGCCTTATCGGTCCATGCGTTGAGGTCATCGAGAGTGGCACCGTCAAAGATGGGGGTAGCAAACTTCTCGCCGAGTTCGCGTCCGGCCCATCCGAGCACGGTTTCAAATATCTGTCCGAGGTTCATTCGTGAAGGCACGCCGAGCGGGTTGAGCACTATGTCAACGGGAGTTCCGTCGGCTAAGAACGGCATATCTTCCTGACGTACTATGCGGCTCACTATACCCTTGTTACCGTGACGTCCGGCCATCTTGTCACCTACGCTGATTTTACGCTTCTTGGCCACGTATACTTTGGCCATCTGCATTATTCCGGAGGGAAGCTCATCGCCTATGGAAATATCAAACTTCTTGCGGCGGAGTTCCGCATCAATCTCCTTGCTCTTACGCAGATAGTTGACTATGGTGTCACGTATCATATCGTTCTTGTGGTCATCATCGGTCCACTTGCTGAGATTGATGGTGTCAAAGTCCATTTCGCGGAATGTGGCAGCCGAGAACTTAGCCCCCTTAGGTACTATTTCTGTACCGAGGAAGTCCTTGACGCCCTGAGATGTCAGCCCCTGTGTAAGGGTCATAAGCTTGCTTACGAGCAGATCCTTGAGTGCTGAGAGCTTTTCCTCGTACTCTTCATCAAGTTTGGGCAGCTGTACATTAGCGCTCTTGGCTTTCTTTTTCTTGGCGGCACGCGAGAAGAGGTTGGTGCCTATGATAACACCTTTGAGTGAGGGTGATGCTTTGAGTGAAGCGTCCTTGACGTCACCGGCTTTGTCACCGAATATGGCGCGGAGCAGCTTCTCCTCAGGTGTGGGATCGCTCTCGCCCTTAGGAGTGATTTTGCCTATCATGATGTCGCCGGGCACTACCTGTGCACCTACGCGAATTATACCGCGCTCATCCAGATCCTTGGTGGCGTCCTCGCTTACGTTAGGTATATCGGAGGTGAGCTCTTCCATACCGCGCTTGGTTTCGCGCACTTCAAGGCTGTATTCATCCACGTGTACGGATGTGAGTATATCCTCACGTACCACACGCTCGTTGAGCACGATGGCGTCCTCATAGTTGTAACCCTTCCAAGGCATGAACGCCACTTTGAGGTTACGGCCAAGGGCAAGCTCACCATTCTCGGTGGAGTATCCCTCGGTGAGGATGGTGCCACGGGTTACGCGCTGGCCTTTCTCGCATATGGGGCGCAGGTCAATGGTAGTGCTCTGGTTAGTCTTGCGGAACTTAGGTATGTGGTATTCCTTTACGGCATCCTCAAAGGCTACGAATTCCTGATCGGGGGTGCGGTCATAGCGTATGCGTATCACGCGGGCGTCCACGAATTCTACGGTGCCGTCACCTTCAGCCGTGATCTGTGTGCGTGAGTCGCGTATGAGCTGACCCTCAAGGCCGGTTCCTACTATGGGGCTTTCGCTGCGCACCAGAGGCACTGCCTGGCGCATCATGTTCGAGCCCATGAGCGCACGGTTAGCGTCGTCATGTTCAAGGAACGGTATGAGCGATGCAGCTATGGATGCTATCTGTGTGGGCGATACGTCCATGAGTTCCACCTGATCCGGCGGCACGATGGGGAAGTCGGCATCAAGGCGAGCCTTAACGCGGTCACGCTGGAAGGAACCGTCATCGTTGAGCGGTGCGTTGCCCTGGGCTATTACCTTGCCTTCTTCTATCTCAGCGGTGAGGTAGATTACTTCATCGTTGTTGAGGTTCACCTTTGAGTCCTCCACCTTGCGGTAGGGAGTTTCGATGAAGCCGAGATTGTTAATCTTGGCGTATACGCAGAGCGATGATATAAGACCGATGTTCGGTCCTTCAGGAGTTTCGATAGGACAGAGGCGCCCGTAGTGAGTATAGTGTACGTCACGGACCTCGAAGCCTGCACGCTCGCGTGACAGACCGCCGGGGCCAAGAGCCGACATACGGCGCTTGTGGGTCATCTCAGCCAGAGGATTGGTCTGGTCCATGAACTGGCTCAGGGCATTGGTGCCGAAGAACGAGTTGATGACCGATGAGATGGTCTTGGCGTTGATTAGGTCAATAGGGGTGAACACTTCGTTGTCACGTACGTTCATGCGTTCGCGTATGGTGCGCGACATGCGGGCCAGACCTACGTTGAACTGGTTGTAGAGCTGCTCGCCTACGGTACGTACACGACGGTTGCTGAGGTGGTCAATGTCGTCCACATCAGTCTTGGAGTTTATAAGCTCTATGAGGTATTTGATTATGGCCACGATATCCTCGCGTGTAAGAACCTTGACGTCCATTGAGGTGTCGAGGTCAAGCTTCTTGTTTATGCGGTAGCGGCCTACCTCACCGAGGTCATAGCGCTTTTCAGAGAAGAAAAGGTTAGTTATGACTTCGCGGGCTGAAGCGTCATCCGGTGGCTCGGCGTTGCGGAGCTGCCGGTATATGTATTGTATGGCCTCCTTTTCGGAGTTTGATGTATCTTTCTGAAGGGTGTTGAATATTATGGAGTAGTCACTGGTGTGAGCATCTTCCTTGTGGAGCAGTATCGTTGACTCGCCTGATTCGAGGATGAGCTCTATGTTTTCCTCGGTGAGTACGGTCTCGCGGTCAATAAGTACCTCATTGCGGTCTATTGAAACGACCTCGCCGGTGTCTTCATCCACAAAGTCTTCAACCCACGTCTTGAGCAGACGGGCGGCGAGTTTGCGGCCAACGGCTTTTTTAAGGTTGGTCTTGTTTACCTTTATTTCCTCGGCCAGACCGAATATTTCTATAATGTCCTTGTCGCTTTCCAGACCTATGGCGCGCAGAAGAGTGGTTACGGGAAGTTTCTTCTTGCGGTCAATGTAAGCGTACATGACATTGTTTATGTCAGTAGCAAATTCTATCCATGATCCGCGGAACGGTATTATACGGGCCGAATAGAGCTTGGTGCCGTTAGCGTGGGTGCTCTGCCCGAAGAATACGCCGGGCGAGCGGTGCAGCTGTGACACTACCACGCGTTCAGCTCCGTTGATCACGAATGTGCCTTTCTCGGTCATGTAGGGGATGGGGCCGAGATATACGTCCTGTATCACGGTGGCAAAATCCTCGTGGTCCGGATCGGTGCAATAGAGCTTTAGCTTAGCCTTGAGGGGTACGCTGTAAGTGAGTCCGCGTTCGAGGCATTCTTCTATGGTGTAGCGCGGGGGGTCGATATAGTAGTCAAGAAATTCCAGCACGAAGTTGTTGCGCGTGTCGGCTATGGGGAAGTTCTCGGCAAACACCTTGTATAAGCCTTCATTGTTACGCTTTTCAGGAGGGGTGTCCAGCTGCAGGAAGTCACGGAATGACTTGAGCTGTACCTCGAGAAAATCGGGGTAAGGCAGAGGGTTCTTTACCGACGCGAAATTTACACGGGGCTTGTCAATGATAGTGGTGGACATTCAATAAAAAATGTAATGGTTAGTTAAAGGGGAGAGGTAATGAGAGGGAGAGAGTGTGTGCAAAACGGAGGCAGAGAGGCCGAAATTAAATATTAACACAAAAAGGTTAAGTATCAGCCCTCTTTGGCGATACTTAACCTATATACCTGATTAACAGGCGTTATTATTTGAGTTCAACTTCTGCGCCTGCGTCTTCGAGCTCTTTCTTCAGACCTTCAGCATCAGCCTTGGGCAGACCTTCCTTAACTACGCTGGGAGCGCCGTCAACGAGTTCCTTGGCTTCCTTAAGGCCAAGACCGGTCTGAGCCTTTACAACCTTAACTACATTGAGCTTGCTTGCACCGGCTGACTTGAGGACAACGTCGAAAGAGGTCTTTTCTTCAGCGGCGGGAGCACCAGCGGCGGGACCGGCTGCAACAGCAACAGCGGCAGCGGCGGGTTCAATACCGTACTGTTCCTTAAGTATCTGAGCAAGTTCGTTTACTTCCTTTACGGTGAGGTTAACTAATTGTTCTGCAA
>JAMPBB010000081.1 GCA_023666885.1 Muribaculaceae bacterium | reverse complement strand
TTAGTCTCTTCAGAGGGAAATTATGAATTTATATATCTTTTTCAGTGCCCTCGCATCTGCCCGGATTTTTTTTTGTTCGTTTAAGTCAGATAGCGTCTATAAGATGCAGTGCCTTTTGAGCCATTTCAACGGGGTCTGTCGCAGGACTGACGGGATATTTGTCCTTACGGGTGGTCCAGGGCTCTTCGAGCGCATAGAAGTCTATGGCCGGAGCTTCGGGATTGTCCCAGTTGTCAAGGCGGTGTTTGAACCATGTGGACCAGCGCATGGCGTAGAAGTCACGCAGTATGCCGCTCCATTCACGATGGGCGTAGTCATGCAGGGCGCCGCGCTCTGATGCCGTACGCAGGCCCCATGTGGTAATCTGCACACGGGCATTATATTCATAAAGGTCACGTTCGGCATCGGTAGAGCCACATGCGCGAGCCGATTCTATCCACGGCCCTACCATGAATTCCGTGCGCGATGACAGCAGTGAATCCTGCATGGAAAGAAGATGCATGAATGTCGTGGCGGCGTTACGGTACTCAGCAGCGGTGGTCGCTTTTGAAAAACGTCCTGACACCATACGAGCCTTTTCGGCCACGGCTTGGCGAGTTACATCCACGAGGTCATACAGATAGTTGTCATTATCCCTCAGCTTCGGGGCAGCAGCCAGAAGCTTATGGGCAGCTTCTATAACATCCGATCCGGAGTAATAGGGCTCGGCAGCTCCCCATGTAGATGCACCGTGAGGAGCATCGGACGGACGGGCGCAGAACACGGATTCGTGAGTGCCCTGCTGGCGATTGGCCTGAGGGGCATTGTATATGGATGATGACAGAATGGACCATGCGCTACGGGCGTCAGCATCGGCTGTGCCGTAACGGGCATCAGCGTAAGCCGCCACCCAATCCTCGCGAGTGGGGGCCGATTCGCGCCAAGGCAGTTCGCAGAGGAGCTCGTACATTATGGGGTTGTTCTCTATGCCCTCCATAGTCAGACCTACACCTTTCATCTGCGGTGAGGCGCCCTTGGCCTGATAGAACTGGTCTATGAGCCACTGCATCTTGCCGTGGAGCCCTACATTGCCACCGAAATTGAGCAGCATACAGTAGAGCCACGGATGTCCACAGAATTTGTCAGAGCGGCGAGTCCATTGTGGCACTGATTCTACATGAAGATCCAGAGCTACGAGATCGGCAGCGTCAAGATGCTTTATGAGGTCAGTACGCGGGTTGCCCTGCCATGCCTGAACCACCCATGCTGCGTTAGAATTGCCCTTTTTCATAGCCTTCATGATGGCTGTACCGGCGGCGGCAAGATCCACCCCGGCAGTGTTGCCTCCCTCATGGAAGGGATCCATGCTATAGTAGTCAGCCGTGCCATACAGGCGGTGCAGCTCTTCATAATATATGTCAGCAATCTTGCTGAATTCAGGGGCGTCAGGCGACAGGAATGCCGGACGGTTATATCCGCACCATAAGCCGGGATCGGCCACCGGTAGTCCGAGCCGCGTAGCGGCATCGTGCGGAAGCATACCGGAGTATCCCGGTAGCACCGGCTTCATGCCCCAGCGGCGCATTTCAGCCAGTATGCCTTTTTGTAGCTTAGTGTCGCGGGCCAGCATGGCATCCGTGGCGGGGCCTCCCCATCCTTCAAGGTTGTTCATGAGCCACCATGCCTGAAACCCCGGACCGGCTATAAATGATTTTGCCTGCGAGTCGTCATAACCCAGACGCTTTAGCACATTGTACCATACTTCGCCGGTACCCGTAATGCACAGAGGCATATTGATACCATGCAGAGCCATCCAGTCGATTTCACGCTGCCAGCGGTCGGCATCCCAGAAAGCCATGGAATAGGAATGTGTGCAGTAGTTGAGATAATACCGCATGTTCATGTCGGTGCTGTGGCGTTCGGTGCGTTTCACAGCCGGAAGCTTTGACGGCATGGCTGCCTTCATGCAGTTCCATGACAGATGTACTCCGGCAGTGTATTTCAGGTACCAGTTAATGCCTGTGGCGGCGCTTACATAGCTGTTGGCTTTGATGCATGGGCGGTCGCCCTTCTGGCTGAGCTCGAAATAGTCGGTAGTGTCAGGTACTATTTCTATAGCCATCTTTTTTGACAGTCCGGGATCTATGCGCTCAAGCATATCATCTATTGGCGATGTGATCATTGATTTTTTTGCTGCCGTAGGAAGCAGAATTACACACAGCATAATGACAGCTGCAAATATTCTTTTCATGGTTTTGAGGTTAGTATGATTGTATGGTTCAAAAGTAATCAAACTGCCTTATCTCCACAAGTTAAAAAACAACAAAGCTATACCTGGATTCATAATGTTACATAAAACGAAGCCAATTTAGCGCCGCATGGTGAGGAAATAATGGTGAAATGCATTAACTTTGTGAAAATAAAAAGAAATACCACATGAAATTAGCACAGACTTTTACTATCAGTTTATTGCTCGGGTCGGCTTCAGCTATGGCCTGTACCGGGCTTATAGCCGCACCCGGCGCCACAGCCGACGGCAGCGTTATGGCTACATATGCCGCAGACAGCCACACGCTTTACGGCGAGCTTTATCATCAGCCAGCGGCTGATCATGCTAAAGGAGCTATGCGTAAGGTTGTGGAATGGGACACCGGTAAGCTGCTTGGCGAGATACCGGAAGTGGGCCATACGTATGCCACGATGGGCAATATGAACGAACACGCCCTGTTTATAGGCGAGAGCACATGGGGCGGACGTCCGGAACTTCAGGGCTCAGGCATTATAGACTACGGCTCGCTTATATATATTACGCTTCAGCGTGCGCAGACTGCGCGTGAGGCTATTGATGTAATGACCGGACTGGTACGTGATTACGGTTATGCAAGCTCCGGTGAGTCATTTACCATAGCTGACCCTAATGAGGTATGGATTATGGAAATGATAGGCAAGGGCAAGGATGACAAGGGTGCCGTATGGGTGGCTCGCCGAGTACCTGACGACTGCATATCGGGACATGCCAATCATAGCCGTATACATACATTCCCTTTAAAGGATAAGAAGAATACGCTGTATTCACCTGACGTGATTGACTTTGCTCGTAAGCAAGGCTATTATGAAGGCAAGGATGCCGACTTCAGCTTCTCGCGCGCATATGCCGAATATGATTCCGGTGCATTGCGCGGCTGCGACGGGCGTGTATGGGCGTTTTACAATAAGTATGTCCCCGGTATGGATTCATACCTGCCATGGATTCTGAAAGGCGAGGGTGATCCTCTGCCTCTGTGGATAAAGCCTGAACGCAAGCTTACGGCCAATGATATGAAATGGATGATGCGTGATCATTTTGAGGACACCCCTCTGGATATGACCAAGGACGTTGGCGCCGGCCCGTACAAAGTGCCCTACCGTTGGCGTCCGCTCACCTACAAGGTGGATGATAAGGAATATACCCATGAACGCGCCATAGCCACACAGCAGACAGGATTCTCCTATGTGGCGCAGCTCAAAAAGGATGCCGCACAGGCTATGAAAGGCATACTCTGGTTTGGAGCTGACGACGCCAATACGTGTGTATACGTGCCGGTGTACAACTGCATGACAGAAGTGCCGCATGAATTTGCCACCGGCAATGGCGACCTGTACAACATTTCATGGGATGCCGCCTTCTGGGTGAACAACTATGTGGCCAATCAGGCTTACAACCGATACTCGCAGATGATACCCGACATACGCAAGGTGCAGACCGCAATAGAGGACTCCATAGAAGCTGAGGTATCCACCTTATATGCCGAGGTTCCGACGTTGGATCCGGACGTGGCTAAGCGTTTCCTGAACGACCATACAGCCTCGTGGGCCAAGAAGAGCGTTAAGCGCTACAAGGAGCTTGGCGATTATCTGCTGGTGAAATATCTTGACGGGAATATCAAGAAGGAGCGTGACGGTAAATTCGCCCGCACTCCTGAGGGTATGCCTAAGTCGCCGGTATTCGGTGGATACGATGACCGTTACTACCGCTCCATAGCTGAAGACCCTGACGGAGGAGAGCGCCTGCGTACCGTAGAAATAAAACAGTAAATCATCATGGTAAGGAAAGATATAACTGTACCTGTGGAGAGCTATGTCTACGATGAGCTTCCGCCGCAGTTCAAGAAGCTTGTGGACAAGGCCCGCGAGGCTACCGAGCGGAGCTATGCTCCGTACAGTAAGTTTAGCGTAGGGGCAGCCATACTGCTTGACAATGGTGAGATCGTTACGGGAGCCAATCAGGAAAACGCCGCATTCCCCTCAGGGACATGTGCGGAGCGTACGGCTGCATACTATGCGCATGCCCGCTATCCTGAGGCCGCTTTTGTGGCCATAGCCATAGCTGCCATGGGTACCGATGGACGTGAAGTGTGTTCCCCGATAGCCCCTTGCGGTGCCTGCCGGCAGGCTTTGCTTGAATATGAAACTCTTGCCGGGCACAATGTCACGGTAATTCTGACGGGTGCAGATGAGATTTTTGTCCTCCCGTCAGTGCGCAGTACACTCCCGGTAGCCTTTGCCGAGTTCTAACCTGAATTACTAATAATGAGCAACACTGTTGACATCATATGGAGCACGTAACATTCAGCGTTTAGTCCATTCGATGATGCAATATAAAAGAATGAGGTATTTATTTGTTAAATGCCTCATTTTTTTATTCAATAAGAGGCAAAAAATTGGAGAATCCGGAACAAAATCTGATGAAGTTCCTCTTGTGGTAGCTATACGTTGAGATGTATTTTAGAGAATTTGGTAGGCTGCTTTATGAGATCCATTGAGTGCTGCTGAAAACGGCACTTAAATATTTTGGAAAATTCTTATTAATTAATACATTTGCACATGTAAAATCGAAAGATAAACAAAAGACATAGAGGTTCAGAGGAACCTCACTAATTTTTTAGCGTTTGCTATTTGTTCCATCCCCCTGAAATCGCCAAATTTTTACGGAATGAG
>JAMPBB010000080.1 GCA_023666885.1 Muribaculaceae bacterium | reverse complement strand
TATAAAAAGGGTGGTTTTTGTGATAAATTCAAAGAAACTTTTAAAATATTTTGGAAAATTGAAATATTAGCCATACTTTTGAGGCGTCTAATCGCACAACACAGAAAAAAGCTTCAGAAACAACGATGTTCGTTTAGGCCGCCTCACCCCACCCGTTAGCAGAAAGGGCGGAGCGCGGCGATGGTACTATTTCTATTATTTAATCATTAAACACATTTTGCAGATGAAAAAATTCTACACCTATCTTTCTGCTCTTATTATTGGAGCTTCTTCGGCATTTGCACAGAGTGGAGATTATGCCAAGGTAGAATCCATTAGATCTCTTTTCGGTGAAAAAGTTAAAGCAGAGGCTACTGTCACTAAAAAAGGGACAGCTTCAAGCAGGGCTGCCGCTACCAGCATTGATGAGCTGTGTGGTAACTGGAAGTTTTCTTATTATGGATATATTAGCGGCGATTCAGGAGCCAAGTCAAAGACCATTACGATTTCTAAATCGGATGATGCTGAGAATGAGGTCATAATTAACGGTATATATTCAGATTTTCAAATAAAGGGTACTGTTGACCTTGCAGCAGGCACTCTTACTCTTGAAAAGCAGTTCCTATTTACACATACTCAAGGTCAGGTATATTTCTATCAGACTTACTGGAATGCTGCTGGAAATAAGGTTCTTGATTCAGAGGAACCCATGATTGGGACAATCGCTGATGGCAAGATTACATTTGATGATATGCAAAATATTGCTGTCGGAATACCCGGACTTGGATGGTTCTTCCTTGGCGGAAGCTGTGTTTGGACTTATACCGGAGAAAAAGATTATACCACAGAAATATTTTCATCTGCCTATTGTGCTGACGATGACAAACATACATTCTCATTAAATATAGGTCCTGACTGTGCATCCTCAAAGCTTCGTATCTTTGCAATGCCCTTTAATGTCCAGATGCTTGACCTGACAGCAACCGGTGGTCAGACAGTGAAAAGTGGAAACTATAGCCTTAATGTTCCATCTGTACGCACAACAAATACTTTAGTTGTAGTGTCCTTAGACGCTAATGGCAATGTTATAGGTTCTGATCATACAGAAGTACATTTCACCGTTACTACCGATGATGAATGGGAGTCAATAGGAAATGCCAAGTATACAGAAGTAGCTTTTGCTGAAATATATCAGACACCACAGGAGTGTACTTATGAAGTGCCGGTACAGGTTAATAAAGAAAACCGGAGTATATTCCGCCTTGTGGATCCTTATGGAGCCGCATGGCCTCATTACACCGCAAATGCGGTTCTTGACCATACTCACAATCACTATCTGTATGTTAACGCTACAAATGCTGATCAGGTATACATAGAGGACAGCCCCGTAGGTATAAATCTCGGCGGTGATGGCGATGCTATGATAAGTTCGCAAGCAGCAAAATACCTTGCATGGGGGAATACCGCTGAAGATATAGCAGCAGCCGGTTTCTTTGGCAAGCTTGAAGGAACCACTGTAACTTTCCCGGCCAATCACATTACTTTTGCCGAAAAGAATTATGCGAAAGGTGAACGTCTGGCCGTAGAATCTGCTAACGGTAAGATTGAGCTTCCTGAGGCATTTGCCGCCATTGACGGTATTGGCGTAGATGAGGCTGATGTGAATGCTCCTGTAGAATACTTCAATTTTCAGGGTGTACGCGTAGCCAATCCTACGGAGGGTACCATTGTTATCCGCCGTCAGGGCTCGAAGGTGAGCAAGGTGCTCGTGAAATAACGGATTGCGGAGCAATCTTTGATCTATAGCCGTGGGCCGGCGTCATCCGACGCCGACCCACGGTTTGTTTTTGTGACATTTTTTCAGTGCCGGAGGCGATGAAATAAGAAATAGCGCCGTCAGGTGCGGTGAGAGTGATAGGCCATGGCAAGGGCCGCGTCAGCGGTGCAACGATCAGGTGCGGGGGTAGGGGCGGTGTTCGTAGCGTTCGAGGGCGGCTACCCATTCATCGGCTATGGGGAGGCTGGTGTTGGTGGCGGGGTCGAAGCCCGACATCACTACGCGCCCTATGCACTTGGTTTCGCTGCTGCCGCGCGCCACTATGCGCTGCTCCATGTGCAGGGAGCGGTGGCCTACGGAGGTGACGGTGGTCCACACGTCCACTTCCTGCCCGAAGAATGTGGGGGAGTAGAAGTCAACGTCAATGTGCACCACTACCATGTTGAGGTTATGCATGTCTATTTCGCCCGGACGCAGGGTGGTAAAGTAGTCTATCTTGGCCAGGTCCATGAATGTGAGGTACACATTGTTGTTCAGATGGCCTATCATGTCAATGTCAGTGAAGCGTATCTGCATGGGCATGCAGTGACGGAACGGATGCTGTGCGGCCGGCACGCGCGGATTGGCCGACGGCAGCAGGGATGGCTGTATTTGGGTGTGGCTGTTCATCAGTGAAATATTATCTGCGTTATAACATCTGAACCCACGGCGCGGTTTATGCGGGCTATGAGGCTCGAACGGATGAATGACAGCTCGTTTTTCAGTACGGCCGAGGTCATGTACACGTGCATGACGCCTCGCTCCACATATCGGCGCGTGGTGTAGCGGTTGATGCCAGGGCCCACTATCTCAGGCCATACGTAGCACGCACGCTGCTCGGCCATGACTGAGGTGAGGCCGTCATGCTCCATGGCTTCGGCTATAATGCGGCCTATCTGTTTGGGTTCAGTTCGCTTCATGGAATGTGCCGTCAGTTACTGTCCAGAACTTGAATGAGCCTGAGGTGAGCGCCACAATGTCGTCAAGGTGGCGGCGATTGGTGTCGGTGATGAATATCTGGCCGAATTCGGGGCGGGTGACGAGGCGCATTATGCGCTCCACGCGCCCGGCGTCGAGCTTGTCGAAAATATCGTCGAGCAGCAGCAGGGGGCGCAGGCCGGTGGCCCGGTGCAGAAATTCATACTGGGCCATGCGCAGTGCGGTGGCCAGAGTCTTGCACTGGCCCTGCGAGGCGGCGCGCTTCATGGGCATGGCGTCGAGGGTGAGTATGAGGTCATCGCGGTGCGGCCCTACGGTGGTGTGGCGCACGGCTTCATCGTGGCGGCGTGCCGAATCGAGCAGCGGTATCAGGCTGCCGTCAGAAGTATCGGACAGGGCGCTTTGGTAGGCTATGCCGGGCGATTCGGCGCCGGGGCCGGCTATCTCGGCGTAGCGGCTGCTTATGAGCGAGGCCACGGAGGCGGTCCACCGGCGGCGGCGTGAGTGGATGTAGCCGGCCGTAAGATCCATCTGCATCTCCACGGCGGCGTACAGGGCGGCGTCGACGCAATGGTCGCGCAGCAGGCGGTTGCGCTGCTCCAAGGCGGTGTTGTATCGGAGCAGGGCGTCAAGATACCGGGCATCGCTCTGCGAAATCACCATGTCCATCCATCGGCGGCGCTCCTCGCCGGAGCCGCGTATCAGATCTATGTCCTGCGGGGCGGCCATGACCAGGGGAATGGTGCCTATGTGCTCGCTCAGCCGGCGGTATTCTTTGCCGCCACGGCGCAGGCTCTTGCGTCGGCCCGGCACCAGTCCGAGAGTGATGTCAAGCGGCTCGCCACGGCGCAGGTACGAGGCCCGTGCGGTGGCAAACTCCTCGCCTCGGCGTATTACCATGGCATCAGTCATGCCGGTGAAGCTCTTGGTGAAGCTGAGGTAATATATGGCATCGAGCAGATTGCTCTTACCCATACCGTTGTCGCCGAGAAAACAGTTGATTTTCGGCGAGAACTCGAGCGAGGCTTCCGCTATGTTCTTGAAATTGGCAAGTGTTAGCTTACATAGTTCCATTTCAGTGCAAAGGTACATAAAAAATTGAACCTTTTTTCATACCTTTGCGGCATAAAACAGAAGTATGGAGAATCATCAGTTTGAAATGGTGGCCAAGACCTTCCAGGGGCTGGAAGATGTGCTGGCCGAGGAGCTGCGCGGCCTCGGGGCTGTAAATGTAGAGCCGGGACGGCGCATGGTGTCATTCGAGGGCGACCTGCGCATGCTGTACCGCGCCAATATGTGCTGCCGCACAGCGCTGCGTATACTCAAGCCCATATACAAGTTCATAGCCTCCGATTCCGACTCTCTGTATGAGATGGCCAAGGAATTTGACTGGGCGTCAGTGATATCGCTTGACAAGACCTTTGCCATTGACACGGTGAGTAACTCCGAGGAGTTTACCCACTCACGTTTCGTGACCTACAGGGTTAAGGATGCCATAGTGGACTGGTTCCGTGACCGCTTCGGCCCTGACAGCCGTCCGAAAGTGCGCCTTCAGGATGCCGATGTGCTCATAAACGTACATATATCAGGCGAGCGCGTCACTCTGTCGCTTGACTCATCGGGCGAGAGCCTGCACAAGCGCGGCTACCGTGTGGCGCAGACAGAGGCTCCCATCAATGAAGTGCTTGCCGCCGGAATCATACTCAAGTCAGGCTGGCGGGGCGACTGTGCATTTGTGGATCCCATGTGCGGCAGCGGAACATTCCTTGTAGAGGCCGCCTTGATAGCCCGAGGCATAAATCCGGGCGTGTACCGCAGGCGGTTTGCCTTCGAGTCATGGCCTGATTTTGATGCTGAGCTGTTTGATGAGGTGTACAATGATGATTCAGCCGAACGCGAATTTACACACAAGATATACGGAGCCGACATATCGCCCAAGGCCGTGGCCATAGCCCGCGAGAATATTAAGAGCGCCGGCATGAGCCGATACGTGGATCTGGCCGTGCGTCCCATATCATCGTGGGAGGAGGCTCCGGAGCCTGACGGCGTGCTCGTGACTAATCCGCCTTACGGCGAGCGCATAAGCACCGAGGATATGGACGGGCTCTATTCCACCATAGGCTCACGGCTCAAGCATGCCTTCAAGGGCTATCATGCATGGATAATAGGGTACCGCGAGGAGTATTTCCGCAAGATAGGGCTGGCGCCATCGTTCAAAATGGCCGTGCTCAACGGCTCCTTGGAGTGCGAGCTGCGTGAATACATAATATTCGAGGGCGAATATAAGGCATTTCGTGCCGACGGCGGCTCCATA
>JAMPBB010000007.1 GCA_023666885.1 Muribaculaceae bacterium | reverse complement strand
AAAGAGTTCTTCAAACGAATTGCTTAATTTTGCACTTGCCAGTTGACTCTACAGAAATAATTACGGATTGACAAAACTTGGAAATGGCCGAAAGATGAAGTAACTTTGCCGCCTATACATCATAAGTACAAGATGAAATTATCACGAGTAGTAATACTTCTGTCAATAACCACCGCACTGGCCTGCGCAGCAAAGGATCCTGTGATAGCGCCTTCATACGCCTGGCAGATGCTCCCGCCGCTTGGGCTGCACGAGACGGCCACTATTGACACCACTCTATATAATTACTTTCAGCAATCGGTGCCTTCGGAGGTTTCCATAGCGTATGCCACTACCGGTAATCTTGGCGCCGAGGGCATGAACATGATATTTTTTGACCGTAAGCCTCAGAGCGATTTCTTTTTCCGCGACGTATTGGAGGCGTGGCTTCCCGAGCGTGGCAACCACAAATATTATAATACGCGCATACCCATGACGCTGTTAAGCTATAATACCGGCGGCGGCAAAGAAAGCGCACAGGACAGGCTGCAAGCGGTATTTTCCGGCAATGTGAACAAACAGCTTCAGATAGGAGCCAATCTTGACTATCTGTACTCCAAGGGCTCATATCAGAATCAGGCGGTCAAGGATATGGCATGGGGACTGTCAAGCTCATATATGGGCGACAGATTCGAGTATCAGGCCTTTTTCAATCACTATAACTATGTGCTGAAGGAGAATGGCGGCTTATCTGATATACGTTATGTGACCGAACCGGGCGAGATACAAGGCGGAGTGACATCATTCAACCCCAAGACCATACCGGTAAGACTCAATGATGCACATAACCGCCTTACGGGGCAGGAGGCCTATATAAACAGCCGCTATAAAGTGGGGTACTGGCATACCGAACCGGCCACCCATAAAACGGAGGCTGATACCGTGGACATACGTACCTACATACCGGTGTCAAGCTTCATATGGACACTTGATTACAACTCGGCACGCCATGTGTTTGACAACAAATCCACCGGTGAAGACAGCAATCTGTGGGAGAATTCATATCTTACGCAAGGTCATACACATGATGTGACATCGTATTGGAGCCTCAGAAACACGTTTGGCGTTTCGCTTCTTGAGGGATTTCATAAATATGCCAAGTTCGGCTTGGCCGGATATGTGACCCATGAGATACGTAAGTATACACAGGCTCCTGACACCATGACGCTGCATCCTGACAGGCCGTCGGATCTTACACCATATCCGTATGGTGAGCTTGTGCCGGGAAAGGCTACCGAAAACTTGCTGTGGGTGGGTGCGCAGCTCACCAAGCAGCGTGGCACATTGCTGCGCTATGAGGCTACGGGTAAGATAGGCGTGGTAGGGGCGGCTGCAGGAGAGATCCATGCCAATGGCAACATATCCACACGATTCAAACTGTTGGGCGATACCGTGGCTATAACCGGATACGGACTTTTTGCCAACGAAACGGCTCCATACCTTATGAAGCACTATGTGTCAAATCACTTCATATGGGAGAATGACTTCGGTAAGATACGCAGGCTCCGCTTCGGTGGTAAGCTTGACTTGCCATTTTCAGGCACGCATATAAATGTAGGTGCTGAGAATGTACAGAACATGATATACTTCAATGAACTGTCACTGCCGCAGCAGCATTCGGGGAGTGTACAGGTGTTCAGTGCTTCGCTTCAGCAGGATTTTCGGGTAGGTATACTTAACTGGCGCAACAGACTTACTTATCAGACAAGCTCGAATGATGCCGTGCTTCCGCTGCCAAAATTTGCAGTGTACTCAAATCTGTACATACTATTCAAGGTGGCGGGAGTGCTTTCGGTGCAGCTTGGCGTAGACTGCGACTATTACACCAAGTATTATGCACCGGGATTCCAGCCTGCCACCATGACGTTCTATAACCAGCGCGAGGTGAAGCTCGGCAACTATCCTATGATGAATGCTTATGCCAACATGAAGCTGAGCAAGGCCAGATTCTATGTGCTGTATTCGCACGTCAATCAGGGTCTTACCGGGCGTGACTATTTTTCTGTGCCGGGCTATCCGCTTAATCCCCGCCGACTGCTTTTGGGCATTTCCGTTGACTTTGCCAACTGATGGAGATACGCAGGCTCAAACCCAAATCAAAGTGGTGGTTCACGCTTTATGCAGGGCTGCTGCTTATAGCGCTGAGAGTATGCACCTCCGAGCGTCCGACGGCCAATACATCGGACGTGCCCTCGGGCGGTGATACTATAGATGTGGCCATAGAGTACTCTCCGCTGTCATTGTACCGGTATAACGATACACTTGGGGGCTTTAATTACGATGCCCTCAGGCTTATGGCTGCCGCAGAGGGACTGCATGTGAAGTTTCATCCCATTACATCAATCGATGCGGCTCTTGACAGGCTTGACAGCGGGCGGTTTGATCTCATAGTGGCCGATGTGCCGGTAACATCGGACTATAAATCAAAATATGCTTTTTCTGAACCTCTGTATCTTGACCGGCAGGTGCTTGTACAGCGTATGGACAGCAACGGAGCCGTTACGGTACCGGATCAGCTATCGCTCGCCGGCCTGCATGTGTGGGTGCCTAAAAGCTCGCCCGCCATAGTAAGGCTGCGCAACCTCGGAGCCGAGATAGGCGATACCATATATCTGAATGACTCCACGGGATACGGATCGGAGCAGCTGTTCATACTTACTTCGTTGGGCGATGTGGACTACGCTGTGGTCAATGAAAAGGTGGCCAAGCGTCTTGCCTCACATTATAAGAATGTAGATATATCTACCGAAGTGTCCTTCACCCAGTTCCAGTCATGGCTTATGAGGCCGGCCGATTCAGTGCTGACATCCTTAATGGATAGCGCCATAGTGAGGTTCAAACACACGGCTGCCTACGACTCCCTGTGCATCCGTTACGGAATAGGCAAATAAAAGTCTGCCCCATAACATGGGACAGACTGTAAGATATATAAGTCAGGAGTTTAGTCGCCCATGGTGCGGAGCAGCTCATCATTGCTTGAGGTGCGCTCCATACGGTCCTTTATGAATTCCATAGCTTCTATGCTGTTACGGTCCGAAAGGAATCGGCGCAGAATCCACATGCGGTTAAGCGTTTCCTCACGCAGCAGCAAGTCATCGCGGCGCGTAGATGAAGCCATGATATCCACTGCCGGGAATATTCGCTTGTTGGAAAGCTTGCGGTCAAGCTGAAGCTCCATGTTGCCCGTGCCCTTGAACTCCTCAAATATCACTTCATCCATCTTTGAGCTTGTTTCGGTCAGGGCTGTGGCTATTATGGTGAGCGAACCTCCGTTTTCTATGTTGCGGGCTGCACCGAAGAAACGTTTGGGCTTCTGTAGGGCATTGGCATCCACACCGCCTGACAGAATCTTGCCCGAAGCGGGCGATACGGTGTTGTATGCACGCGCCAGGCGGGTTATGGAGTCAAGCAGTATCACTACGTCATGACCGCACTCTACCAGGCGTTTGGCTTTTTCAAGCACCATACCGGCTATTTTGACATGGCGGTCCGCCGGCTCGTCGAATGTAGATGCTATCACCTCGGCGTTTACGCTGCGGCTCATGTCGGTCACCTCTTCCGGACGTTCATCAATGAGCAGAATCATTATATACGTCTCAGGATGATTCTCAGCTATGGCATTGGCAATGTCTTTAAGTAGGATGGTCTTACCGGTTTTGGGCGGAGCCACGATAAGACCGCGCTGTCCCTTGCCTATGGGGGAGAACATATCTACCACGCGGGTTGACAGATTTCCGGAACGGCCTGATGTTATGTCAAATTTTTCATCGGGGAACAGCGGTGTGAGGTGCTCGAACGGAACGCGGTCACGGATATATTCCGGTGAGCGGCCGTTGACGCTCAGCACCTTGCTCATGGGGAAATACTTCTCGCCTTCACGGGGCGGACGTATGGAAGCCTCCACTACATCTCCGGCTTTAAGTCCGTATTGTTTTATCTGAGCTTGTGTAACGTAGACATCGTCAGGCGATGACAGATAGTTGTAGTCGCTTGACCGCAGGAATCCGTAGCCGTCAGGTATTATTTCCAGCACGCCCGATGTGGATATGAGTCCATTGAAGTCATATGGGGCCTCTTGATATTGGCGCTGCTGCTGATTATTGTTGTTATTATTATTGTTGTTGTTGCGGTTCTTCTTGTTGCGGTTTTTTTGCTGCTGTTGCTGCTGTTTCTCCATTTGCCATGGTTCGGCTATCACTATCGGTGCGGTAGCGGCGGCTATGGCTGCTGCGGCAGCGGCTTCCTCTTTTTCACGCTGAGATCTGGGAACAAAGCGTCGGCCTTCAGAGCGGGGGAAGAATGAGCCGAGCGATGTATCTTTAGGCTTGAAGTCACGCTTAGGCTGGTTCTGCCTGTCATTGTTATCACGTGGCTCTACGTCTGTAGCGGTGTCAGATGATGCAGCGGTAGCCGTTGTTTCAGTATTGTTGGATTCGTTTTGTTCTGCCGGTGCTTCCGCTTTAGTATTCGGATTAGTATCGGCAGGTGCAGGAGTTTGAGTGTCGGTACCCTCAGTAGCAGATTTGCGGGCAGCCTCTTCAGCCGCTATCTGAGCTTTTGACTTGCGTCCACGGCGTTTTTGTGTTGGAGCCGATACGGCAGGTTCTTCCGCCGGTGTCTGACTCTCGGGGGCAGCTATCTGATCTAAAGGTAGTTCCTGCTGTTCATTGCCGGAATTGACTGCTTTTTTCGCAGCTTCCTCAGCTGCTATCTGAGCTTTTGATTTGCGTCCGCGGCGTTTTGGCGCGGGAGCTTCAGCGGTGGCCGATTCGTTTTCAGATATTACCGGTTTCGCGGCATCAGTTGAATTATTGGTAGTTTTTGGAGCTTTTTCTTTCTTGGGGCGCGGTTCCTTAGGTTGTTTGCGCTTCTTGTTGGTTCCGGCGCCTGAGGCTGCCGCGTCAATGGCCTGTTGGTCAAGTATGGCATATACTATCGAGTCCTTATCCATAGAGTCGATACGTTTCATACCCATTTGTTCGGCTATGCCTTTAAGCTGTTCATCGGACATAGCGTTCAGGTCAGAAATATTGTACATACTGGTCAGTAAAATTGTATATAAATTCTTTTACACATGATTGCCCCTCTAATAGCTTGTAGGCGCAATCTGAAAAATATGGATTGGAAAAATATATTCTAATATTTTGCTACGCAAATACACGTAAAAATAAAGAGGGGAGAACCGGGACAAACCTTACAAGCGAATGCCTGAAATGTCTTTGTAATAATTCTTTAGAGGGGAAACGTCTGTATAAACTTGACCCGAGCCGAATGTGAAGGCCGGAGAGCCTTTGTTATTTCACGCAACAAAGATATTCCATTTATTTCATTTTAACAAATAATTATTGACAAAGTTCATACATTTGTGTATGGCAAAACTCAGAAAGATAATCCATGTGGATATGGATGCCTTTTTCGCTTCCGTAGAGCAGCGTGACAATCCGCAGCTCAAGGGACGCCCTATAGCTGTAGGGCATCCTGACCAGAGAGGTGTGGTGGCGGCTGCCAGCTATGAGGCAAGGCGTTATGGCGTACGCTCGGCTATGCCGTCAAGCAGGGCTGCCAAGTTGTGTCCGGGTTTGATTTTTGTAACGCCGCGTTTTGACGCTTATAAGAATGTCTCGGCGCAGATGCACGGTATATTCCATGAATACACTGATATAGTGGAACCTATATCCCTTGATGAGGCTTTTCTTGATGTCACTGACAATAAAATGGGAATTCCCCTGGCTGTGACTATAGCGCGTGAAATAAAGCAGAAAATCAGAGAGCGTCTTGAGCTTACGGCTTCGGCGGGGGTATCATATAACAAGTTTCTGGCTAAGATAGCATCTGATTTCCGTAAGCCTGACGGGATGTTTTCCATACATCCGTCAAGTGCTTTAAAGCTGATTGAGCGGCTGCCCATAGAGGCGTTCTGGGGGATAGGCCCGGTTACGGCGCGGAAAATGCATTCTATGGGTATACATAACGGGGCTGATCTGCGCGCCATGAGTTTTGAAAGTCTTAGGGCTCAGTTCGGTAAGGCGGGGGGAGTATATTACAAATTTGCCAGAGGCGAGGATGACAGGCCGGTGGAGGCAGTGCGTGTCCGTAAGTCGGTAGGATGTGAGGTGACATTTGACACTGATATGACTCTTAAGACTCAGCTATACGACCGGCTTCGCGAGCTTGCCGTGGACTTATATGGGCGCTTGCAGAGGGCTGATTTCAGAGGCTGTACACTTACCGTAAAACTTAAATATGATGATTTCAGCCAAATAACCCGCAGCCATACCGGGGAGCGCAGCAGCTGGGATGTGGTATCGCTTACCGATACGGCACGTATGATAATAGATAACTTGGGCACTCTTGCGCGTCCGGTAAGGCTTATGGGAATCACCGTGTCAAATCCGCCTGAACGTGAGCCGTCACGCCATTCTTCTTTCTCCATGCTGAATGATGACTGGCGCCAGCTGCTCATAGATTTTGACACTGATTACTGACCGAAGTGTCCGAAAATGGACACCAACCATTTTGGCATCTGTTTGTTAGCTAATGAGTTATTGTTGTGGCACGACTATTGTATTATATGTTGGGCGATAACAGATAACAGTATATGGATAGAACTCTTACAGCCGCAGAACGCTTCAGGATAAAACGGAAAAAGATGCTGAGGATTGCCATAGCAGTGCTCATTATAGGGTTTGCCATATGGGGCATATGGTATTTTTCCCGAACCGGAATTAATGAAAAGGATCTGTCAATGGGTACTGCCGACAGGGGCGACATTGAAGTGGCTATTAATGCTACCGGACATATAGTCCCGTCAATGGAAGAGATAATAAGCTCACCGGTGTCAACCCGGATTCTGGAGGTGTACCGCCATCCCGGCGATATGGTCAAGAAGGGGAGTCCACTTATGCGCCTGGATTTGGATGCCACACGTACTGACTATGAAAAGCAGTGTGATGAACTGTCCAGAATGCGGCTCTCACTTGAAAAACTTCAGGCAAACAATAATACCAAGCTCCATGATATGGAGATGCGTATCAAAGTGTCGGAAATGAATCTGAACCGTCTTAACATGCAGCTTGCCAACGAGAGGTATCTTGACAGTATCGGCGGCGGTACGGCTGATCAGGTCCGGGAGGTGGAGTTTGCACGACGTTCGGCTGTATTGGAGCTTGAGCAGCTCAAACAGCAGCTGGCTAATGAACGGCGTGCCATGGAAGCGGATGTAAGTATGGCACGGTTAGATATAGAGATTAAGAGTAAAGACCTTGCCCTGACCTCCCGGCTGCTTGGCGATGCTGAGATCTTAGTGCCACGGCATGCCACAGTGACATCAATAGTAAATGAGATAGGCTCGCAGATCAGCGCCGGGCAGCAAGTGGCTGTGATAGCTGACCTGGCCCACTACAGAATAGAGGGAGAAGTGGCCGACAGCCGAGGCCGCGACGTGCGTCCGGGATGCCGGATAAGCTTTAAGGTGGCACGTGAGGAGTTTGAAGGAACGGTACGTGATATAGCTCCCACGTCACGCTCGGGAATGTACAGCTTTACGGCCACTATAGACTGTGACAGCTCTGAGGTTCTGCGCGCGGGATTAAAGCCTGACGTGTATATATCCAATGGGCTGAAGAGCGGCGTTACCCGTATACCTATCCCGTCAGGATATAACGGAGCAGGCTCATATGAACTGTATGTAGATAATGGACGGGGTGAAATAGAGCGCCGGTCAGTTAAGCTTGGAGCATCGGGATACGATCATGTGGAGGTAATATCCGGAGTGAGTCCCGGCGAAAGAGTGGTACTCAATGATATGCATGCATTCAGCAATTCAAATATAATTAAGATAATCAAATGATTAAAGTTTATTTCAAACAAGCCTGGCATATGATGGTGCAGAATCCGCTGTTCTCATCCATCTATATAGTCGGCACGTCTATGGCACTTGCGCTTAGTATGCTATATTATGTGCTTATATATGTGCAGATAGCGCCTATGTATCCTGAGCATAAGCGTGACATGATAGCCTATATATCCACAGTAGTCACCACTGCAAAGGACAGTTATGACAACTGGAGTCAAGGATCCCTGTCATATTCGCTTATAGAGCAGCATCTGCGGCATATGAAGAATGCGGCATACAGCTCGGCGCAGACTAATATGCGTGAAATGTCAGCATTCGATACCGAAGGCCGTGACATCAAGGTAGGAGTCAAGTTTACCGATCCTGAGTTTTTCAAAGTATTTGACTTGGAGTTTGTTCAGGGCGTCCCCTTCAGTCAGTCAGATTTCGAAAGCGGTATCCACAGTATTGCCATAAGCTCTAATCTTGCGAAGCTTCTGTTCGGGCCTGATGACAATGCTGTAGGGCGTACCGTAAGCCTTGAGTTTACCGATTATATGATATGCGGTGTATACAGGCCCGGAAGTGCTGTACATAAATACTCTTTTGCCGACGCGCTTATCCCATATACTGTAGATAAATCATTTGTGGAATCAGCAAGTTATACAGGTCCGCTAAAATTGGTCATGATAACTGATGATATCGATGCGCTGAAGCGTGAACTTACGGATATAGGACAGCGCCTTTCGGCGGCTAATCCTGATAAGGATGTCCATTTTTTTGACCAGCCGGAGATTCATGCCGTATCAGTGCTTAAGAATAATGTTTACCAGTCAGGCTTCAGCTGGAGCTATATCCTTATAGCCATTCTGCCCGGAGGCCTTGCGTTCCTGTTAGTCCCGGCTCTGAACCTGAGCGGCATGATAACCGGACGTATGGAGATGCGTCAGCAGGAGATAGGTATACGTAAATCCTTTGGCGCTACTCGCGGCCGGTTGCTCAGTCAGGTTTTGTGGGAGAATCTGCTGCTTACGTTGATAGGCGGGGTTTGCGCACTCGCCATAGCATGGTCCGTATTATACTTTGGCGGCAATGCCCTATATGGCGATATATTGCAGCTCTATTACGCCACGGCTACAGGGCTTAACATTACGCCTGACATGCTGTTTTCGCCCGGTGTATTTGTGATAATGTTCTGCGTGTGTTTGATACTTAATATGCTGTCGGCGCTGATTCCGGCGTGGAACGCTCTGCGCCATCCTATAGTCCAATCACTTCATGATTAATGCTATGATGATATTAAAGAATTTGTGGCACCGCCGTAAGGCCAATGGCTGGCTGTTTGCCGAGTTGATAATAGTGACGTTCCTGCTCTGTTTCCTGTTGGATCCGGCCATAGTGATGACTCATGTGGTACGCCAGCCGTTAGGATATGATGCTGACCGCCTTGTTATTATGGAGTTTGATATGTATCCGAAGTCATCGGATCTCTATAAGGCCGAAAACGATTCAGCCGATGTCAAGGAGGCTGCATTGCACAGGATTATTGCCAAGATTAAGAATATGCCCGGTGTGGAGCGTGTATCTTATCTTCCGAATATTTATATAAACAGTGGATCACTCTCATCTTCTGAACTTAGAAGCGGTAATCCGGCTATAGATACCATAAGCTACGGCACACTCAATGTGGAGTTTCTGCCGGGAACTGAATTCTTTGAAACGTATGGAATAAATGCGGCAGAAGGCAGTCCGGCTGTTGAAGAGCTGTCAGCCAATCCTCTTGGTAACGGAGTGATTATAACACATGAGGTGGCCGACTTATATTGGCCGGGGCAGAATGCCGTAGGTAAACGTTTCGTTAGTGAAACTACCGAGGATGGCGATACCGTATGGTGTCCGGTGGTAGGAGTGGTAGAGAATGTAAAATACCGTAATACGTTCAATACCGGTGCACTTTATTTCACCAATAGCAGAGAATACGTGCCAAGTGAATATGGCTTCTATATATTGATCCGACTTACGGCTGATACTGATGCGGATGAATTTTCAGGGCGGAATTTCGTTGAAATAAGGCGTAGTCTTGCCGATGCCAATATTTATTTGTCAGGTATCAAGAGTTATAGCAGTATCCTTGATGAAACAGCCTATCAATCATCTGACGGCTCCAAGCTGAAGGTGACTCAGTTATTGGCATTGTTCTTTATTCTGAATCTGATATTCGGCACGGTAAGTACTATGTGGCTACAGACCCGGAAGCGTATACGTGAAGTAGGTGTACTCCGGTCATACGGAGCCACCCGTGGCAATATTTTGACCATGCTCATGTCAGAAAGTGCCGTGCTTCTTACCGCAGGTTTCCTTATAGGCGTTTTCCTGTTCTTGCAGTGGGGGCTGAAATTCGGGCTGTCAAAAGGCACAAGCAGTTTTATATCAATCAATATGTCCCATAATTGGGTGGCGGCATTTTGGCCACATTTCCTTATTCTTGTGGCCGTATCATACGTGATACTTCTTGCTGCCGTACTTGCAGGTACGTATCTGCCGGCACGTAACCTTAGCCGTATAAACCCGGTAGATGCACTGCGCGATGAATAATCAACTCATTTACTAAAAAAATAATCATATCATGTCTACTATAATAAAACTGAGCGAGATAAATAAAATATACCGTACCAAAACCATAGAAACCCGAGCTCTTGAGAATGTAAACCTTGAAGTCAATGAGGGCGAGTTTCTGAGCATAATGGGCCCGTCAGGATGTGGAAAGTCCACACTGCTGAATATAATGGGGCTGCTTGATGCCCCTACATCAGGTAAGGTGGAACTGTGTGGTACCGATGTGGCCGGGATGCGTGACAAGGCTCTGGCTGCGCTGCGTAATGAAACTCTTGGCTTCATATTCCAGAGCTTTCATCTGATTAATACCCTTAATGTGCTTGACAATGTGATGGTGCCTCTTATGTACAGACATAAGGCGGGTAATAAATCACGGCTGGCTCGTGAAGCGCTTGAGCGTGTAGGGCTGAGCCACAGGATGACGCATATGCCCTCACAGCTTTCAGGCGGACAGGCTCAGCGTGTGGCCATAGCACGTGCCATTGTGGGCAACCCCAAGATAATTCTTGCCGATGAGCCGTGCGGTAATCTTGACTCAAAAATGAGCGGTGAGATAATGGATATTCTTCATGATCTGAACAAGAACAGCGGCCGGACGGTGATAATGGTTACCCATAATGAGAGTCAGGCCAATGATACTGACCGCACGGCCCATTTCTTTGACGGACGCAGAGTGCTATGATGATATGCCGTAAGATACTGACGGGTATAGCGTTGCTGATGTCGCTGACACTGAAAGCCGAGGTGCTGTCACTTACGCTTGATGCTGCCGTGGCAAGGGCGCGGAGCCGTAGCGTGGATGCGGCAGTGGCTGTCAATGAGCTGCGCAGCGCATACTGGGAATACCGCTCATATCGTGCCGACCTCCTTCCCGAGGTGAAACTGACTGCGACATTTCCGTCATATAACAAGCGGTTCAACAGTTATCAGCAGTCTGACGGAGCATACACGTTTATTCGTGATGATAATATCATGCTGTCAGGAGCCTTGGCGGTAGAGCAGCGCATATGGCTTACTGGCGGTACCCTGTCGCTGACCTCATCACTTGACTACTTGAGGCAGCTTAGCGGCAGCAAGTCAAACCGTTTTATGAGTGTCCCCGTGGCCTTGAGGCTTACGCAGCCATTGTTCGGCGTTAATGATGTGAAATGGAACAGACGCATAGAGCCGGTAAGATATGAGGAAGCCAAGGCGGCCTATATAAGTGCTACGGAAGAAGTGGCCATGACAGCCATACAATATTTTTTCAACTTGCTTGCGGCCCGTGAAAGCCGGATGTCGGCAGAGGTGAATCTGCGGAATGCCGAGAAGCTCTACGAAGTGGCTTGTGCCAAGCGGGCCATGGGGCGCATAAGTGAAAATGACCTCATGCAGATAGAGCTGAACCTGCTCAATTCACGCTCGGCTCTTACCGAAAGTGAAAGTGACATGAAAGGCTCCATGTTCAGGCTGTGTGCATTTCTTGACTTTCCTGAGAATATAGATATCGAACCTGTACAGCCTCAGGAGCTGGACGTAAGTGATGTGGTATTTGCCGATGCTCTGGAGCATGCATTGGCACATAACTCCTTTTCACTTAACATACGCCGCCGCCAGCTTGAGGCTGACTATGAGGTGGCTAAGGCTAAGGGGAATCTACGTGACTTCAAACTGTTTGCCCAGGTGGGCCTTACGGGGACTGATACGGACTTCCCTGCGGCCTACTCCAGGCTTAAGGACAATCAGGTGATGGAGGTGGGTATATCGCTTCCTTTGGTTGACTGGGGCAAACGCCGTGGTCGTGTCAAAGTGGCTGAGAGCAACAGAGAGCTTACAAAAAGCATACTGCGCAAGGAACAGGCCGATTTCAGTCAGAACCTGTTTATCCTTGTAGAGAAGTTTAACAATCAGCGCGGACAGTTGGCGCTGTCAGCACGTGCCGATTCCGTGGCCGGGAGGCGTTATGACAGCAGTGTGGCTACGTTCCTTACCGGACGTATCTCGGCACTTGACCTTAACGACTCACAGACGGTGAAGGACTCCGCCCGGGTGCGATACCTTAATGAGCTGTTCTATTACTGGTATTACTATTATCAGCTCCGCAGCATTACGCTATGGGACTTCACGGGGCGCCGGCCTATTGAGGCTGACTTTGAAGAAATCATAAGAAATTAGTATTTTTGTAGGGTAATATGATACTGATAGTTGATGATGACTCCATAGTGCGCTCCTCGCTCTCACTGTTGCTGAAACGGGACGGATATGTGTGCACGTGTGCAGCCTCGCCTGATGAAGCCATGCAGACGGTGCGGGCAGCTGTGCCGGAGGCCGTACTGCTCGACATGAATTTCGGGATGTCAACTACAGGTGACGACGGCCTGACGCTTCTGCGCCAGATAAAACTCTTTCTACCTGAGGTACCGGTGATACTGATTACGGCATGGGGCAGTATAGACCTTGCTGTGAGGGGGATGAGAGCGGGAGCATTTGATTTTATAACAAAACCGTGGGACAATGCCCATGTGCTTGAGTCAATAGCAAACGCTCTTAAGGTCAATGTCAGGACAGAGGATGATGCCACGGGGTCCTTTGACCGTGGCAATATCATAGGACGTGACGGAGCGTTGTCTGAGGTGCTTGACATAGTAAAGCGTGTGGCACCTACTTCAGCTCCTGTGCTTATAACCGGTGAGAGCGGTACCGGCAAGGAACTTATAGCGGAGGCCATACACCGTAACAGTAAGCGGCGTGACGCCCCGTTTATAAAGGTAAATCTCGGTGGTATACCGGCTGCACTGTTCGAGAGCGAGATGTTCGGCTATAAGAAGGGTGCATTTACAGGCGCCGTATCTGACCGTGTGGGGCGTTTTGAGGCCGCCAATGGCGGAACTATATTCCTTGATGAGATAGGGGAGCTTGACATTGCCTGTCAGGTAAAACTTCTGCGTGTACTTCAGGAGCATACTTTCGAGCCGCTTGGATCCAACCGCCCGCGCAAGGTAGATGTGCGTGTGGTATGCGCCACGAATGCTGATTTGCGCCGATTGGTGGCTGAAAAACGTTTTCGCGAGGATCTGTACTACAGGATATGTGTGGTAAATGTGGACTTGCCTCCGCTTCGTGAACGGGGTCATGATATACGTCTGCTGGCCGAGCATTTCCTTGCGGAGTCATGCAGGGCTAATGACCTGCCCGTGCCCCGATTGGGTGATAGTGCCATTCGTTTCCTGATGTCACATAACTATCCCGGGAATATACGTGAGCTCAAGAACATGATGGAGCGGACGGCTCTTATAGCTACCGGACAGGAACTCTCGGAAGCTGACGTGCGCGGTATGATAAACAGTGCCGTCATGGCGCCCGATACGCCTCTACGCAGCCTGGATGAGATAGAGGAAGCTCGTATACGGGAGGTGCTTGACAAGCATCGTGGCAATGTGAGCCGTGCCGCGCGTGAGCTCGGCATCAGCCGTGGAGCCCTGTATCGGCGTATTGAAAAGTTTGGTATAGACATATGAGGCTGCGCTGTTTCTTCCTGATATTTGCCATTCTGATAGTAGGTATATGGGTGGCACTGTTCTTTATAGTGGCGCTCAGGGACACATTATGGTTTTATATTATTGAAGCCGGACTGGCCGTGACGTTGATATATCTTATAGTATTCTATCGTAAGGTTATGGCTCCTATCAATACTCTGTCCGGAGGTATTGATATGCTTCGGGCACAGGATTGGAACAGTACGCTGCGCCGTGTAGGGCATAAGGAGGTGGATGACATAGTGGATACGTTTAACTTTATGCTTGAAAGGCTGAAGGCACAGCGCATCCGATATGAGGAGCAGGGCCATATGCTGCATCTCCTTATTGAGAATATTGACTCCGGAGTAATTGTCACTGACCCGTACGGGGTCATAGTGATGTCCAACCCCTCTGCCGACTCTTTTATGGGGAAAGCCATAGCCACTGTGGGGACATTGTCCGATATAGACTCGCCAATGGCCGCACAGCTCCTGACCCTGCATCCGGGTGAGGTGGTGTCATACCGCAGTGGTGGTGGCGACAATGCTGTAGTGAGGTGCTCGTGTCATGGTTTTATCAATGCAGGAGTGCCATACAGGTTCTATATACTGCATAATATCACTGATACGGTTATAGAATCAGAGCGGCAGGGGTATGAAAAGGTTATCCGGGTTATGTCACATGAGGTAAACAATACGGTGGGCGGCCTTGTATCGGCTATGGATACGTTGATGTCCATGCTGCCTGACCGTGATGTTACGGATGTGCTTCGCGCTTGCTCTGACAGGGCTCGTAATCTGAGCGATTTTGTGTCACGTTATGCATCAGTGGCAAAGATTCCGGTGCCCGTACTGACCCCTACGGACTTACATGTATTCTTTGATAGGGCTGATCATTTCATACAGAGTGTGGCATCGGCTGAGTCTGTCCCCGTGTTTTTTGATATTCCTGATAATCTGTCTAAGGTTATGCTTGATGCCATACTCTTCGAGCAAGTGATGGTCAATACGGTGAAGAATGCTGCTGAAAGTATGTCGGCGGCGGAATCCTATGACCCGATAATCGTTTCCGCAGCAGAAAATGATGACGGAACAGTCACTGTAACCGTAACGGACAGCGGAACCGGTATTACGCCTGAGAAGCAGAAAAAACTCTTTACGCCGTTCTATACTGACAAGCCTGCCGGGCAGGGGCTTGGTCTTATGTCGGTCCGGGATATATTGCGCAGCCATGGATGCAGGTTCAGCCTGTACACTTCGGCTGCCGACAGGCTGACACGTTTTACCATTACATTTCCTCATTATGGACAATAATCTTGAAAGAGCTGTAGCCATGCTGCATGAAAGCGGCTGCTCATGCGTAATATATAATAATGATGCCTTTACAAGCTTTTATCAGCGTGGCGTCAAGGACCTGTATATGCTTCTTAAGCGGGAACCTTGCATGCTTTCAGGCGCATTGGTGGCTGACAAGGTGGTGGGCAAAGGAGCCGCCGCCCTGATGATAGCCGGAGGTATAAGAGGGGTTTATGCCGATATAATAAGTGAGCCTGCAATGTCACTCTTTGCAGGCTCGGACGTAAAAGTGAGTTATGGCATTTGTGTGCCCAATATTATAAACCGTATGGGTACAGGCATATGTCCGGTGGAGAAACTGTGCGCGGAGTGTACCTCGGCAGAAGAGTGTATTCCTCTCATAGCCGGATTTATCAGTGGACTGACTGCATAGGATACACTTTAAGTGACATTTCCGTACCTTTTCTGAGAGCAAATGCCTCTACAATTACAGCTTCTGTATCCGGAAATGTCAGGGCTGTAAGTACGGCATCGCCATTGCCGGCATATATCTCTATCACTGACTTATCCACAAAGATATTAAAATTTATTTCTCCGTTTGACGGCTTTACATGAGTGTGGGCTACACGGTCGAACTTGGGAATGTCCTCCTGTGTGGCATATGTCCGGTCCAGAATCAATGTACCTGAAGCGGTGTCATAGCTCAACGTCACTTTGCAATCCTTACCCTCGCACAGTATGAATCCGACAGTGTTATCGACGGCTGTAGTGAATGTGGCATCAATCTCATATACATTGTCAAGTTTGGACAATTCCTTTAGCGGTGTCACCCCTGGATTGAGCTTTATATTGTAAGTAAAAGGCGTACCCCTCAGATTCTTCAATCCGCCGTACGGCTGCTGTACTAACCGCAGTCCGTCAGGAGTACTTTTCAGTGACAATACACGGGGTAATGACCATACACCTTTGCCATATTTTGTAGGCACTTGACCGGCATAATCCCATTTTGATACCCACCCTATGCTATATGTGTCAGGTAGCGTACCGTCATAATCCTGAAATACTCTTGATGCGTAATAGTCAATGCCATGATCAATGTATTGTGGAGCGCTGTCCGGTGAATCGCATATGAAGCCGGTGCCGTCAAACTCACCGGTAAAGTACTGTTCCCTATCCCAGTTAACTGATACTACGAGTACCCATTTCTTATTTTCGGCATTGCCGTCAACGGGCAGCATAAACATATCGGGACATTCCCATGATTTTTCGCTGTCACCGGCAGGGCCGAAATCGCTCAGCCACTTCCACTGCTTCAAGTCCTGTGAACCGTAAAAAGCCACTTTCTTTTCAAGCGCCCTGGCCACAAGCATAATCCACTGCTTTGAAGGCTCATGCCAGATTACGGTGGGATCGCGAAATTCAGTGCTCCATATGTCAAGGACCGGATTCAGGTCATAATACTGATAGTCATGTCCGCTGTTATGACTGAATGCTATGGACTGTGACTGTTTCTTACTTGCCTCATCGAACGATGTGAAGGCTGCTATATAAGCGTCATTGCCGAATCCGGCGGTATTATTACGGTCCACTACCACACTTCCGGTAAATGTAGATATTCCTTTCGGCACACCGTGTATGGCATGGTCGTTCAGCTCGGTCCAGTGGATGAGGTCAGCGGATTCATATCCGCCCCAGCTATAGGCCATGAACCGTCCGTTATGGTGAACTAACCCGCAGGGGTCGCCTATCCAGCGGTGGGCCGGAGTAAAATGGTACTGCGGGCGGTATTGCTCCCGGTAAAGAGTAGTATCATTGGGCTTCGCTATCACAACTACGTTTAGCGTAAGCAGTATGGATGTTATGATTCTTTTCATTATTGGTGTGTAATTAAGAAAATGGGGAGCCATAAGAATCAGTCACGGCTCCCCATTGATTTCAACCTATCTTTTTAACCTTAGTACTAACTATCCCTATTGTCATCATATCAGAATGCCGGATAGCCGGGATTCTGTGTGTATCGGCCTAATGAGAAATTGTATTGGGCCACAGGTATGGGGAAATATTCTTCGCCGTCAGAATACGTTGAGTTCTGATAATAGATACGCTTGTCCTTCTCGACATTGAAGTAGGCTGTCATCACCTGTTTGGCTATACCCCAGCGAACAAGGTCGAAGTAACGTTCACCCTCAAGAGCTTTTTCAAGGCGCATTTCTGTGCGCAGAGCTTTACGTGCGTAGTCCTGTGTCCATCCTGATGCAGGGTACAGGCCTATTTTATAGTTGGCTGCATCTGCCGCAGGATTATTGAAGTCCTTTACATAGGCGCTGTTCATGGCGCGGGTGCGTATACGGTTTATTATGTTGCGTGCCTCATCAAGGTCTTCCCCTATCTCTATGAGGGCTTCAGCTTTGTAAAGAAGGAGGTCGGCATATCGGATTATCTGCCAGTTGAGCTGTGATGCGCCCCACGGCCAACCCTGATACATGTCAGATGACTCGGGCGATACCCAGAAACGTTTTGCACAGTTATGTCCGTATACACCCCGGTCACGTACCCATGACTGGCAGGGAGTGGCCTTGTATGTCTTGTATGTGATGGTGGGGCGGCCTACCACGAAGTCAAGGCGCGGATCTACCGTAGGTTCGGTATTGCTAAGCCGCTGGTGTTCGTCATCTATGAACTCTACCGTGGCATAGTCAGGACGTGACTGGTAGTCAAACACGGGCAGACCGTTTTCATCCGTTTGATATGCGTTGATCAGATCCTGTGAGGGCAGGAAGAATCCATCGCCGTGGTAGGGGCTGTTTCCGGCGGGAGAGTTGAGCAGATTGCTCCAGTTTACACGTCCGGCATCGCCAGAGCCGTCATTCATAGAGTATTGTATAGCCCATACTGATTCCACTCCATTTTCGTTGGCTACAAGGTCAAGGCCCTGGAAATCCGGTAGCAGATCATAGCCGTTTATCTGATCTATTAGTGACACCACCTCGCGGAGAAGCTGCTTGTTGATGTTTGTCACTGCATGAGTCTGTTCATCCTGCTCGTATGCCTGATAGAGTTTTACTTTGGCGGCGTATGCCAGCGCTATGTTACGGTTTATACGGCCTACTTCACTCTGTCGTTCGGGGAGTGACTGTGCAGCATCAAGCAGTTCAGCGGCTATACGGCCTAAGTGTTCATCACGTGTAAACTCATCGTTAGGCACATTTACATATTCCGTCTCGGGCAGATTCTCATCCATGTAAGGAACCTTATTGAACAGGCGTACCAGCTCAAAGTAGAAATGAGAGCGGAGCACTTTCATTTCGGCTATTCGTGAGGCCTTTACCTTGACGGTGCTTTCATCGGCCGTCTCAAGTACGCGCAGAGCGGCATTGCAGCGTGAAATCTGGCTGTACAGATTGAACCATTTGCCGTCAAGATTGCCGTTGTTTGACTGTACTTGGAATGTTTCCATAGCGTGTATGTCCCACAGGTCACCTTCGCCGCCTCCACCTTTATAGGCATTGTCAGCACGGACTTCGCCGAAGCTCCAGTTGGATGTAGGACGTACCCACGGGTCGCCTTGCTCATTTGTGAATCCTGAAAGTGAGGCGTAAGCTGAGTTTACCAGCAGGTCAATAGCCTCAGTTGAAGTCATTACGCCGTCCGACAGGCTGCCTTGCGGTTTGTTTTCAAGGAAGTCATCGCTGCAAGCCGTAAGAGTGGCAGCACATGTAAGGGCAAGGAATATATTATGTAGTTTCATCGTTTTTCTATATTTATAGGTAGTGGATGTGTCTTATATGTTATGTTCAGAATCCGAACTGTATGCCGAAGGTATACTGACGGGGGAGTGCATACGGATATCCGAGGCCTTCAGGGTCGGCGCCTGAGTACCTGGTTATGGTAAACAGGTTCTGTGCCTGGAAGTATATGCGGGCGTTGCTCATCTTGAGCTTGGTGCGTAATGACTGGGGCAGTGAATAGCCTACGGTGAGTGTCTTCATGCGCAGGAATGAACCGTTTTCTATATGGAATTCTGATACCTCGTGCTCATTGTTGGAGTTGTTTGTGGTGGGAGCAGGAGTGTCACAGTTATATACTCCGGTCTTGAGAAATTCATCGTATGCGTTAGCCGCTTCAAGCAGGCTCTTACCGTGGTTACCGTTCCAGCACTGGAACAGGTCAGTGTAGTATTTGGAGTTGTTGAATGCGTCACGGATTATGGCACTGAAGAACATGTTCATGTCAAAACCTTTCCATGTACCGCTCAGGTTGAGACCGAACTGAGCCTTAGGCAGATCACATCCTAACCATGTGCGGTCATTGTAGTTGATTTTACCGTCGCCATCGGTATCTACATATTTGATACGTCCTACAGCCGGATCGCCGAACTCTACCTGATACTTGCTGCGGTATTCATCTACCTCAGCCTGTGTGTGGAACACGCCATCGGTCTTGAATCCCATCCATGAGCCTAAGGCTTGGCCTACAAGGGAGTGCCCGGCATAGCCGCCTCCATAACTGTAATAAATGTCATCAAGCAGGTCAGTAACCTTATTCTTGGATACAGTGAAGTTGAAGCCCACCTCGTAGCTGAAATCCTTGTTGACGGCGGTGCGCCAGTTTATCTGACCTTCAAAGCCATGGTTTGTCATTTCGCCGCCGTTGTACCAGCAGTAGCCGCCTTCACCTATTGTGGCTATATACGGTTTCTCTACCAGCATATCCTTTGTTTTCTTGTAGAAATAGTCAAGTGACAGGGTAAGGCGGTTATTCATCAGCCCGGCATCGATACCTACGTTGGTCTGGTAAGTTTTCTCCCATTTGAGTTCGGGATTGGTGGTGCGTATACGGTAGGCACCGGGAGCCAGTGTGGTACCGTCGCCGTTCATATTGTATGAACCACGGTCAAGGCTCATCAGATATTTTGCATAAAATGCTTCATTGTCTATAAGGTCATTGCCGTTGATACCCCACGAACCGCGTATCTTAAGGTCGGTGAGCCATGAGCGGGTGCTCTCCATGAACTTTTCCTGCGATATGCGCCAGCCGGCCGATATTGACGGGAACCAGTCATAGTTATGCTCTTTTGACAGACGTGATGAAGCATCGCGGCGTATGGTGAATGACAGCAGATACTTGTTGTCGTACGTATAGTTGAGTTTCCCGAATCCGGAGAACATGGAGTAGTTCGATGCACCGGCGCCAACGTTCTTGTTTGAGGTTACATTGCCTAAGTAAAGATAGTTGGGATCCTCTATTTCAAGTCCGGTACCGTAGCCGAAGAAGCTTTCATTATGATATTTCTTGGATTCCACACCTGCGAGTGCCATTATGGAATGTACTCCAAGGTCAATGTTGTACTGTGCGGTATTTGTCCAAACCCAGTCAACGTTTTTGGCGGTTGACTGATTGAGTTTGTTTACATCGTCACGCAGCCATTTGGGCTCGAACGTCTTGTTGGTTTCGTTGTAATAGTTTACGCCGAAGTTGGTCTTTACTATGAGGCGTTTTATGGGTTCTATCTGGAGGTATGCATTGCCAAACATGCGCCAGTATTCATGCTTGTTAGCCTGATTGTTCTGTATAAGGCGCATCATGTTAGGGGCATCGCCAAGTATGTCATTGATCTGGTCCACGTACATGCCGCTCACGTCATAAACGGCTTTGGCCGGATGCTGCTTTACGGCGTTCTCTTCGGCACCGTCAGGCATGTAGTGGGCTTTCCACCAGTTGACTGACATATTGCCTCCGGCACGGAGCCTATTGTTAAGGAATCCGTAGTCAGAACTGAAGCGGGTGTTTACACGCTGGAAGTCCGAGCCCTTTACTATACCGTCATGGTCAAGCCAGCTCAGTGACAGGGATGATGAGCCGTTATCAGCGCCCTTTGACAGTCCTATGCTGTAGGTCTGCATCAGGGCCGTGCGGTGTATTTCCTTTTCCCAGTCAGTGGTCTGCGGCAGCACGTCCATACCGTTAAGGTTCTTATAGGTCTGAAGATTGGCCGTAGCACCGTTGCCATATATGGCCGATGAGGGTGTGGCTCCGTTGTGGGCATACTTGTATGCTGACCAGTATACATTGCCCCATTCGTAGGCGTCCAGCAGATTGAGGCCGCTGTTGTACGTCTGCATGGTCAGGGTGGCGTCAAAGGTTACACGTGCTTCTCCTGCCTTGGCCCGTTTGGTAGTGATTATTATAACACCGTTTGCGGCCTGTGCACCATATATAGAAGCTGAGGCGGCATCCTTAAGTACCTGTATTGACTCTACGTCATTACTGTTAAGGATGGTTCCGGGATTTTCACGGGTCATCACACCGTCTATTACATACAGAGGCCCGTTGGCATCGCTGCGGAATGATGAAGCGCCACGTATGGAGGTGCCGGTGCTAAGGCCGCCGGGAGTGCCGTCGGTGGTGACGGTCATACCGGCCACACGTCCTTGGAGTGACTGGATGACATTGCCGGTAGGAGTGTCGGCCACATCTTTCATTTTTACTACCGATACCGAGCCGGTGAGATCCGACTTCTTTTCTGATGAATAGCCTACCACTACCACTTCGTCAAGCATCTCCGATGCCTCTTCAAGCATTATGGTCAGTTCAGGGGCTGCCTTCACCTTCTTGGTCTTGTACCCGACATAGGATACTATAAGCTCCGTACCGCTTGGTACGGTAATGGTGAATTCGCCGTCAAAATTTGTGGCTACGCCTATAGAGCCTTTATCGGCTGATACTACGCTGGCTCCTATCAGAGGTTCGGAGTCGGCAGCTGAAATCACAGTCCCGTGTACAGTTATATTCTCTGCCCGGGCGGCCAGTGCTATTATGAATAGCATGATGGCGGTGAAGATTTGTTTTTTCATGCGTTATGTCGATTGGTTATATTTTCCGTGGGCAAAGATATTGTCCCCGTTGCCCTACGCTGTATACATTATGTTGCAGCGTGTATGAAAAATGTAGCCATGCATTAAAAGTGATACACTTCTCAACATTTATTGGCATTACGCCCTCGTATGCCTGAATTATTTTTTCTGTCCTGTGCGCTCGCGGAGTTCCGACGGGGTTTCGCCATACACCTCACGATAGCATTTGGTGAAATAGGCGGGGGTGGAGAATCCGGATTCATATGCTATTTCACTTATGGTGCGCGAGGTGGTGAGGAGCTGCTCACGCGCATGTTTTAGCCTGATGTTGCGTATCAGTTCCACCGGTGAGTAATTTGTCAGAGCCTTGATCTTTCTGTACAGCTGTGAACGTCCTAACCCCATTTCCGAGGCCAGCATGTCCACGTTCAGTTCCGGATCGGACATATGCTCCTCTACATTTTTTATGAACCGGGCATAGAACTCGTTCTCTACCGTGGCCGGTATAGGCATGGCGGCTGTGCTGTCCGGCTTAGCCGCTTCAGTGATGTTACTGCCCCGGAACAGCTCTTTAATGCGTATGCGGTTAGCTATCAGGCTTGCGCATCGGGAGCGGAGCACGGCATTGCTGAAAGGCTTGGATATGTATCCGTCAGCTCCGCTGTCATAGCCCTGCACACGCTGCTCATCCATAGAGCATGCCGTAAGCATCAGTACGGGGATGTGGCTCGTGCTCACCTCTTCCTTGATACGGCGGCAGCACTCCAGCCCGTCCATTTCAGGCATCATCACGTCACATATTATCAGATCAGGCACATATTTTACGGCAAGTCGTATGCCCTCGCGTCCGTTTTCCGCTGTAATTATACGGTAGCTGTCATTCAGCAGCTCCGATACCATGCGGCGTATGTCATCATTGTCATCCACCACCAGCAGCAGCGGCTTGCTTTCATCGGCCATATCCACTGCGGGCAGTGGCACCTCCGGTTCAATGACTCCGAGTTCCGACTCCACATCCTGCGCCGTTATTTTGCTTATGTGTGGTGACTCAGGTTTTACCGAGGTGTGTGTCACCGGAAGTGTCACTGTAAATGTGGAGCCCTTACCGGGTGTGCTGTCAACGGTTATTACTCCCTTGTGCAGCTCCACGAAAGCCTTGGCAAGCGACAGCCCTATACCCGAACCGTTAGGGTGTATCTTGTCCACCTGATAGAAACGGTCAAATATGTTACGCAGATCATCGGCTGCTATGCCTTTGCCGGTGTCCTTGACGGAAATGGTGAGTATATCATCATTCTGTGAGCAGGTAAAGTCGATATGGCCATTGTCAGGTGTATACTTGAAGGCATTGGACAGCAGATTGAAGCATACGCGTTCTATTTTCTCAAGGTCTATGGCCATGGAGAATGTGTCAGGCAGTTCAATGTTGATTCCCAACTTGATATGACGCACACGCGCCACTGCCGTAAAGGCTTCGGCCCAATCCCGGAACAGAGGGGCCACTGCCACCTCCTCCGGGTGTATGTCAAGTTTGCCGTTCTCATATTTGCGGAAGTCAAGTATCTGGTTGATAAGGCGGCGAAGTATCTTGACATTCTTACGGGCTATACGCGCCAAGGTCTGCTGCTGAGGAGTAAGGTTTTGTGCTTCGGCCAGCTGCTCCACGGGTTCGGAGATGAGCGTCAGGGGAGTGCGCAGGTCATGTGACACGTTGGTGAAGAACATAAGTTTTGACTGAGTGGCTGCGCTCAGCTGCCGGTTCAGTTCCCGCTGTGTGTCACGCTGCTCTTCTAGAAGACGGTTCTGTTCCATAAGAGTGGCCTGATGACGTTTGCGCTGCCAGAATGCCCTGAGTAGCAGGAACAGGAAGCCGAAAAGCAGTACCAATATGGCTATGGCGGCATAGAAAAGGGTAGTCTGGGCCGAATGGCGGTCCCAATAGTCGTCAACCTGTGTCTTTAGGAGCTTTATTTTAGCCGTTTCTTCCTTGAGCGATTCGTTTTGGAGCAGCAGAATGTCAGCATTGGTCTTGTCTACGGCCGAAGCTAATGGCAGCGTGGCCTCCTTTTCATACTTTTGGCCCTTGAGTATGTCCAAGGCCAGCCGGATAAGTCTGTACCCCTCGGTGGGATATAGAAATGTGGCATCGATAATGCTGTCGGCCACGGCACGTATGCCTATCTCCGGGGCGGCATCTATACCTATTACCTTAAGCTTCAGTCCATGGTGGCGTGCTGTCTCAGAGGCGGCTATGGCCATGCGGTCATTGTGGGCAAATATCAGATCCACGTCCTTGTATATGTTTAGGAGTGAGTCGGTAACTTTGGCGGCATCATCGCCGTTCCAGTTGCCTATACCTGCTCCGAGCACTGTAAGGCCTTCGGATGCGGCCCCGTCCCTGAATCCGTTATGGCGTTCTATGGCCGGAGTGGAGCCGGGTAGCCCGTATATCTCTAAAATTTTCCCTCCGCTGCCTGTAAGGTGCCGTGCATATTCAGCGGCAGCCTTGCCTATGGCATAGTTGTCCACACCCTGGCGTGCCGTGTAGCTGTGGCCGTTTATGTCACGGTCAAATATCACTACAGGTATGCCCGCCGAATAGGCTTCCTCTATTACGGGAGTTATGGCATCAGCCTCATTAGGTGCGGCTATGATTATGTCAAAGCCGTACTCCATGTAATAATGTATGTCGGCTATCTGCTTTTCATTGCTGTCATCGGCCGAGCGTATCTCCACTTCTGCCTCCGGATGCAGTATGATTTCACGCTGGATTTCTTCGTTCATTTTTGTGCGCCAGTCATCTTGGCTGCACTGTGACACGCCTATACGGTATGTACGCTTGCCGTTACATGCGGTAAGCGCTCCGGTCAATACTATAGCGGTAATAAGGTATGTGATAATTCTGTTCATGGTAATTGACTGGTACAATCTCAAATTTCTGTATGCATTGCAAATATATGGACAATTATATGAAAAACAGAGCATTCAGTGTTAAAAATCATGCCATGCAACATTTGTAGCAGCTAATGCCACAAATTTTACAGCGCACGTTGGCGCTTATATATTTACTTTGCAGAGTAAAAAACACAGAATTAACTTTTAATCCGCATAACATGAAAAAAACATCCGTTAAGGTACTGACACTGCTTGCGTCCATGGCTATAGGGCTGAATCCGGCTGATGCGGCCAACGGCGGGGTCAAGGTGGAGCATCTGGGTACCAACAATACTATAGTACGCGTGGACTCCGATGCCCGATATATGCTTCTGCCTGTTCAGGAATCCAACGATGACGCTACTGTGAACATAGTGGTCGATGGCAAGCTTGAGCGCACCATTTTTGTACGTCTTGCCAAGTCAAAGGTGGACTATACCATGCCTCTGGACCTGTCCGATTACAGCGGGCATGATGTGCTTCTTAACATTATAACCTCACAGAACCGGTCATCGGTGCGTGAGGCTAAGGAAGATGCATGCTGGAGCGCATTTTCCATGACTGATACCCTTGATACCGCAAACCGCGAGAAGTACCACCCGGCATTCCACCACACCCCGCTCTACGGCTGGATGAACGACCCTAACGGTATGTTCTATAAGGATGGCGTATGGCACCTGTACTATCAGTGGAACCCCTATGGGTCAAAATGGCAGAACATGACATGGGGACACTCCTCCTCACGTGACCTTGTACACTGGGATCATCATCCCGCTGCCATAGAGCCTAACGGGCTCGGCTCTGTGTTCAGTGGCAGCAGCGCCATTGACCATGCCGGAAGTGCCGGATTCGGTAAGGATGCTGTTGTGGCTATGTACACATCGGCCGGAGCCAGCCAGACCCAGAGCCTTGCCTGGAGTACGGACAATGGAGCCACGTTCAATATATACCCCGGAAATCCCGTCATTACGCTTGAAAGCGAGGCGCGTGACCCCAACATGTTCTGGAATGATGAAACGCACGAGTGGACTCTCGTACTGGCTCATGCCCTTGACAAGGAGATGCTCATATTCACGTCGCCCGACATGAAGGCATGGACGCTTCAGAGCAGTTTCGGCAAGGGGCTCGGCGCTCAGGACGGCGTATGGGAGTGTCCGGACCTGTTCCCGCTCACCACGCCTGACGGGACGGCTGAAAAATGGGTGCTGATATGCAACATCAATCCCGGCGGCCCCTTTGGCGGGAGCGCAATACAGTACTTCACCGGTACCTTTGACGGCAAGACATTCCGTGCTGACACTGACGCTGCCGGAAATGTGCCTACTAAATGGCTTGACCACGGCAAGGACAATTATGCACTTGTAAGCTGGAGCGATGCGCCTGACGGCAGGCGTACGGCCATAGGATGGATGAGCAACTGGCAGTATGCAGCCGAAGTGCCCACAATGCAATACCGCAGTGCCAATACTCTGCCACGTGATCTGAGCCTGTTCTTTGACACTGACGGGCAAGCGTATGTGGCCTCTACACCGGTCCCTGAGCTGGACTCTATGCGTGACCGTGTGGTGGCTCAGGCCTCAAACCGGTCAGTGGGTTCAAAATACAGTGTATATTCTCTTCCGGAAGCTAATGGCGGCATATGTGAAATAGTACTTGATATCACGCCGCAGAAGGCCGCTGCTATCGATATGCTCCTTTCCAATCAGGCCGGTGAAAAGACTGTAATAAAATATGATGCAGCTACTGACTGCATATCAATGGATAGAACCAAGAGCGGCATTACTGATTTCAGCCGGGAATTTCCGGCTGTAACCTCATGCAAGGTATTTACAGCGGACGGATCGGTAAAGCTGCGCCTGTTCGTAGACCGTTCAAGTATAGAACTGTTTGCCAATGATGGCCGTGCGGTGATGACTAACCTCGTTTTCCCCACCGCACCATACACCTCGCTTTCCATAAAGGCTCAGGGAGGCAATGCCAAGATTAATTCACTGAAAGTATATTCAATAAAATTATAATTAAGATATGAACGATATTACTACCGGATCAGTAATACGGAAGAAGAGCTCGCTTATGCAGATGGCTCCCGTAATGCTATGTTTCTTTGCCATGGGCTTCGTTGACCTTGTGGGCACAGCCTCCAACTATGTCCAGAAGGATCTGGGCCTCACCGATTCTCAGGCCAATCTGTTTCCGTCACTTGTGTTTTTCTGGTTCCTGATATTCTCAGTGCCTACCGGAATGCTCATGAACCGTATAGGCCGTAAGAAGACTGTGCTCATAAGCCTTATGGTAACTGCGCTTTCACTTATTTTCCCTATATTTGGCGACAGTTACATCATTATGCTGCTCTCATTTTCACTGCTCGGTATAGGCAATGCCATAATGCAGACGTCGCTGAATCCGCTTGTCACTAATCTTATAAGCGGCGACAAGCTTGCGTCAACCCTTACATTCGGACAGTTTGTCAAGGCCATAGCATCGTTCCTTGCGCCTATCATTGCAGCATGGGGGGCTACTACATACTTCCCCACATTCGGGCTTGGATGGCGTGCGTTGTTCGTAATCTATGCCGTGGTGAGCTTCCTGTCCATATCTGTGCTCGGAGCCACACCCATTGAAGAGGAGCGGCCTGACAAGGCCTCGGGAGTAGGGGAATGCCTGAAACTTCTCGGACGCCCGTTTATACTTCTATGTTTCCTCGGCATTATGTGCCACGTAGGCATTGATGTGGGAACCAATACCATTGCTCCGAAGATTATTATGGAGCGTCTGTCATTGCCTCTTGAGGAAGCCGGATTTGCCACCAGCGTCTACTTCATATTCCGTACAGCCGGATGCTTCCTCGGCGCATTCATACTCCGCAGCATGTCGCCCAAGAAATTCTTCGGGTTCAGCGTGATCCTTATGCTTGTGGCCATGGTTATATTGTTTACTAACCATACCCTCTACGGGCTCTACATAGGCATAGGCATGATAGGATTCGGCAACTCCAACATCTTCTCGGTGGTATTCTCTGAGGCTCTGAATCAGTCGCCTGATGAGAAGAACGAAGTATCCGGACTCATGATCATGGGACTTTTCGGAGGTACGGTATTCCCGCTTGCCATGGGCTTTGCAGCCGATGCCATGGGACAGGCAGGCGCCGTGGCCGTTATGACCATAGGCGTGGTGTACTTAATGTATTATACTCTTAAAATAAAAACATCAAAATAACAGTATCATGAATGACTTAGTAGTAGGAATGGGTGAAGCCCTGTGGGATGTGCTCCCCGAAGGCAAGAAGATAGGTGGTGCCCCGGCCAATTTTGCCTATCACGTATCGCAGTTCGGCCTTGACAGCATAGCCGTAAGCGCCATAGGCGATGATGCTTTGGGCATGGAGCTCCTTGAGAATTTCAAGGAGAAGGGCGTGAAATATCATCTGGACATAGTGCCCTATCCCACAGGTACCGTACAGGTAGAGATAGATCAGGCAGGAATACCGCAGTACGAAATAAAGGAAAATGTGGCATGGGACAATATACCCTATACGGCCAAGCTTGAAAGTATAGCTGAGCGTACGCGTGCCGTATGCTTCGGATCTCTTGCGCAGCGCAATGTAGTGTCACGCAATACCATCAACCGTTTCCTTGATGCCATGCCTCAGGATGACAGCAGGCTCGTGGTGTTTGACGTAAATCTCCGACAGGGTTTCTACAACAAGGAAATCCTATGCAACTCCATGATGCGCTGCAATATCCTTAAGATTAATGATGAAGAGCTTGTTACGGTAAGCCGTATGTTCGGCTATCCGGGTATAGATCTTCAGGACAAGTGCTGGATTCTGCTCGGCAAGTACAACCTTAAGATGCTTATCCTGACCTGCGGCATAAACGGCAGCTATGTGTTCACGCCGGGAAATGTTTCGTTCCAGCCCACACCTAAAGTGGAAGTGGCCGACACCGTTGGCGCGGGCGACTCTTTTACCGCCGCGTTTATTGCCAATATACTCAAAGGCCGCTCAGTGGCCGACTCGCATCAGATAGCCGTGGCCACTTCGGCCTACGTATGCACTCAGCAGGGAGCCATGCCTACTCTGCCCGCTGAATATACAAAGTAATTCTGCGCACTATTTATTGATAATGACACAGGGCTGCATCCAACCCGGTGCAGCCCTGTGTCATTTTTTGCGACTACAAAAAATGATAAATTTTTTTAATAAATGGTAAGGGGGGGGGTGAATTAGAAAAAGTTGTATATTTGTGAATTATAACGTCAATGTCACATGTCAGCTCGGCTTATCATTATACTTATATCGGCTCTATCCGTATTCAGTGCGTATGCACAGAGTACCGTGAGCGGTATAGTGCGTGAATCAGGTGAGGATGGCAGTGTCGTTTATCCTGCCAACGTAGTGATAAAACGCACGTCAGGGAAGATGATGAAGTTTGGCAAGGTCAAGCCGGACGGGACATTCTCCCTTGTGCTTCCGGATGTGACGGATTCCCTCTTCATTGAAGTCACCGCCTTGGGCTATGACATGTTCCGACAGCCCCTTCGTGGCGGCGATGAGCATGTGGATGTACGTATGCAGCACGGTGCTGTGAAGCTTAAAGAAGTTACAGTGAAGGCGGCCCGGATACGAGAGCAGGGTGACACTATAACCTATTCGGTAGGCGGCTTTGCGCAAAAACAGGACCGGAGCATAGGCGATGTGCTACGCCGTATGCCGGGGATAGAAGTAAAGGAATCCGGCTCCATAAAGTATCAGGGCGAGGACATAAACAGGTTCTATATAGAAGGTTCTGACCTTATGGGCAGCAAGTATGGTGTGGCGGTCAACGGTATCAGTCATGATGATGTAGGCGCTGTGGAAGTGATGGAAAATCACCAGCCTCTGCAGGTGCTGTCAGGAATCAGCTTCTCGGACCGTGCCGCACTGAATCTGAAATTGAAGAAAAAGGCCAAAGCCACATGGTCAGCCCACGGCAACGCCGGCGGAGGGTATATGTTTTCGCCCGGCACCGCACTGTGGGAAGGTAGCCTTTTTACTATGGCCGTAATGCCGGGATTCCAAAATTTGACCACTTTTATGGCAAACAATACCGGCCGCGAAATAGCGGACCAGCTGACGGATCTGTTCGATGAAGGAGCGCATACCGGATTGTCGCGCTACATAAACGTATCGCTTCCGTCAGTGCCGTCGCTGCGCCGCAACAGGACTACGTTTAACAGGTCATGCGTCGTCTCCACCAATAATCTATGGAAACTTCCCCGGGGGGAGGTAAAAGCGCAGGTGGATTATTCATTCGGGCGCAATGAATCAGATGCCGAAAACGCGGCCACCTATTTTCTGCCTGAGGGTGACAGAGTGGTGACAGAACATATATCAGGTGCCCGGCATACGCATAAGCTTTCGGGCAAGTTCATTTATGAGGCCAATGAGAAGACTTTCTTCCTGAACAATACGCTTCGCACCGATGTGAAATGGGATGACGTGGCGCTACGCATAATGGGCTCGCTTAACAATACACAGAATGCATCGATGCCTGACTATCAGGTGCGGAATCAGCTGAAGCTAATCAAACGGTTCAAGTCAAACAGGCTCATTACATTTGAAAGCCGTAATGAGTGGGAGTCAATGCCGCAGAGGCTTATCGTCCTGCCCTCCGAAGGCGCTGAGATACGGCAGCATGTCACGTCACACAGTTTTAATACTAAGGAATCGGCGGCTTTTACTTTTCTGCTCGGACCTGTATCGGTAGGGGTGGAAGCAGGCCTGACGGGTACCGTTCGAGCCATGTCGTCAGAAATATCCCGGATCCCGCAGTCTATTCCCGGCATAACTGACAATGCTATCAATACCGGCGATTTTACGGTATATGCCAGGCCTCAGTTTGAGTATTGGTATAAGAAAATCAATGTCCGTATTTCGGCTCCTGTGAGTTTTGCCACATATACTTTTGACCATCAGTTTGCTAACCGTTCAGAACTGTACTTCTCACCTACATTGGACTTTGATTGGAAGCTCGGGAGCAAAATAGAGTTCAATATCAATGGCGGGGCCGGCAGAGCGCCTATGTCGCTCGGCACGATATACCCCGGAGTGATAATGACTGATTACCGTACATTTCATTCCGGTACTGACCGCTTTTATAACACTAATTCACAGCGTATGGGCATGTCGCTGAAATACAAGTATGTCAGGTACGGGCTGTTTTCAAATATGTTTGCCTCACATACATGGAATAGCGTGCCGTATACCATGCATCAGCTTATGTATGATGACTATGTGGTATACTCCTATTCCGCTGCCCGAGCCCGGTCACGTAATTTCAATGTCGGAGCCAATGTAGGTAAAGGCATTGACATTATATCAGGCAGCGCCAATCTGTCAGGTTCATACAGCAGGGGTGTGTCAGCGTTAGTGGCAGAGAATGTGCCCGTACATTCAGTAAGTACATCGTGGGGCGTAGGGTTCTCGGCCAACGGAAGAGCAGCCCGTTGGCTCTCACTTGAATACTATCTGCGCTATTCAGCCAGCCGTATATCCATGAACGGTATTGATGAGTCATGGCTTGGAAGCGTCACTCATACCGGACTGATCGACATAATACCACATGACAAATGGGAGTGGCATATATCCGCCGATTATTATAGCAACGACATTACTGCTGACACGCATAAGAATCTGATGCTTATGGACTCTAAGCTAAGCTACAGGATGAACAGGCGCGTAGAGCTTGCAGCCTCGGTGACAAATATCTTTGACCGCCGGGCATATAGCTATAAAGTGTATAACAGCGTGAGTTCATATGAGTCGCAGCGGCGGCTGCGCGGACGTGAAATATTATTAACTGTAACTATATACAAATGAAACATTCATTATTAGTGGCAATAGCCATTCTGCTGTCCGCAGCGCCGGTCCTCGGGCAGCAGGCATCGCTGAAAGTAGGGTACAGATTTTCTACCACACGTCTTGACGGCGATGTGGAATCAAAGGAAATGACTCTGCTCAGCGGCCCGGAAGGTTCAAAGTATTATAATACTATGAGCCAGATTGTAGACTCGCTGACGTCTACCCCGGAAGGTCAGAAAAATCTTCGCCAGATGCAGATGGCCGCATGGGTGGTGCAGAATCCGGATGGAAGCATTACTGTAGACAAGCGCCGTGGCAACGTTCCCTCTAAAAACGTGAATCTCTACGTGCTCAAGGACTTCAAGGACGGCAACTTCACCGTGTACGATAAGTATGGTGAGGACTATAGCGTGTACACCGAGCCTATAGAAACCATTGACTGGACCATAGTGGATGACTCTACACGCACAGTGCTCGGTTACGAGTGTATAATGGCCAAAGGCACATATCACGGACGTGACTGGACGGTGTGGTTCGCACCTGAGATACCCGTGGCCGATGGCCCTTGGAAGCTACAAGGACTCCCCGGGCTTATCATGCTTGCTGACAGCAAGGGGGTGCTTGCCTTTGAAGCAATAGGGCTTGAAAGCGTAAACGAAGCCATACCGCCCATGTACAAGGCTGACACCTATTCAAAAATTGACCGCAAGAAGGCCATGACGGACTATGATGCATATGTAAAGAACAAAATGGCCATGCTTAAAGCTCAGTTCGGCGTGGTGAAAGTAGAGTCAGTGCGCAAGTCGGACGGCAAAAGGGTTGAACCCGAGAAATACAATCCCGAACGCTACAGCCTCGAGCCTGACTATCTGAAATAATCAGTATCGGTCCGATGCTGACAGATTCCGTAAGGTACGTGCCAGTCCGTATACGTATCGGCGGAATCCGGGCCGGTAGCAAAGCACCCTCTCAAACCATGATATATGAGGCGATATGGCTTTTACAGCGGCGCCTACATAAATCATGGCAAACAATGTCCCCGGCCCCACTACTGTCCATACCCACACTCCGAAATAGGCGTATCCCAGAGTCACGGCTATGACCACAAGCGTGATATCCACCGCTATCTTGGCCTTGGCAAACGGGATGCGCGTTATTTTACTTATAGCCGCCGGAAGGCCTTCGCCCGGCATGGTCACCGAGCCGCACCGTATCTCAAACGCTATGCCTATACCCAGCACGGTGCACCCCACTATCTGAGCCATTATCTGCCATGCAATACCTTCAGGCACCATTACCTCAGTTATGGCCATGTTCAGGTCCAGAAGCCACCCGAACAGGAATCCTATCACTAATTGAAACAGCTGGACCCACTCGAACCTGCGGCGCAGTATGAGCATTTGCAGTCCCACGAGCATAAAGTTCATAACATAAGTCCATTCACCTATGGTAAGAGCCGGAATCAGTCCGTCATCGCCGGCTAATGTAAGCACAAATGGTATGGTGGATATAACACTGCTGCCCAAAGAGGAGCGTACGCATAGCGCCACACCGAAGGTCATTATGAACAGAGAGATAACCAGAAGCAACTGTTGCCAAACAAAACCTGTAATCTTTTCCTTGAGAGAACCTGATGCAATAACTAAACCCATTAAATAAATTTTTCTGCAAAGTTACTTCACTTACTCCTTAATTCAAAAAGCAGTTTTGAACAGCGGTACCACCGTCATTAAGCGGGTTTGAGGCGGCTGGCTATTATCAGGAATGTGGCGGCACCAAGGGCTATGCACAAGAATACGATACCGGTGCTGCGCATGATATCGCCGAGCCCTACCAGCGGAGTAACTATGGCGGCAAATATGTATTTCACTACATTCAGTATGGCCGATGCCGATCCGGCATCGCTACGCCCTTCCTCCATTGACAGGGCATTGGCCGTGGAGAATACCATGCCGGAGCCGAACAGCATGGGTACTATAGCTATTTCATAGCCGATGATACCGCCGTCAAGATACAGCACTACAGCCTCGGCCACAGCTCCGGCACACATAACGGTGCCACCTATAAGCATACTGCGCTTGGTATTCTTTAATTTTGAAACAAGTATAGAGCCTACTATCATGGCCACCGAATTGGCTCCGAAAAGCAGCCCGAAGTGCGAGGCTGTCATGCCATAATGGGTTTGTAGGATGAATGGTGCTGATGATACGTAGGAAAACAGCAGCCCCACTCCTATTGACTTGGTAAGGACATAGGTCATGAACCGGCCGTTGCGCATCAGCACGGCATATGCTTTGATATATATCATGATGCTGCTGTTCTGCAAGCGCCGTGACGGTGGAAGGCTCTCAGGGCGCTGTGTGGTCCATATCCACATTATCACACCTATCCCCAGGAGCACCATAAATATTCCGCGCCACCCGAAGTCATCAGCCATAAAACCGCCCACCAACGGAGCTGCGGCGGGAACAAAACCGTTAAGGGCGCCTACGAGTGCCATTATCACCGTAAGATTCCTTCCTGAATAGCGGTCGGTAGGTATGGAGTAGCTCAGCACCATGGAGCCTCCGGCACCTATGCCCTGAAGGAGCCTACATGAATCGAACACCTCTATTGTGGGAGAAAATATGGCGGCCAAGGTGCCCACGGTGAAAACGCCCAATGATATCAGGAGTATCTTCTTGCGGCCATAGCGGTCGCTCAGTGAGCCCCACAGCACTGACCCTATGCCGAGCCCGAGCATGGTAGCCGATATGCCTAACTGTGTCATTGACATAGAGGTATGAAACTCCTTCATCATGGCCGGGACGGTAGGCAGATACATGTCGTTGACCAGCGAACTGAACGACCCGAGAATGGCTATGAATACAATGAACGTCAGGTAACCTCTACGGTCAAAAGGAGCATCGGTTGATGAGGTGTTATTCGGGATAGGGCTATTTGAGGCTGACATACGGCAATGTGGTTCTTTTGAGTTTAGAACATTGACCGGCAGAAGTATGTTCAGCGTTGTGCCGTATCCTAAATGCACCCTTCAAGCTCCAACAGAAATTTTTTGGCCTCAATGCCGCCCCCATATCCGGTGAGGGAATTGTCACTGCCTACCACACGATGACAGGGCGCGAATATGGACAGCGCATTGGTTCCATTGGCATTGGCCACAGCCCTTACGGCTTTAGGACGGCCTATCATCCGTGCCACGGCTCCATATGGAGCCGTGGTGCCGTACGGTATGTCAAGCAGCGCATTCCACACGCTTTTCTGGAATTCCGTGCCTACAAACATAAGCGGAATGTCGAATGCCTTCCTACGGCCGCTGAAATACTCATCAAGCTGCACGCCGGCTCGTGCAATAACATCGGAGGTGCCTTCTATGAAGTCTGCGTCTATATACTCACGCAGCCTGTTGCTAACACGAGCGTGATGCCTCTCAATAAGCCAGTCGCACATGCACAGCTTGTCGGCATATGATCCGAGTACAAGCCTTCCGCATGGAGCCTGATATTCAGCCGTAGCTATAATGTCCCGTCTCATATGGTAAATATACAAGTGGACGTTTCATTTCAGCGATTTATTGGGCGTTGCAAGAGACATTTACGCGTTTCATTATATCCCACATTTCACCATTGATGATAGCGCCGTATATTTCAGCTCCAACCACTTTCATTCCGCTGTACTTTGGATTATATGTAAGATATATGCGAAATTCATCTATCGGAGCTTTCTCCCCATTGTTTTTCACATGAGTAGCCGTGACACAGTAAGGCAGAAATTTTCCATAGTAATCCTTGTAAACTGTCTTTTCATTTTTTGTATCAGGATCATTGATATAAGCCACGGATATGATAGCATCATCATCCTCACCATTGGGGTTACGTCTTATAATCAATAGATTGTGGCTCTTGGGCTGGGCCATAGGGTCCTTATAGCCATATTCATCGTACTCATATACCCAGGTATGGAATATACGGTCTATGATGTTATATGGATTGATGAACTCAGCTTTGGCTTCATTAGAATTGCGCAAAAAGCCCTTCTTGCCTGTTTTCGGGGACACTCCGGTATAGTACCCGTTGCCGAATGCCGTAGCCTCAATAATGGTGCCGTCGGGGAATTCTTCAATCAATTTACCGTCATAGTATCCACCTGTTGATTTTTTACATATTTCTCCCAATCCGGTGGTAAATCGATAAGTTTTTGTTCCTGCGTCCTGTGAAAATGCCGATGTACTCGTAACAAATAATACTGCAGCAAAGGCAGTGAGTGCAACTGATAGTCTCATACTTATGTTTTTTTATTAGAGGTTACGAAACAATCTCTTATTCCACGCTCACCTCTACGGCAGCCGGGAATATGCGGTACGGGTCAAAGAACTCACCGAGCGATTCCACCATGTAGCGGCCGTCCATCTTTACCTTGCCGGAGAAACGTTTCTTGCCATTGACATACACGTTGACGGGCTTCGACATATCCACGAGATTGTCATTCAGATATATGCGCACCTTGCCTTTGGTGGCCGGGGTGGCAGTGCGCTTGGCATCGAGCTTCATGGCCCATCCGTCCTCCGATACTTCATCATCGGGCTGCACATTTACCGAGTTAACTTTCAGGTCAATGTCATTGCCGGTAATCTTCATTTCATAAGAGTCATAGTCAGGACCGTCCGAAGCGCCGTTCTGACCCTCTATCACGTGCAGGTTATAGAAGCCGGTGCGTGCGCGAGCACCCTCGCCGTTTACATTGCCTATGGCCTGATTCTCCCAGTACACGTATTTGGGCCATGGATTGCGCGTGAAGCTCTTGAGCCACGGAGTGGTGTGGGTGTAGTCACATCCGTGGTAGCGTCCCGGCTGGAGGTCAATCTTGTGCGTATAGTAGCCCGGATGAGCCACCTGAAGGCTGTCCCAAGTCTTCTGTGCCTTGGCCACTACGCGCGATCGCCCGTACATGGTGTCAAGCTCGCCGGTCTGCTGGCAGTAGGCTATGTTGGCAGTATTGCGGGGGTCGCAGTTATAGAACGGCTCGCCTCCGGCTATAGGACCCGCTCCGGCCAGATAGTCGGCATAGAACGATGCCAGACGCTGACTGCCGTAGCCGCCCTCCGATATACCCATCACGAACACCTTGTTAGGGTCGGCTATACCGGAAATGAAAGTCTGGCGCAGCAGGCGCTCCCAGGCTTTTTGACGTGAGGGCTGGTACCAACGGCAACCGGTGCCCCCCTCAGGGCTGCGAGGTATGAAATACAGCGAGGGCACGTCGTCAAAGTAGGCACACCAGCTTGCCCCGGCCTTGAACTCATGGTCATTGCCGCCTGACCCGTGCAGATACAGGTACAGCGGCCATCCCTGCTCAGGCATGTCGCCCTTGTGGCCGAAAAGGTACTGCATGTCGCCGCCCACTATAGGCCACATCCCGTTGGGCACAGGATTACGTCGGTCATATCCTTCGGCCTTCATATCCATAGGCTTCACAAGCTGAGGCTCATCAAATTCCTTGTTGGCTTGGCTCCATAGGTCCCACAGCTGTGCGCGCACGGCGTCATAGTTCTTATCCGTAACTTTTATTTTACCGGTAGGCACAGTGGCGTTACGTTCATTGAGCAAGTCGCTGAAATAAGTCTTTATGGCTGCGGCTTCACTGTCTGATACCGGTGAGCTTTCGGCACCTGAGGCAATAGCAGGCACGGCTACGGCAGACAATGATACTGCCAGTGCGGTCAGAATTTTTTTCATGAGTATCAATATTATATGGTTATTATATATTCTTTCTGCAAATTTAGCCATTTTATTCGTATTTAGGAGTATTGATTCATTGTTTCATACCCGTAAGTTAAATATCTTTGCATAAAAATTATGTTATGCGCAGGCTCAGACTTCTATTCACAATCCTTACGGTACTGTTTGCTGTGGGGATCTCCCGGGGTGCGGACAGCATCCCCGACTCTCTGTTCAGCTACGAGAAAGCGGAGCTCCCCGGCATGAAGCTTAATTACCGGAAGGCTGTACATACTTCCCCAGATAATTCAAAGAACATAGTGGTACTGTACTTGCATGGAGGCAGCGGACAGGGGAGCGACAACAAGACTCAGATGAACACTCCGGCCATTGCCGACATTTATACATATCTTCAGGACGCAGGCTTTAATTTCATCTTTCTGGTACCGCAAGCACCTTATGGCCAGCAGTGGATGGGTAGTGCGTTGCCTGCATTGAAATCGCTGCTTGACATGTACTCTGACGGCGGCAAGCTTAAAACATATATCATGGGCGGCTCAATGGGCGGAATAGGTACATGGAACATGCTCGCGGCCTATCCCGGATATTTTACTGCGGCTATGCCTGTGGCCTGCGATACACCTAAGGGGAGCCCCGACCGCTATGCCAATGTCAGGGTCTGTTCAGTGGCCGGAGGTAATGACCGCAAGCGAAATATAGGGCGCATCAGATTGTTCTTTAAGGATCTGAACAGAGCAGGCGGTAAGGCGCGGTTTGATACGGAAAACAGTTGGGGTCACAGGCAGACATGCGAATGGAGCTTCACCCCTGACCGCCTCGCATGGTTGTTCTCAGACAGAAATAATGATTAACGAAAATCATGATATTAGAAAAGCATGACCATCAATGCTACCCGAAGCGGCGTTTGCCTGTTTGTTATTTTTTAGAAGCCATTGCCATGCAGATATTACGTGGATTGTTTTACCTGCATCTGTGGTTATTTCTTCTTGCTGATCGGCAGTAATTATCAGAAGATTATCACACTCTGTGGCGTTGGACGCTTCTATGATGCCATTGATTTCTCTTTTACGAGTTTCCTCATCAGTCATATCCCATGTGACCTGTATAAGTTGTGCTATCTCAGTTCCACGTTGAACTATAAAATCACATTCGCCCTTGCCTTGATAATAGTATATCTTATCAACTGGTGTGCGCTGGCGGTAAAGCTGTAAGAATACCGTATTTTCAAGTTTCTTGCCATCATCATTGGCCTGTGGCAAAAGCACAGCATCTCTCAGACCATTGTCGATGCAGTAATATTTTGGTTGGGAGCTTTCCACTTTCTGGAGCGACTTGCTGTAATTGGGTATGCGCAGAAACATGAATATGTCACACGCATAGCCGGCCCAATCATAGAGGTTGTCTTTGCTTACTTTCAGCCCACGTGACTTTATATCCCCGTGTATTGCCCGTATTGATGTCGGCTTTGTGAGGTTTGCCATAATCCTCTTCAGATAATAACGGAGCACCTCTATGTTTGATAAATTATAATGTTCTACTAAATCTTTCAGAAGCATCGTGTCAAAATAGCCTTGCAGGATTTTGGCTTTTTGCAGAGGATTATCCGTCAACACAACTTCCGGAAAGCCTCCTTCATTATTGTAAGCGAAAAACGCATTTCGTATTTTAGCAATGTCACTTTCCAGCCATCCATCGGCATCAACACCCTTGAATTCGCAATATTCATGGAATGAAAGCGGCAATGTTTCTTCTTCCTCCGGCCAACCCCGCAAAGCCGACTTGAGTTCAGAGCTGAGCATTGTCGCGTTGCTACCGCTTATGTATATGTTTTTGGAGTAATGTTTATAAAGACGCATAACAAAATATTCCCATCCTTCTATAAGCTGTATCTCATCGAAGAACATATACACATCTGACATTTCAATGTCCGGGTACATCTCCCGGTATGCTTCTATTATATGATTGAGTTCATCTGATTTCATTCTCACCAGACGCTCATCATCAAAGCTGACCCATAGAATACGTTTCCTGTCAACG
>JAMPBB010000079.1 GCA_023666885.1 Muribaculaceae bacterium | reverse complement strand
AAAGTTACTTATATTTGCTCTTCTTTTAACAACATTGTTTTTACATTGACCCCAATATCCCAAATGGCCGCTGAAGATAGGTCAGGAGGAGCGGGATTTAGCAAAAGGGTTGCAGAAAAGCGGGCGTTGTTGTATTTTTGCTCATTGAAAACAAAAACAACGAAATATCATGAAGACTTTCATTCTGGCGCTTGTCCTGCTCATAACCGCAGGCTCGCCGGTATATGCAGCTAAGGAGAGCCGGCAGCAGAAAGCTGTACGGGAGGCCCGTGAGCGTGGCATGTCAACCATAAGCCGCAATGCGGCCGAAGCCCATTTAGTTTTTTTGGCCAGCGATGAGCTTGAGGGTCGCGAAGCCGGACAGCGCGGCAGTCGCGTAGCAGCCAAATATATAGAATCGTACTTCCGTCAGCTGGGGCTCGAGCCTTGGGACGGCAAGGACTATATGCAGCCATTTGATGCATACCGCAAGGAGCGCCAGAAGAAGGGGCGCCTTCAGGTACACCCTGACTCTATAGCCGAACTGCGCGGACAAGTGCACCAACGCATACCCATGCGCAATGTCATGGCGCGCATACAGGGCAAGAATCCCGATGAGTATGTGGTGATAGGTGCTCACTACGATCATTTAGGAGTGGATGAACTCTTGGAAGGCGACCGCATATATAATGGAGCCGATGACAATGCTTCGGGCGTGCAGGCCGTACTCCAGATAGCTCGCGCATTCAAAGAAGCCGGAGTACAGCCCGAACGCACCATAATATTCGCGCTGTGGGACGGCGAGGAAAAAGGCCTGTTGGGTTCCGAACACTTCATGCTTACGGTGCCCATGCGCGACAGCATAAAAGGATATCTTAATTTTGACATGATAGGGCGCAACACCAATGAGGCCAATCCCGAGCATGTGGTGTATTTCTACACCGAGGCTCACCCTGACTTTGAGAAGTGGCTGCGTAATGACATTGACACGTACGGGTTTAACCTCAAGCCTGACTACCGTGCATGGGACCGCCCGATAGGCGGAGGTGACAACGGGTCATTTGCCAAACGGGACATTCCCGTGATATGGTATCACACCGACTGGCACCCGGACTATCATATGCCATCGGATGAAGCGCCGCTGCTGAACTGGAACAAGATGCTTGACATAACCCGCGCCGCATATCTGAACCTTTGGAATCTGGCCAACGAGGCTGAATATTGAACGTAAACACATTACATACACACCTATGAACAAATTCAGAGAGCTGTTCAAGAGCAAACAATTCTGGGGCGCCGTCTGCTCAATAGCGGCCATGGCGCTCATAGCCATGATATATTTCTATCCTGACGCCATGCAGGGCAATGTACTACGCCAGCATGACATGCAGCAGGGTACGGCCATAGGTCAGGAGGCCAAGGCATATGCCGAGGCCACGGGGATAAGTCCGCGCTGGACCGGCTCACTCTTCTCGGGCATGCCTACGTTCCAGATATCACCCACTTACCCGTCCAACTCGCTATTCAGCTGGCTTAACACGGTAATGGGGCTTGGGCTCCCATCCCCGGCCAATCTGTTGTTTATGATGATGGTAGGATTCTTCATACTGCTTATGGCTATGCGCATGCGCTGGTACGTGGCTCTTATAGGGGCAGTGTCTTACGGCCTTTCATCATACTTCATAATAATAATTGGTGCGGGGCACTTGTGGAAATTCATAACCTTAGCCTATGTGCCGCCCACAATAGCAGGCGTGATGTTATGCTACCGAGGCCGATACCTTAGAGGTGCTGCATTGGCGGCGCTGTTTGCCATGCTTCAGATAGCGGCCAACCATGTGCAAATGTCATATTACTTCCTGTTTGTAATAGCAGGCGTGGCAATAGCATTCCTTATAAAAGCCATACGCACACGTACGGTGCGCACTTGGCTCATAGGTACGGCCTCATTGGCCGGAGCCGCTGTGCTGGCCGTAGGCGCTAACCTACCGAGTCTATACAACACATATGAGTACTCCAAGCAGACTATGCGAGGCGGCCATTCCGAGCTTACACGTGCTGACTCGTCGGATGCCGCCGAGGCTTCATCGGGCTTGGATCGCGACTACATAACCCAATACAGCTACACCCCGAGCGAAAGCTTTTCACTGCTCATACCGGACATCAAAGGCGGTGCGTCCAACAAGCCGGAAAAGGGCGAGAACAAAATAACGAGCCTGTCAGAGCTTGATGCAGCCAAAGATATGGTCAGCAGCGGAGCATTATCGGCTGAAGAAGCTTCGTATCTCAGCTACATGAGCCAGTATTTCGGCGATCCAGAAGGCACAAACGGCCCGGTATATGTGGGTGCACTCGTATTGGCACTATTCTTCTTGGGGTGTGCCATAGTCAAGGGTCCGCTTAAATGGGCTCTTGTAATACTGACAGTGCTGTCCATACTGCTGGCACTCGGACGCCACTTCATGGCTCTGACGGATCTGATGATCGATTACATGCCCATGTACAGCAAGTTCCGCACGGTGGAAAGCATACTGGTAATAGCCGAATTCACCATCCCACTACTCGCAGCCATGGCTCTCCAGCAAATATTCTCCACTAAGGCATCCGATGCTTGGGAGCGCTACCACAGTCCGTTCCTATGGAGCTTCGGTATAACACTCGGACTGTGCCTCATAGGGATTTTGGCTCCGGGACTGTACGGCGACACCGTGGTGGAGCGTGACCGCCAGATAGCCGCCATGATATCACAGAGCATAGCCGCACAGGGTGCCGATGCTGAGACCATACGCTTCTTCAGCTTGGACAATCCGCGCATATATGCTGCTGTAGAGTCGCTTCGCTCGGCTATGGTGCGCAGCGATGCCATGCGCAGCTTCATAATAGTGGCCGCCGGATTCGGTGTGCTGCTGCTATACTTCCGCCGAAAGCTGTCGGCCGCAGTAGCCGTTGCACTTGCCGGAGTGATAGTACTGGCTGACCTGTTTACCGTAAACAAACGCTATCTTGACACAGAAAGCTTCCTGCCTCGCCGCTTGGCTCAGGGAGAGCCGTTTCCGTTTACCGATGCGGATCGTGCCATTCTTACCGACACCGCATCAAGCTACCGCGTGATGAACATTCCGGAGTTCTGGAGCGCGGCTCCCTCGTACCGCCATAAGACCATAGGCGGATACCATGCGGCAAAGCTCGCACGGTACCAGGACATAATAGACAGGCATCTGACACACTTCCTTGACGGCACACAGACCGATGCTGACTGGAATGTGCTCAATATGCTCAATGCCCGCTACATAGTGGATATGAACGGACAGCCGCTTGTCAATCCGGAGGCTATGGGCAATGCATGGATGATTGACAACGTACAGTATGTAACCGGTGCTGATGCCGAGATGGAAGCCCTGTCACGCATCAATCCTGCAAACACAGCCGTGGCATCTGCCGAATTCAAGGACATCCTTGGCACATCGGCTACTCACACCGCCGGCGATACCATACGCCTCACATCATATGCCCCGGACCATCTGACATACCATGCGCAGACAGCCCGAGGAGGCGTGGCCGTGTTCTCGGAAGTATATTTCCCGTGGGGCTGGAAAGCCACCATTGACGGTAAGCCGGTGGATATAGCCCGCGTAAACTACATTCTCCGGGCCATAAATCTTCCGGCCGGTAGCCATAGTGTGGAAATGTGGTTTGACCCTGATTCGCTCCGCAATACATCAGCCATAGCCACCGTGTCAGTAATACTCATATACATATTGTGCGGAGGAGCCATAGCCATATGGGCAATACGCCGCCGCAAGGAACCCGCAGCCGATGTGGCCACTCCGAATAAAAAATGATTTCGGTCTGATACTGTCCGCACCGCGTAGGTTGGCCCGCTCACAAGGCTTCGGTGTACATTCACCGTTTGCCTTCGGGTTCATACGCGATGTGATAGGATGCCGGTACGCTTACTACCGATATCCGGACATAGCACGTATAGCCCGGGGGACATCCATACAAGAGCGGGTGTTACGGCTTATATTCCGCATAGCTTGCCGCTTTGACTGCCGCCACATGGCGGTAGCCGCCCCTGACGGGACAGCTGCCGTTATAGAGGATGTACTGAAGCTTACACGTACCGATGCCACCGTTACAGTCAATGATTTTACCATGCCGTCGGCGCCGGATATCGTGGTGACCTGTGGAGATATCAGCCCCGAGGCAATGTCCTTTCTTCGTAGATGCATCAAGGCTCACGGCACAGTGATAATGACCGGCGTGCCGGATACCCGTCAATCCATAACCCTACTGATGGAGGACTCGGTGCATGGCATGACATTCGCTGACGGGAGTACTGCCATAGCGGTAGGGCTGTCACACCTCCCGCGCCAGCATTACGAGATAAGGATATGACCGGCCCGCAAACGAGAATACTTCGGGGATTCGACTCCTATCTGCAACTGGAACGTGGACTGTCGGACAACACTCGCGTAGCCTATAACCTTGATGTGGCCAAACTTCTGCATTTCTTAGAGGATGACACCGGGCGAGTAGAGCTTCGCAGCGTCACGCCTGAATCACTTGCTGCATTCGCCGCCGGGCTGCACGACCTTGGCGTATCGGCGCGCACACAGTCGCGCATTATATCGGGCATTAAGACATTCTTCCGGTATCTGACCGTAGAGCGCCTCATAGCGGAAAATCCTGCCCAACTACTTGAAGCGCCTCAGACTGCACGCAAACTGCCTGACGTACTTACCGTACAGGAAATAGACCGCATGATAGCGGCTATAGACCCCCACTCCGATGAAGCTCAGCGTAACCGCGCCATCATGGAAACCCTATACGGGTGCGGACTGCGCGTATCGGAGCTCATAGAGCTCCGCCTAAGCCGCACATTCCTTGATGAGAAATATCTGATAGTGCTCGGAAAGGGCAACAAGGAGCGGCTTGTGCCAATGTCGGATGCCGCCATTGCCGAAATCAAGGCTTACCTGCCCGAACGTGAACGGATGAAGATAAAACCGGCTGACCGCGACACCCTGTTCCTGAACCGCCGGGGCGCACAGCTTACGCGTGTTATGATATTCTACATCATAAAGCGCTTGGCTGAGGCTGCCGGCATCAATAAAGTGATTTCACCGCATACACTCCGCCATTCCTTTGCCACCCATCTCTTGGAGGGCGGTGCCAATCTGCGAGCCATACAGCAGATG
>JAMPBB010000078.1 GCA_023666885.1 Muribaculaceae bacterium | reverse complement strand
TCAATCTGTTGCAGGGTCAATATCGCTTGTCGATTTTAAATGAAAGAGCCGTGTGAGCTCTATCTCAAAAATCAGTGAGGAACCGCCCGGTATGCCGGGTTGGTTTGATTTTCCGTAGGCCTGTTCAGCCGGGATATATACCTCCCACTTGTCACCTACATGCATTTTTTGCAGTGCAATAATCCATCCGGGAATCAGCTCCCTAAGGCGAAATGCCGGAGCTACGCCTCCGCGACTGCTGTCAAATGTCTTTCCATTGATGGTTTTTCCTGTATAGTGTACCGTCACTACGCTTCCTCTATTGGGGTGAGGTGAAGAAGCATTCCCTTTTTTGATCACCTTGTACAGAATGCCTTTGTCTATGTGGTTTATACCCGGTTCAGCAGCCTTATCCCGGAGCCACGCTTTGTTACGTTCTATGTAATCTTTGCTTGCCATGTTTTTTATTCGTATTTAAATAGTTCGGCTTGAAGTATGTATGCTTCACCTTCAAGGCGTATGTATTCCTGCATTTGGGCATATATTTTGTCGGCCTCGTAGCAGTAATCGGGCAGTGACATACGGCCGGAGTTGACGGCCTTGAGCATAAGCTCGAGAGTCTGTTCCATAAGACCCATATCATACACGGCCAGCATGGAACGGGTACTTTTCAGATTGTTATATGCCGATGTTATTCCCGATTCGGATTCTATCATCACGGCTTCACGGCTCTGCTCGGCTGCTTCCATTCGCTGGCGTGCCGCCTTGATTTTGGCACTGTTGCCGAATATGGGGAATGAAGCCCCTATGAGGAATTCATTCAGCGCCTCGCCCACTTCATAGTTGCGCCTGTAGCCAACGTTGAGCGTAGGGAGCCAACTTCTTCGGTTTAACCTGTAGTTTTGGCGTGCTGACTTTATTTCTGCATCGGCAGTCATAACCCGCGAGTCGGCATGCGATAGATCATCTTTAAGCCGGTCAAGCGACGGCAGCTCTCTGAATCCGGGATACTGTATATTGCCATGATTCAATGGCTTTCCGCCGTTAAGTGTCTGCAGAGCCGCCACGGCGTTGTCCATAGCGAGGTTTGTTTTTACGGCTTCAGCATTGAGGTTCATCATGTCCATCTTCAGCCGGTTTATTTCAAGTGAGGTTGCCTCACCGCTGTCCATCCGTTTTTGATACAGGTTCAATAGTATCTCTCCGTTTTTTGTACGCTTGCCTATAAGCGCATTCTCTTTGTTTAGACGTATCAGTTCCAGCAAGAGCTTTTGCGCTGAAAACCGGATGTCCTTACGCGCTGTTTCGTATTGACCATTCAGTACGGAAGCTTGCATACGGGCATTTTTCTTGCGCTCGGAATAAAGCGTGGGAAAGTCAAATTCCTGCGACACTATCAGCTCATATGAGGCTACACCTGAACTGCCTTTATGGAAAAACGGGCTAAACTCTACGGACGGGCTGCCCCATATGTTGTTGCCGGAATTCAATTCGGTCACAGTGGCAATATTCTCACCGCGCAGTGCTTTAAGGGATAGGTTGTTGGCTTCTATTTCTGCCAGCTCTGATTCAAAATCGGAAGCGTGCATTGAGCCAACGGAGGCCAGTAGAGCTATGGATAGGATTGAAAGTCTATTCTTTACGATGTAACCATTCATATACTATGGGAATTATAAACGCGTTTAGAAGAGTTGATGACAGAAGGCCGCCGAGAATTACTACAGCCATAGGGCTTTGTATTTCATTTCCGGGAAGATCGCCACGGAAAGCGAGCGGGATCAGCGCAAGGGCAGATGTCAGGGCTGTCATAAGTATGGGGTTCATGCGGTCAAGTGATCCTTTGATCACGCTGTCATGTATGTTCAGGCGCTCCGTGCGGTGCAGGATATCATAGCGTGTAATCAGCAGCATACCATTGCGGGTGGCTATCCCGAGCAGAGAAATGAATCCGATAATGGCCGGAATGCTTATTTCGCCGGAGGTGAGCCGGAGCACTATGACTCCGCCAATCAGTGCAAATGGCAGATTGAGCAGTATTACGGCGCTTTCCAATGCATTCTTGAACTGCATGTAGAGCAGCAGGAATATCACTATGATGCTTACTGCCGAAGCCAGCATAAGGGTACGGCTTGCAGCCTGTTCGCTTTCGAATTGGCCGCCATATTCTATATGGAATCCTTCCGGCAGGGTTATCTTGCTCTCTATACGTGAGCGGATATCGCTGACTACGCTACCGAGGTCGCGGCCGGATGTATTGGCCGATACCACTATCTTGCGGCTCACATTCTCGCGGTTTATGGTGTTAGGGCCGTCTGTTGACTTCACCTCGGCAACATCACTCAGGGGTATTTTCCTGCCGTCAGGCGTGTCAATGAACATGCGTGATATTTTCTCTATAGTGTTTCGGCTGTTTTCATCGGCACGGACTACAAGATTGAAATTCCTGTTGCCTTCAAACACTTGCGACACCGTTTCACCGGCCATCATTACGGAGATAAACTCATTGAAGTCAGGAAGCGATATGCCGTATCGGGCCAGCATTTCGGTGCGGGGCGATATCTTTATCTCAGGGCGTTCTATCTGTTGCTCTACATTCAGGTCGGCGATACCGTCAACATCCTCTATGCACTCCTTTATTTCATTGCCTATGGCAAACATTTTGTTGAGGTCCGTACCGAATAGTTTTATTGCAATGTTAGCTTGAGTGCCGCTGAGCATGGCATCGATGCGGTGGCTTATCGGCTGGCCGATTTCAATGTTTGTGCCCGGAATGATTGAAAGCTTCTCTCTTATGTCGTTAAGCAGCTCGGCATGAGTGCGGTCTTTAAGTTCAAAGGGAGCTTCTATTTCCGAGGTGTTTACGCCGAGTGCATGTTCATCCAGCTCGGCGCGCCCGGTCTTGCGCGCCACGGTCTTTATTTCCGGTACTGTGAGCAGTATTTCTTCGGCTCTGCGCCCTATTTTATCAGACTCTTCAAGCGATACGCCTGGAAGAGTGCTGACGTTGATAGTAAATGAGCCTTCATTGAACGGCGGTAAAAAACTATGCCCGAGTGTGAAGAATATTCCTATAGCTCCTACAAACAGGGCTAAGGTCAGCGTCATGACTACCTTTTTATGTCCGAGAGCCCATAAAAGGCACCGGCGGTATATGCGTTTCAGAAACCGCACAATAGGTGATTCCTTTGAAAGCGACTTGTCAAGCGCGCGTCCGTTAAGCAGATAGCTGCATAATACAGGCGTGAGGGTGAGTGCCACTATAGTTGATGCAAACAGGGCCACTATAAATGCTATGCCGAGCGGTATGAGCATACGCCCCTCCATTCCGGTAAGAAAGAAAAGCGGTATGAAGCTCACCACTATTATCAATGTGGAGTTGAGTATGGGCATTCGTACTTCGCGCGACGCATCGTAGACCACCTTGATAGTGGGGCGCCGGTTTTCGGGAGGCAGACTCCTGTTTTCACGCAGTTTCTTCCATACGTTCTCCACATCCACTATGGCGTCGTCCACGAGTGACCCTATGGCTATAGCCAGGCCGCCAAGGCTCATGGTATTTATGCTATGACCCATATAGTGAAGTACGAGCAGCGACACGAGCAGAGCTATGGGGATAGTGACAAGTGAAATTACCGTGGTGCGTACATTGGCCAGAAACAGTGACAGTACTATCACTACAAAGATACCGCCTTCTATCAGCGAAACCTTTACATTGTTTACCGAACTGTCAATAAAGTGTGCCTGACGGAAAATATCGGTTGACACATGCACGTCATGGGGTATGTTTTTTGCCGCATCGGCCAAGGCAGCCTCTAATTTTTCGGTGAGTTCGATGGTACCGGTATTGGGCTGCTTGGTTACAGTGAGCAGTACAGCCGGCTTAATGCGTTCGGAGGCCACTCCTAATTTCGGGCTTTGGGCGCCTATGGTTATATCTGCTATGTCAGAAAGAAGTATCGGACGGCCTTCGGTCATCTTGATTGCCGCGCCCGAAAGCCGGCTTATCACATCGGATGATGTAACGCCGCGCAGTATATATTCATTGCCGTACTCATATATTACACCACCGTTGGTGTTCTGGCATATGCCACGTGTACCGTTCATTACGTCAGCAAGGTTCACGCCATAATGCCTCATTTTGTCTGGATGAAGCTGTATCTGGTATTCCTTAAGGTCACCGCCTATTACGGATACCTGAGCTACGCCTCCGGTAGAGAGCAAGCGGGGACGTATCACCCAGTCGGCCAGCGTACGGAGGTCGAGCATAGAGGTGCTGTCGGAGGTCAGGCTTACTATAAGAAGTTCGCCAAGTATGGATGATTGCGGTCCTATGGTAGGTGTGCCTATGTTTTGAGGTAGGGCATCGGCCACAGTAGCCAGTTTCTCGGAAACTATCTGCCTGTCCAAATATATGTCGGTGCCCCAGTCGAATTCTACCCATACTACTGAGAACCCGGTGGTGGATGATGACCGTACTCTCCGCACTCCCGTGGCTCCGTTCATGGCTGTCTCTATAGGGAATGTAACGAGTTGCTCCACTTCTTCTGGAGCCATGCCTCCGGCTTCAGTCATGACCACTACCGTAGGTGCATTCAGGTCAGGGAACACATCCACTTCCGTATGCCGGGTGGTATAAACTCCTGCTATTATGAGCAGTACGGCGGCAACGAGTATGGGCAGGCGGTTATGAAGAGAAAAATGTATTATCTTATTAAGCATAACGGTCTATTTCAGAGGTGAATCAATGATTGTGTGTATGCCCGGGTATGCTCTTGCCGACCGAGGCAAGTTTTATGTGTATGGCTCCTTCGGTTACCACTACATCGCCCGGATGCAGACCTGCGAGTATCTCCACGCGTTCGCCGTCAGTCATACCTTTCGTAACTTCTTGTTTACGGTAGCAGTCTGCATCAAGTTTGAGGTACACGTATAGTACGCCCTGCTCTTCGGTCAGAGCGCTCACCGGTACGCTTATTACGTTATCCTGTAGTTCGGTGAGCAGATATATCTCGGCGTATGAGCCTGGTATTATGTCCTTGGAATTATTGAACTCGAATGTCACCGGTATGTATGATGATGCTGCGTCCGATGCGCGTCCGTAAGCAAGCATCCGTCCGTTCATGTCCGATATGTCATATACCGTGGGGCTGTATGAGGTTTTGAATTTGGCTGACGTGATTTTGCCGAGAGCCGCATAGTCAGCTTCCGGCACTTCCGCCTTGAGGTACAGGCGGTTGTTCTTTGATATGGTCATAAGAGGCTGGCCTACGCTTACATACGCCCCATCAGTCACCATGCATGACTGAACGTATCCTGATACGGGTGCCGAAACCGTTACGCCATTAGGTCCGGCATGGCTTACAGCTTCATACGCCAAGCGTGCAGTTTCATACTGC
>JAMPBB010000077.1 GCA_023666885.1 Muribaculaceae bacterium | reverse complement strand
TTTCAGCCGATGCTGCCGGCAAGAAGCTTTCCGGAGGGCTGAGCTGGGATTTTACCCGGGCTAAATATGATCATGAGGTTGATGTAAAGGAAGTGGCAGTACCCAATGGATACTCGCGTATACATGCATCTGATATTCTAAGGGGGCTCAAGCTGTAAGAGGTCATGCTTAGACTTTTTTCAACGCTGTTGTTATCATTAGTCATAGTCATTCCGGCCATGACACAGAACAATGTGTCAAAAATAAAGCAGGAGCGAAACCAGACATCGGGAGTGATTAAAGATACAAAAAAACAGATTGAAAAGAACGCTAAGGAATTAGGCTCGCGCAAGGCTGAGCATGACCGCAATGTGCAGACTTTGGCGCGGAACGCATCCATGATGAATCAGGCGGCGGTCGAGCTTGCGGCTATTGATTCAGTTATAGCCGTTTCTACAGATTCGTTGACCACTCTTGAGATGGAATACGATAAACTCAGTCAGGCTTATTTCGGAACTATGAGGCAGCTTCAGAAGTCGGGAGCACTGAGAAATCCCGTCATATATCTGCTTACATCACCATCAGTAGATGAGGGGGTGAAAAGATTTAGATATATGCGCGAATTGAAAAAATGGCGTGAGCAGCGTATGGCGCTATTGGCTAAAAAGCGAGCTGACATTACGGCGGCAAACACCCGACTTGCATCATTGCACGGACAGCGGACAGAATCCCTGAAAAAGCTTGAGGCGTACAGTGATGACCTCAAATCAAAAGTAGCGTCAAGCGAAAGTGAAATATCACGGCTAACGGCGGAAGGTGGCGCATTGCAGGACCGGCTCGCTTCGGCAGGAAAGCGCATGAAGCAGCTTGATGTCGATCTTCAGAAAGTGATTGATGCGGATAGGGCGAAACAAGCACGCCGGGAAAAGTCGGCCAGTAAGCCCACAAGTAAATCTTCCGGCACAAATGTAAAAACTAAGCAGCCAAGCGCCAAAACTAACATATCTGATTCAGAAAGAGTACTTACGGGGAGTTTTGAATCAAATAAGGGTCGATTACTGTTTCCCGTAGCCGGGGCGTATAGGATAGTACGCGGCTTCGGGACAAACAGTCATCCCACGCTTAAAAATGTTACAACTGAAAACAGTGGCATTGATATAGCCGTCAGCTCAAATAATGCCGAGGCGCGAAGCGTATTTTCCGGAACAGTTAGCGCTGTGTTCCACCAGGAAGGATTTGGATATGTGGTTATGATAAGGCACGGTGCATATCTGACCATCTATGCTAATCTGACTTCAATAAAAGTAAAACAAGGCGATACGGTTAAAACCGGACAAGCCATAGGCAGTATAGGCAACGATCCTGACGGCGGCGCCCATAAGACACTGCATTTTGAAATACGTAAGGAACGTACAAAGCTCAACCCCATGGAGTGGGTTAAGTGATGCGTGTGCTCAGATTTTCCGCTTAAGTGTTATGAATGAGAACAATACTGACCCTATGAGCAGTATTGGCAGCACTGTAATGGCAGCTAATGGATGAAACGATGCCGCAAAGGCTCCCGCTGTCAGCACTATGGCTAAAATCATATTCTTTATGGCTATATGGTCTAACCTGAAGCCGAACCGCTTATATGCTACTATCATAAATACCGGATCGCCTAACAGGCATCTGACCACTATACTGATTCCTAATCCTATGAGGCCAAACAGATAGTACAGAACCACACTGCACGCTAACCATAGGACATTGCCCATAACCACTTCCAGCCAAAAATAGATGCGGGAGTCAATCTTTGCCAAATATATGTAGCCAATGGGGTAAGACAAGGTTTGTATGAACATGCCAAGTCCCATCCATCGCATCAGTTCAGTGATGGACAGGAATTCAGCAGTCAACAGGAGTCTGATCACCCATGGTGCGGTGAGTATCAGACATATTATCAGAGGGGTCATGATAAGGCATATTATCTCTATCTGCCTATTTACTATGGCGTTGAATTCATCCGGCTCATTCACTGCTGCCGATAGGCGAGGGAAGAAGTCAAGTGCCAAAGCTGATATTATTATACCTACGTATTGATTTGTCAGCGAATTGGCCGCCTGAAACAGTCCTACATCGGCCATCGTGCCATAGCTGCGTATAAATGTATTGATCAGATATGAAGTCAGTGTTCCGGCCAATGCGCCTGCCATAAGTACTATACCGGTACGGAGTAGCTTGAATACGAGAGGCTTGTGCTTCACCCATATGAATCTGGCCGATTTAACAGGACGCATTTGTCGGAAGGATACGTAATAGAATATGAATTGTGACGCTGCAAGTGCTGTCATGGCCGGGACTATGCCGTCAAACCCAAAGAAATAGTATAGTGGCACACCTATACACAATCCCGTAAGTCCACCTATAAGGGAAGCCTTTGTAAGGCGCTTGACTGCACCCAATCCTTGAAGCAGTGACAGATAACCGGTGTAAGCTATGGTTAATGCACAGGTCAATGACAGTGCCATAAATCCTACAGTATAGTCAGCCGAACCGAAAGTCCACAGGCTTAGAAGCGGTGACAGAAGAAAGCATATTACCGCGCCCAATAGTGACGTAAGAGTGATGAGCCGTATGGCGGTAGCCAGTACTGCCGGTAGTGCGTCGGTATTATTCTTGTGCTCAGCGCTCTCCTTTACTATAGCCATATTCAGCCCCAATCCGGCCATTTGCTGCAATGTACCTATTGAGGATGTATAAAGCGATGATATGCCCATTCCGTCAGGCCCAAGGAACACAGCCACGAACTTACTCTTCACTAATGAAATCAGTATATTGAATATCTGTACTCCACCAAAAGCCGAGATACGCTGTAGAATAGTCCGATAGTTATTTTCAGTAGTTGTGGGCATATATGGAATAATGCTATGATTGCGGTTCGGCTGGAGCCTTTTCTTCCTTCGGCTCTTTTGACTCTTTGGCCTTGTGCCGGGCATAGGCTGAAGCCATACGGGTATGGTAGCCTCGTTTTGCATATGACGTCCCGTTGTACCCTCGGGCAAATGCACTCCAGTTTTTAGCCTTAAGGTGCTTCAGCAGGCCGGTGGAGGTTATAAACTCAGCGAAAAGGTCAAGCTGGTCACGCTCGGATCGGCTCATCTTCTCCACAAATTCCTCTATGTTCGCGCATCCACACCTCTTCCAGTTGAACCCGCCAAGCTGAAACATGCCCCAGAAGGTACCTTCTATGGCGGTATTCTCATCTATAGTGCGTGCTTTGGCAAGCCGTACATGCTGAGCCACCTGGGTAGAGCCGTGGCGCCGGGCATTGGGGCTTGAGAATACTTCGCTGTGTGTACGCATGTATCGTGACAGGGCTATACCCTTACGTCCGGCAAACTTGCGGAACATGGACACATCAAAGTTTATAATCGGTTTGCCGGGCTTAAAGAATCCTTCGTGAGCACGGCCTGCCTCAATGTCTACCACGGCCTTTATGGCAGCCACTTCTACGCCAAGCTTTTCGGCTACCTCTTGATAGTCCGTTTCGGTGAGGCGGTGTATTACCTGCGGCTCCTCGGCTGATTCTTCAGCTATCTCCGTGGCGTTATCCGTAGCCGGTTCGGCATCGTGCGTTTCCGGAGTTGACGCCAGCGATATATGGGCTCCGGCCAGAATCAGTGCTCCGGCACATAATAATTGAGTCTTTTTCATGGTTAGAAATGCAAGAGCCCCCGGCTCAATGTCGGGGACTCTTGAGTTTAGTGATATAGAGTTATTTTTTCATATCGGCTATCTTGGTGAGGATGAGCTTAAGCTGTTCGTAGAAGCGCTCTACAGCCGGTATGTGCATGCGTTCTGACGGGGAGTGTACACCCTGAAGTGTGGGGCCGAACGATACCATGTCAAGGTGCGGGAATTTCTCAAGGAAGAGTCCGCATTCCAGTCCGGCATGAATGGCTTTTATAGCAGGTGTTATGCCATAAAGTTCATGATATGCATCGCGAGCCACTGCCATTATGGGCGACTCCATGTTGGGTTGCCATCCCGGATAACCTTCGCCATGCTGTACCTCAGCTCCGGCCAGAAGGAACAGAGCCTCTACCTGATTGGCTATGTCCCATTTACGTGAGTCAACGGAACTGCGCTGGCTTGTGGTCACTATTATGGTGTTGTCAGCCTTCATCTTTACTGATGCGAGATTGGTAGAAGTTTCTACAAGTCCTTCAAGCTGGCGGCTCATGGATATCACTCCGTGAGGAGCGCTGTAAAGGGCGCGTATCAGATTGATGGATGTCTGTGAGTCAATGCTGAAATCGGGCTTGTCAACGCTCTCAAGCTTTATTTCAAGAGTGGGCTCCAGATCAGAGTACTCATTCTGTATGCGGGCTATATACTCGTTGAGTGCCACACGTACGGCCTCTTTCTTTGAGGGATGCACACCCACTACGGCATGAGCGGCACGCGGTATGGCATTGCGCAGGTTGCCGCCGTCTATTTCGCTTAAAGCCACCTCGTATTTCTTGGTAAGGTCAAAGAGGAAGCGGGCCAGAAGCTTATTGGCATTGGCACGGCCAAGGTGTATGTCGCCTCCTGAATGGCCACCCTGTCCCTTGGAGATGTCTATTTTAAAATAGGTGAAGTCAGTGGGGGCAAATGAGCGGCTGTAATGGAAGGTGCATACGGTGTCAACTCCTCCTGCACACCCTACGAATATCTCGGCATCATCCTCTGAGTCAAGATTCAGAAGCATGTCGCCCTGTATCATACCCTCACCTATGCCGAATGCACCGGTCATGCCGGTTTCTTCATCTACGGTAAACAGAGCCTCGATAGGCCCATGCACGAGGTCGGGTTCGGTAAGTACGGCAAGTGATGCAGCCACACCTATACCATTGTCAGCGCCGAGTGTGGTGCCGTCGGCACGCAGCCATTCGCCATCAATGACAGTGGTGATGGGATTGTTTTCGAAATCGAAACTTTTGTCGTTGGATTCGCACACCATGTCCATATGCCCTTGGAGTATCACACCGGGGGCATTTTCATGGCCGGGAGTGGCGGGTTTGAATATGGCTACGTTTCCTAGTGCATCAGTTTTGCTTTCGAGCCCGTGCTTGGCGGCAAAATCAAGAAGGTACTGACGGATTTTTGCCTCTTTCTTTGAGGGGCGGGGTACTTTTGTGATCTCATCGAAAATCTCAAATACCCTTGTCGGTTTAAGGTCTTTTACTTCCATGTGGTTATGAAAAAGGGTTTAGTTAGTCACATAAAATTATCTGCCGGAGTACTGAATGGAAAAATAATGTTAAAATTCAGAGCTTCGGGCACACTAAGTTACAAAATAAAATTCGGTTATGGCAAAAAATTCTTTTACCTTTCTTATATTTGCATTGCAATTCCGTATATGGCTTATGAAAATTGTCATTCTAACACTGTTTTTGCTTGCCTTAGCTGTTGTGTTGCTCGGGGTCAAAGTGCTTTTTGTTAAAAATGGCAAATTCCCATCAGGCCATGTCCACGATGTAGAGGCTCTTCGGCATCGGGGTATAGGATGCGCATCACATAACTGCGAAAAATAAATATAAGAAATAATATTACCTTATT
>JAMPBB010000076.1 GCA_023666885.1 Muribaculaceae bacterium | reverse complement strand
AAAATATATCTTTGGGGAGATGTAATCAAGGTATTTTAAATGAAAGAGCCGTGGCTTTTTGAGCATAAGATTGGAGGCATTATGCGAGGTGTCAGAGAAAATTGTTAATTTTGCCGTATGAACGCAATAGTTATACTGATACTGATAGTCCTTGCAGGTTCACTGTTCATGGGATTCCACAGGGGCATAGTGAAAGAAGTAGGCTCGCTGTGCGGTATGGTGATAGGTCTGCTCGTGTGCCGGATATTCGGCTCGCAGGCCACTGATGCTGCCGCGTCAGTTCTGGGTGTTGAACCCGGAGCCTTGGGCTTTTCGCTGTACACGGCTGCCGTGGTGGGGCGTGGAGTGCTGTTCCTGTTAGTGTGGTTAGGTGTGTACTTCCTTACCCGACTGCTGCGGAGTGCCATTCATGCCGTGCGCCTTGGCATACTTGACCGTGTTATAGGAGCCGTGTTCTGCTGTGTGAAGTGGAATGTGGTGCTCAGTCTGGTGCTTAACCTGATACATATAGTGGCTCCGGCAGCCGGTATGTGGAGCCCGGCATCGGGCAAGTCATTAATTGATGCATGGTTGGCATTCGCTCCATGGCTTTTCGGAGCTATAAGCGATGCCTGCGCCTAACATTTGGTATAGCGGTGATGTTATTCATAAATGATACGATAAGCTCTAAATTGTGATATATGAAAGGTAATGATACCGACAGCATACTTGACGATGTAACAAGCGGGGAGTATAAGTACGGTTTTACATCCGACATAGATACCGACATCATACCTCGCGGCCTGAACGAGGAGGTGGTACGATTCATATCGGCTAAGAAAGGCGAGCCGGAATGGCTGCTTGAGTTCCGGCTTAAGGCTTTCAGACATTGGCTGAAGCTTACTCCTCCCACTTGGGCGCATCTGGATATACCGCCCATTGATTTTCAGGCAATAAGCTATTATGCCGCTCCTAAGGTAAAGGAACGTCCCGGTAGCCTTGATGAGGTGGATCCGGAACTTATAGCCACCTTCAACAAGCTCGGCATACCTCTCGAAGAGCAGAAGGCTCTGAGCGGCATGGCCGTAGATGCGGTGATGGACTCAGTGAGTGTGAAGACCACCCACAAGGAGAAGCTGGCAGAGCTCGGCGTAATATTCTGCTCCATATCAGAGGCCGTTAAGGATTATCCTGACCTTGTGCGCCGCTATATAGGCAAGGTGGTGCCGTATACTGATAACTTCTATGCGGCACTTAACTCAGCCGTGTTCTCTGACGGCTCCTTTGTGTATATACCTAAGGGCGTGCGGTGCCCTATGGAATTGAGTACTTACTTCCGTATCAATGCAGCCGGAACCGGCCAGTTCGAGCGTACACTGATAGTGGCCGATGATGAATCATATGTAAGCTACCTGGAAGGCTGCACGGCTCCTATGCGCGATGAAAATCAGCTCCATGCCGCCATAGTGGAGATAATAGTGGAGGACAGGGCCGAAGTGAAGTACAGTACGGTACAGAACTGGTATGCCGGCGATGCGCAGGGCCGTGGTGGTGTGTACAATTTTGTGACCAAGCGCGGGCTGTGTCGGGGCGATTATTCAAAGCTGTCATGGACCCAGGTGGAGACCGGCTCGGCCATAACATGGAAATATCCCGGCTGCATACTGGCCGGGGAAGGCTCGATAGGCGAGTTCTACTCAGTGGCTGTAACCAATAATTATCAGCAGGCTGATACCGGGACCAAGATGATACATCTGGGGCGTAATACCCGAAGCACCATAGTGTCAAAAGGCATATCGGCCGGTCATAGCCAGAATTCATACCGAGGGTTGGTGAAGGTGGCTCCCGATGCCGACGGCTGCCGTAACTACACGCAGTGTGACAGCCTTCTGCTCAGTCCTACCTGCGGTGCGCACACCTTCCCGTATATTGATGTGCTGAATGACACGGCAGTGGTGGAGCATGAGGCCACAACGTCAAAAATATCAGAGGATCAGATATTTTACTGTAATCAACGCGGTATCCCCACCGAGGAAGCCGTAGGGCTGATAGTGAACGGCTATGCAAAGGAAGTGATGAACAAGTTGCCTATGGAATTTGCCGTGGAGGCGCAGAAGCTGCTCCAGATCACACTGGAGGGTTCGGTAGGCTGATGATGACGCGAAATAAAAAGATATAACTGAAATGAAAGATATATTGCTTGAGGTTAAAAACCTTCATGCCGGGATTGACGGCAAGGAAATTCTGAAGGGTATCAATCTGACGGTGCGTCCGGGAGAGGTGCATGCCATAATGGGACCCAACGGGTCAGGAAAGAGCACTCTGAGTGGCGTGCTTGCCGGGAATCCGGCTTATTCTGTCACTGAGGGGTCTGCCACGCTTGACGGTCATGAGCTTTTAGGTATGCTTCCGGAGGATCGCAGCCATGAGGGGCTGTTCCTGTCATTCCAGTATCCGGTGGAGATACCCGGTGTGTCCATGGTCAACTTTATGCGTGCCGCTGTCAACGCCAAGCGCAAGTATCTCGGAGAGCCACCTATGAGCGCTACTGACTTCCTGAAACTGATGAGGCAGAAGCGTGCCATAGTGGAGCTGGACAATAAGCTGGCCTCACGCTCGGTGAACGAAGGCTTTTCCGGAGGTGAGAAAAAGCGTAACGAGATATTCCAGATGGCTGTGCTCGAACCTAAGGTGGCCATACTTGATGAAACTGACAGCGGACTTGACATTGATGCGCTTCGTATAGTGGCCGGCGGGGTAAACAAACTGAAGACGGACCGTAACGCCACTATAGTAATAACCCACTATCAGCGACTGCTTGACTATATCCGCCCGGACTATGTGCATGTGCTGTACAAAGGGCGTATAGTGCGTACAGGCGGCCCGGAGCTGGCTCTCGAACTTGAGGAGCGCGGTTATGACTGGATAAAGAATGAAGTAGACGGATGATTATGAGCCCATTTGACCAATATATAGATCTCTACACCACGCATCGTGAGGCGCTTGATGCCCATTCGGCAGCAGTGATTAACGGTATGCGCCCCCGGGCTCTTGATGAGCTTGTGGCAGCATCAGAGCGTGGTGATGTGAAGGGCTACGACATGTTTGCTCCTGATTACGGTGTGAACGTGAACCGTGTGAATATACCTGCCGATGTGGCAGCGGCATTTCATTGTGGTGTGCCGAACATGAGCACGCTGCTCGGAGTGGTGGTGAATGATTCCTTCAGAGCGTCGCGCGAGTTGGATGCCCGCCTTCCTGAGGGCGTGACGTTCTGCTCTATTCGTGAGGGTGCCGAGCGCTATCCTGATGTGGTATCAGAATGGTACGGTACTATGGCTCCTCTTACCGAGCCGGATGTGGCATTGAACACACTCCTTGCACAGGACGGTGTATTCATACACATAGCCCGTGGAACCCGATTGGATAAACCGCTTCAGCTCGTGAATATATTCAGCTCGCCGGTGCCTATGTTGGGTGTGAGGCGAGTGCTGATAGTGGTGGATGATGGCGCGAGCGCCTCATTGCTTACCTGTGACCATACCCGTCCCGGATGCGCCGACTGTTTGGCATCAGAAGTGGTGGAGATAAAGCTCGGTAAGGATGCACAGTTTGAGTATTATGATATAGAGGAGTCAGGTGAAGGCACCTCACGCAGCAGCCGATTGTATGCACGGCAGGATGAGGGCTCTAATCTGCTTGTCAACGGAATTTCACTGCTAGCCGGTAATACCCGTAACCATTATCAGGTGGATCTCGGTGCAGCCCATTGCACAGCCACACTTGCGGGAATGGCTATAGCTTCAGGCAAAGAGAAGGTGGAGAACCGCACGCGCGTAAATCATCTGGCTCAGCACGGCCACAGTAATCAGCTATTCAAATATGTGCTTGATGACCGCGCTATAGGTACATTTGACGGAGCCATACTCGTAACCCCCAAGGCCGCATATACTGAGGCCTATCAAAGCAACAGAAATCTGCTGGCTTCCACTGATGCGCGTATGTATACCCGCCCGCAGTTAGAGATCTATTGCGATGACGTGAGGTGCAGTCATGGCGCCACTACCGGTCAGCTTGATGCCGATGCCATGTTCTACATGCGCTCGCGCGGTATTCCTGAGGCTGAAGCCAGGATTATGCTCATGCAGGCATTTATGGCCGATGTGGTGGATACGGTGCGCATACCTGCGTTGCGCGACCGTCTGCGTCTGCTTGTGGAGAAGCGTTTCGTAGGTCAGGAATCTTTCTGCGGTGACTGCGCCGCAACCCGTAAATGCACTGAATGATTATGACTCAGCAACTATATCCCGTATGTGAGCTGCGCCGTGACTTTCCGATACTACAGCGGAAAATACATGGCAAGGAGCTTGTGTACTTTGACAACACGGCATCCACGCAAACACCCCGTCAGGTGGTAGATGCGGTGGAAAACATGTACTATCACCATAAGGCCAATGTACACCGGGGAGTGCATACCCTGTCGCAGGAAGCCACGGACATGATGGAGCTGACACGCCGCCATGTGGCCACATTCATAAATGCACGTTCACACCGTGAGATAATATTTACACGCGGCACTACTGAAGCCATAAATCTTGTGGCTTCAAGCTATGGCGAACTGCTCGGCGAAGGTGATGAGGTGGTGCTGAGTGTAATGGAGCATCACGCCAATATAGTGCCGTGGCAGCTGCTGCGCTCGCGCCGTGGCATAGTGATAAAGGTTATACCTATGCTCGATGACGGGCGGCTGGATATGGGTGCATATCGCAGCCTGCTGAGTGAGCGTACCCGGGTGGTGGCTGTGACACATGTGTCAAATGTGCTCGGTACGGTAAATCCGGTTAAAGAAATAGTGGCCGAAGCTCACCGGCACGGAGCTGTGGCGCTGGTGGACGGCGCACAGGCCGTGGCCCATATACCTATAGATATTCAGGATATAGATGCTGACTTCTACACCTTCTCCTCGCATAAGATGTATGGCCCCACAGGTGTGGGTGTGCTGTACGGGCGTGAATCTCTCCTTGAAAAAATACCGCCTTATCAGGGGGGCGGGGAGATGATAAGCCACGTTACGTTTGAACACACTACATATGCCGAACTGCCATTCAAATTTGAGGCCGGGACGCCTGACTATGTGGATATAGCCGCCCTTGACACGGCGCTTGGCTACATATCCAAAGTAGGCCTGAATCGGATAGCCGCTCATGAAGAGGCACTATTGAAGTATACTACCCAAAGGATGATGGAGATACCCGGTATGCGCATATTCGGTACTGCGCCCGGCAAAGCTGCCATAATATCCTTTCTGATAGGGCATGAGCATCATTACGATATAGGCCTTTTGCTTGACAAGCTCGGTATAGCTGTGCGTACGGGACACCACTGTGCCCAGCCGCTGATGCAGAGGCTCGGTGTGGAGGGTACGGTGCGCGCATCTATGGCGCTGTACAATACCGAAAGAGAATGCGATGTGTTTATCGAAGCGCTTAAACGTGTAGCCGCCATGCTCGGATGAATGCCCCGATGGCACATACGTATGCTGAATGGCAAAAATCAATCTGCACGGCTCTTTCATTTAGAAATTAAATAACCGTATAATGCCCTTACCCGGGTAAT
>JAMPBB010000075.1 GCA_023666885.1 Muribaculaceae bacterium | reverse complement strand
CTATACATAATGCACCCCAAAAGTTTTGTGTCCAACTTTTGGGGTGCAGTTCACAAATGTGCCTGGGTATATATTTTTTCGTGTATGTTCAAAACATGCGTTTTGGCACTGTGGCTTGAAATTCCTTAAGATAATTCGGCACACTGTAGGCAAGGTCAATAAATGTACGCGAGGCATAGTCACGCTCAGCCAGCGCTATCATATTCTGCGCCAGCGGTACTATATCCTTCAAGTGCCTTACATTGGAGCCATGTATCACGTCACATGCCTTATCGCTGCCGTTACCCATCATGACAAAAGGCCTTCCCGAGGCTATTATGTCCGCGAAACTGTCAGCATCAAGGATAACCGGGCCTTCCGGTACTACAGGTTCGAGAGCCATATCAAACACACCGGTAAACACCTCCATCCTGCGGGCATCTATCATGGGCGCGAACAAAGTATCAGGCTCTACGTCATGCTCAAACATGGCCGTCACGGCAAGCAGTTTCAATGTATCTACGCCTATAAGCGGTATATCCAAAGCAAATGCAAGGCCCTTGGCCTCGGAAAGTCCAATACGCAATCCGGTATAGCTGCCGGGGCCCATAGATACAGCCACGGCATCAAGCTGCATTTCAAGCTCACGGGCGCGGTCCAGACATGCTTTGATAAATCCGCTCAACAGCGCGGCATGATTCTGTCCGCTGAAATCCTCCCTATGGCACAGCACCATGCCTTCAGCTGTAAGAGCCGCAGAACACACATCAGTGGATGTCTCGATACTAAGAATTACCGCCATTTCATAAAAATTTTCACAAAGTTACTTATTTTCTCCACTCTAAATGCTAATTTTGTAGAAAATATAACGCACATGCTTCTATCAATGACCGGCTTCGGCAAATCCATTGTCGAGCTCCCTGACAAGAAAATCATAGTAGAAATTAAGTCGCTGAATTCCAAGCAGCTGGATTTAGCCATGCGCCTTCCTTCCATAATGCGTGAAAATGAAATGGAGATGCGTGCACTTGTGGCCAAACTCCTTGTAAGAGGCAAGGTGGAGCTGACTATGTACATAGAAAACATGCAGAGCGAAACCAACACTCAGCTTAACATCACCCAGATGGCTGCCTACAAACGCCAGTACGAGGAGATGCAGCGGCAGCTTGGGCTGCCCGCACCGGCTGACTGGTACACGTTACTGCTCCGCTTCCCTGACTCAGTGAAGAGCGACAACGGGCAGGTAGCCAATGAGCGTGACTTCAACGCCGCCCTGCAAGCCATAGAAGAAGCCGCCGCCGCCCTGACCAAGCATCGTGCCACAGAAGGCGAAAGGCTTACCGACTTCTTTACCCTGCGTGTTGATGCCATAAGCACACTCCTCGCCGAGGTTCCGAAATACGAGGTGGAACGCGTGGCTCATATACGCTCACGTATCATAGACAATCTGGGCAAGCTGCCGCAGGTGGAATATGACCGCAACCGTCTTGAGCAGGAAATGATTTTCTACATTGAAAAGCTGGACATCAACGAAGAGAAGCAGCGCCTGGCACAGCATATATCCTACTTCAAGGAAACTATGGCCGGTGATGCCGGACAAGGTAAAAAGCTCGGATTCATAAGTCAGGAAATGGGACGTGAAATCAACACTCTCGGCTCAAAGAGCAATCATGCCGAGATGCAGCGCCTCGTGGTAAAGATGAAAGATGAACTCGAGCAGATAAAGGAGCAGGTTCTAAACGTAATGTAATAACATCATATCAACACCACCCCACAGCTATGAGCGAAGGAAAAATAATAATAATCTCCGCCCCGTCGGGCTGCGGAAAGTCCACCATCATCAATGCACTTATGCAGCGCGGCAAGGTGAGCATGAAATTCTCCGTTTCGGCTACCAATCGCCCCCCGCGTACAGGCGAACAGCATGGAGTAAACTACTATTTCCTTTCCGATGATGAATTTCGCGATGCCATAGCAAATGACGCCTTCGTGGAGTACGAGGAGGTGTACCCCGGACGTTTTTACGGAACGCTCAAGAGCGAAGTTGAACGCCGATGCGCCGCAGGTGAGAACGTAGTGTTGGACATTGACGTAAAAGGCGGCATGAGAGTCAAACAGATGTACGGTGACAAAGCCCGTAGCATATTCATTCAGCCGCCATCCATAGAGTCATTGCGCAGCCGTCTGGAAGGACGCGGCACTGACACCCCGGAGGCCATAAACGAGCGCGTAAGCAAAGCTGAATTCGAGCTCTCATTCGCACCGCAATATGACACCGTGATAGTCAATGATGACCTTGACACAGCCATTGAGGCCACAGAAAAGGAGATTCTTGACTTCACCCACTAACCGGGCTCCGGCTATGAAAAAGATAGGGCTTTTAGGCGGTTCGTTCAATCCCGTACATGCCGGGCATATGATGTTGGCACAGTACCTTGCTGAATTTACGGATTTGGATGAGACATGGCTGCTCCTCTCGCCTGTCAACCCCCTTAAGGCCTCGCCTGATTATCGTCCGGCTGATGAAGCCTCCCGGTGGGATATGCTCCAGATAGCCACTCGGTACGACCCGCGCATATATCCATGTGATATAGAGCTGTCACTGCCACGGCCTTCATACACAGCCATGACCCTGCGGGAACTTCGCAGCCGGTATGCCGAATATGAATTTCACTTGATAATAGGAGCTGACAACTGGCTATCGTTCACCAAATGGCGTGAACCCGAATTCATAATTTCAAACTTCAATATAATCATATACCCGCGCCCCGGATACATGATAGATGCTTCACGGCTTCCGGCAGGAGTGAAGTTTATGCCTGACGTACCCGTCAACGAAATCAGCAGCACATTCCTGCGCAATGCCATTGCATCAGGGCACGATGTACGACATTTTCTCCCTGAGGGCGTTTATGATTATATCATATCTAACGGACTCTACAAAGATGGAACCCACTAAAATAAGCACTAACACACTTGCCTTCATAGGGCTGTGCAATGAATACTGCTCTCTGGCCGAAAACGTATCCGCCATGGAGCGCCATGAGTTCATAGACCGTGCCGTAAAGCTTCTGCCACGGCTTTATATCTCTGCCACCGATCTGGCCAATGACAGCTCGTTCAGCAATGAGGACGGCTATATAGAGCCGTCGCTCAATGAGGAATACTACGAGCAGATACGTTCCTCCGTGGCCATGGTTATGGGCGAGGACGATATCTATCTTGAAGTATTCGAGCAGGACATGAAGTACTCTGACACCCCCATAGCCGCATCCATATCTGAAGGTGTAGCGGATCTGTTCCAAGTATGCTACAACTTCGTGGAGGTGATACGCGATGCTCCCGAAGAACTCATAGCCGAAACTGCCGGAGCCATGCACTATGACTTCCGCCACTACTGGAGCCAGACACTGTGCAACCTCATGCGCCCGCTCAACCAACTATGCCATAACTCAACCGAAGAATATTGAACACCATGCAAAACTACGCCGAAAAGTATCCCTACACTGAGGAACTGATGGAGTTTCTTGACTCCTCACCCGTCAATTTCTATGCAGTTGACACCCTGAAGCACCTCCTTGAGTACGCCGACTTTCGTGAGCTTAACCCTACGGAAGAGTGGCATTTGGAAGAGGGGGGCCGCTATTTCATAACAAAGAATTCCTCTGCCCTCATAGCCTTCGTTATAGGTTCCGGAGGCCCTAAAGCAGGCTACAAGATAATATCGGCCCACAGTGACTCCCCCGGATTCAGGATAAAGCCTAAAGCCGAGATGCTCTGCGATGGCGGCATCATAAAGCTAAACACCGAAGTGTACGGCGGCCCTATCCTATATACATGGTTTGACCGTCCGCTATCCATAGCCGGGCGCGTAATGCTGCGCTCTGACAATCCCCTGCATCCCGAGCCATTCCTTGTGCGCTTCACTGACCCGCTGCTCACCATACCGCATCTGGCCATACACTTCAACAGAGCCGTAAATGAAGGCAATCCGCTGTCACGTCAAAAAGATATGCTCCCTGTGATAGGCATGGTAAATGACGCCATGGAAAAAGACAATCTGCTGCTGGGCCTTGTAGCTCGCCAGCTTGACGTGGATATGGAGGAGATTCTTGACTTTGACCTCTCGCTATACGACACCACACCGGCCTGCCGTGTAGGGCTTGACGGTGAATTCATAACTTCCGGGCGCCTTGACGACCTCAGTATGGTTCATGCAGGAGCTACAGCCCTGATAGAGTCGACCACAGCTGACATTGATGAATCGGCAGCAAACTCCCCCATGAGCCGTGTGCTAGCCATATTCGATAATGAGGAAACCGGCAGCGGCACCAAGCAGGGCGCAGCCTCGCCGCTGCTTATGCATCTGCTCCGGCGCATCAACGCCTGCCTTGGCGGTTCTGAACAGGACTTCATGCGCGGCATAGCACAGTCGTTCATGATTTCGGCCGATAATGCCCACGCCATACACCCCAACTATCCTGAGAAGCATGATCCTACGAATCATCCTGTGCTCGGTGGCGGCCCCGTAATTAAAATCAACGCCAACTGCAAGTATATGACCGATGCCGACAGTGCCTCCGTGTTCCGCTCCATATGTGAGAACGCCGATGTTCCGTATCAGTATTTCGTAAACCACAGTGATGTAGCCGGCGGCTCTACGCTTGGCAACATCCTGACCTCGCAGATCGACCTCCGTGGAGTGGATATGGGCACCGCCATATGGGCCATGCACTCAGTACGCGAAACGGCTTCGGCCGCTGACCACGGCTATATTATACGCGCTTTCCGTGAATTCTACACTTGCTGACATGGAATACCGTAAGTGTGGGCATAGCGGACTTATGCTACCCGCCATATCGCTCGGACTCTGGCACAATTTCGGCGATACCACTCCCCTTGCCATACAGCGCGAGATAGTGCTTCATGCCTTCGAGCAAGGGGTTACGCACTTTGATCTGGCCAACAACTACGGTCCTCCACCCGGAAGCGCCGAAGAGAATTTTGGCCGCATAATGAGCAGCGACCTCAGAAATCACCGCCACGAGATTATTGCATCCTCAAAGGCCGGCCACCTTATGTGGTACGGCCCTTACGGCGATGGCGGCTCACGCAAGCATCTTATGACAAGCATAGAGCAGAGCCTGCGGCGTACCGGGCTTGAGTACTTTGACATTTTCTACAGCCACAGGTACTGCCCTGACACGCCGCTTGAGGAAACCGTCCAAGCCCTCATTGACATGGTGAAGCAGGGGAAAGCCTTGTACATAGGGCTGTCAAAATACCCTGCTGATGTAGCCGCCAAAGCCTGTGCCCTTATGGCCGAGCAGCATGTGAAATGCCTCATTTATCAGGACCGGTACAATATGATTTGCCGCAAACCGGAGCAGGAGCACACAGCCATGCTGAAATCATGCGGCCTCGGGTTCATAGCATTTTCGCCGTTAGCTCAGGGACTGCTCACCACGCGCTATCTTAACGGCATCCCCGCCGATTCTCGCGTACACCGCACAGGAGGATTCCTGCATGAACATGATATAACACCTGAGCGGATAGAGCAGGCCCGCCTACTCAATGACATAGCCTCGCAGCGCGGACAGACCTTGGCTCAGATGTCGCTCTCATGGCTGCTGGCCAAGGATTACGTGACCTCAGTTATAGCCGGCGTAAGCTCCGTAAGCCAGCTTGATGACAATCTGCAAGCCGTCAGCTCCCCAACATTCACCACCGAAGAGCTTGAGGCCATTGACGCCATCCTCCGCTGATCATCATCCCCATAACATCTACAACGAGCCCCGACTGTGTGTGAACTGCACCCCAAAAGTTGGACACAAAACTTTTGGGGTGCATTATGTATAG
>JAMPBB010000074.1 GCA_023666885.1 Muribaculaceae bacterium | reverse complement strand
TCTTTCAATAACCGGTTAATGTTTAACCTGTCCAACTTTTGGGGGTCACTTCAAACCGGCCGGGGCGTTTATTATATCAAAATTTTATTGACAGCCTGTATCAGATCAGCGTATGGCTATCTTGACAGCATCGGCACCCACGCGTACCACGTATATGCCGGGAGTCCACGCTGAAGCGTCAAAGCTGTCTATACCGCCTGCCACACTGTATGTGCCTACCTGAGCACCTGATACCGTGTAGACAGCAGCCTGAGCAGCTTCGGGCGATGACACGTATACGCGTCCGCCATCCATCCATACCTTGATGCTGCTCTGCGCATCGGTAGCCACTGACTCTATACCGGCCTTCTGTGCCAGCACGTAGCGGATACCGCTATAAGCGTCAAGCTTACCGTAGCCGGCCGAGTTGTTAGGCTCGGAGCCGGTATTGGCATCGAGACGTGCGGTGTTCTTCAATGCATCAAGAGCCTGCTGCGGTGTAAGGTCAGGATTTGCCTCAAGCCACAGAGCCATGTTGCCTGCCACTACGGGCGATGCCATGGAGGTACCTATGTTCAGATAGTAATAGTGGGCCTTATTGTTGGAATCAATGGTACGTCCGTTCATGACATTCTGCCAGTCAACACCTGACATTACGGACATGCCGCCGTTCATACCGGCTATCACCAGTGCGCCGGGAGCCAGCACATCGGGCTTCATACGGCCATCGGCCGAGGGACCACGGCTGGAGAAACTGGATATTTCTCCTACAGGAATCATCTCGGGAGGGAACTGGTCGGTAGCATACTGATGTGATGGGTCAGGATCGGACCATATGGGGAATGTAAAGCGGGTGTTGAACGATCCCACGCTTATCACATCGGGGCTCGTACCGCCTATCTCACCTACGGTCATACGGTTATCACCGGCAGTCCAGCCACGGAATCCACCGTTGACAAGGTCGTACGATGCAAGGTTCCACATATTTACCTCATCGCCGCTTTCGCCTGTAACGCGCACACCTATACGGCGAGCATCGCTTACAGAGCTGATATAGCACTCAATGTACACATTCTGGGCGGTACCTTCAGCATTGCCGGCAGGGACAAAGTTAAAATATCCGCTCACACCGTCATCAGAGAAAGCACGGCTGGCCTTCTGAGTGGAGTTTGACATCACTTCAAGAGCCTCTATGACACGGCCTTTTACGTCAACGAGCACCATCTCTACCTTTATGGGTGTGCCTTTGCGGCTCCATATGTCAAGCGCAGTGTTCTTGCTGGAGGTGGAAGGCACCTTAAGGATGGTCTTGAGCTGAGTATCGGTGTCGGTAAATGTCTTGCCGGCATGCAGATTGTACTCACCTTCGTTGCCGGCAGAGCCTACAAAGATAACGCCGGGGCCGGCTGCACGTGAAAAATAGCGGTCAAGTGACGATGTGCCGTCATGAGGTCCCTGATGCGAACCAAGGCTCATGTTTACCACACAGGGCTTGCCCTCACTGGCAGCGTAGTCCTTGATATACTCTATGGCATTAGGTATGCTGGCGGTAGTATTGTCAAAGCGCACGAATACTATATCGGCATCGGGAGCCACGCCATAGAAGGCAGAGGCACGGTCACCACCGGCAGCTATACTGGTGGTGTGGGTGCCGTGGTACTCGGTATCGTCATCGGTGCGGGCGGCACGCATCTCTTCAATGGTGGTGTACTCACAGCCGTAGCCAAAACGGGCGGGAGCCTTACCGTTGCGTGTCTGGTCCCATATGCGCTTGATGCGGGTATTGCCGTCGGCATCGCGGAAAGCTACGTGGTCATAATCCAGACCCTTGTCTATCACGCCTACCACTACACCCTTGCCGGTATAGCCCTGAGGGAGGAGTCCGGAGGCATTGGTGTGAACCTCGTTGATATAGCAAGCCTGACGTACCTGATCCATACACAGATGTATGGGAGCGCCCATGTCCACATAATCTACGGTGGAAAGTTCGCTTACAGCACGGAGTGCGCTTACAGGCACCTCGGCGGTAGCAGTGGCACCATAGGTAAAGTAAACCCGGCCACCCATCTTCTCAACGGTATCATATGCCTTGGGGTCATTTACGTCAATAAAAACTTTTACTGTCTCTACCTCCACCTTCGCAGTGTCAGCGTAGGACCTGAGCATACTGGCAGTACGCCCCTTCTGGCTGAGAAGGAGCGCCTCAGCGTTAGGCGACAGCTTCTGGGCTTGCGCCCCGAATGCTGTCACCGTAGCTAAAGCTATAATGAAATTAGCTTTCTTCATTAATTTCTGATTATTTATTCTACCGGACCTTCATAGTTGAGGATTACGCGGCCTTCATTGTCGTGTGTAGTACCCCATGAAGTGTATGAATTCTTGATTTCAATATGGATTGAATAATTGTCATCGGTCTTCTGAATGGTAAGGGTTCCGTTATTGCCGGTGTTAGCCCACATATTCTCGCCAAAGAGGGCAAAGCCGGTACCGAACTGGAACTGCCAAACTTTCTCGTTGGCTAACTCATATGTACCGCCATTAGTGATAAACGATTCAGGGACACCTAATATCACAGAATTGCCACAGTTGCCTACATACTTGTCAAGTGCAAAGGTAAATACCTTAAGCGCTTGCCCGCTCACTTTTTTATCCTCTAAGGTAACACCGGTTACATTAGCCTGAGTTTCGTTATCTTTAAAATCGTAATAATAAATTTCGTTGGAATACTTCACGCCGGGTATCATGGCTTCGAGTGATTCAACGTTGGTGGGGCGGCCTGAGTATTCGGCTGTCACAACGGTGCCATCCTTGAATGTGGCGTTGAGTGACATGGTCACCTTCTGATCCTTGCTGTTGATCTGAGTGCTGAGAGTGCCTTCGGTAACATCTTCAAGTATGTATTCGGCACCGCCTTCGGTGTATTTAACCACCTTGAGCACGTAGCTGTCCTTGTCGGCAGCAAGGTCTATCTCACCCTGATATACCTTTGAGGCTGAAAGGGTGAAGTAAACGCCATAATCGCCTGTCAAGAAATCCTCGGCGGTAGCGGCTTCAACTGTACCGAAACCAAACTGAGTGGCATCGCCGGTAGCAGTGGGATTGACACGGAGCATGGTAGGTATGGCGGTGTACTGTGCGGCCTCGGCTCCTGCGGGAGGTGTCACGGTGAATACGTATGAGGGAGTGGGTACTTCGAAGTTTACCTTCTCGATATCGCTTACATTGTATGTAACGGTTTCACCATTTGTGAGTTTTATCACCATTACTTCTTCATCGGTGGCTGCATAGAGTCCGAATGCGGTAACGGCAGCTGCTGCTAATGCTATGATTGACTTTTTCATTTCTTTACTATTTTGATTGATTTACCATTAATGTTAAGTACGTATACGCCCTTTGCAAGGCTTGAAATATTTACAGTGCATCCTGATACGGCACACTCCATGCGCTGACCGGCCATGTTATATACAGCGGCACCTTCGGCTGATGTCACGCCAAGGAGGAGCACATTGTCGGCGTCAAGCCATTTCACGCTGATGGCATTGGCATCGGCATCAACGCTTTCTATGCCGGCGAGCTGTTCGGGATCATACATCAGGGTTGCAGGACCTGTCCATGAGCCGTCAATGTGGAAGTTGGCATCACACATAACAGCTATATCGAACCGGTAGCAGTCCTTCTCATCGCCGTCAGACAGCGTGTTGGTAGTCTGCTTGGTTACGCCCACTGTACCCGAAGCGGCAGGAGCATGATGATCCATAATCAGATAGCGGCCTTCCTCAAAGTGGAAGTAGCGTGTACCGCTCATGTCAGTGCCACCGGTAGAGGTTGATACCCAACGGCCGCGACCCAGCTTGTAGGGCTCGTAGTAATTGTCATACTTCTCCTCCATCACGGTATAGGTGCCGTCCTGGATGTACTGCGTGCCACCGGGAAGCACAAGCTCAAGGCGCATTATGTCGCCTTCACGCAGGCCGTCGCGTCCGGAAGGTGAACCAATGTCTACGAGGAATGTCTGGCATCCGTTTACCACGCCGTTGTTCCATACATAAGCCATCTTTATCTGCTCTAAGTCAAGCTGTACGTCATCCTCAAGGGTAGAGAGTGTGCTTGAAGGCTTGTCGTTGGCATCGCTCTGGTCATGCACGGGTACGGTGCCCTCATACACGCCTTTTACGGTGTGTCCGTAGGATGTGACACAGTCAACGGTGATGCGGAACACACCGTTGCCCTTATCCTCGATCTCCACGGTACCGTCCGATATGTATGAGTATCCATAATTGGTATCGCTGTACTTGCCACTGAGGTTGAGCTCCTTGGCGTAGCTACCCAGAATTACGGTCATGCCCATGTAGTCAGTTTCAATGCCGGGGAAGAAGGTGTAGCGGTTGAAATTACGAGCCACGGAGTATTTGCCGGGATCAAGGGTGGCGTTGCTTGAATTGCTGAACAGCTTGCCGAACACCATGATGGCCAAACTGAAGCCTTCCTCGGTCATACCACCGGTTTCGGTATTGAAGCCTTTTTCATAAAGGTTGATGTACATGCAGCCGGTATTGCTCTGATAGAGATTGCCGTCATAGTTGGCCAGCGCCCCGGTGAAGTTCAGGTCAAGGTTCTGCTTGATCTGGGGATAGACGGAAGCAGCCACAGTAGCGTCATCAAAGTCTATCTTGCCGGAGAATGTTACAGTGTTGCCATTGACCTTGGCGGTGATGGTATATCCGTCAGAAGTCTTCGCTACAGTTATGGGGCCGGTAACAACTATGTCATTATTCATGTCATAGTTACCGTTGGCATCAAAGTAACGAAGGTATGTGTATTGATCATCAAATGTAAACGCATCGTATGTATCACTGGCCGTATACGTACCTTCAGGCAGTTCTACAGGTGATGACACGGGAGCATAAAGATCGAGTATCAGCATCCACTGGTCTTTCATCAGCGGGCCATTGTATTTGTCATACACAGCGCCTTCACCTGATGAGAAGCAAATATAATAATCAGCCACGCCATCAGGTATATCGGCAAGCGTAGGATCATACATTGCATAGAAGCAGTTGGATATGGTAGATGGCATGGCAGGCACAGCCTTTACGGCGGCACCCTGCGGGCGGCTCATCGATTTGATTATGGCGGCATCGGCTACAGGAGCTACGGATGCACACAGGAGAGATAATAATGAAAATCCGAGTAAAAGTTTCTTCATAATGACTGGTTTAGTTATTTACGCGGACTTTGACGGCTTCCTTACCGGGTATCACTACCACGTAAACACCGCGTGTGAGAGTAGAAAGATCAACCGTGGCAACACCTGACACAGCAGCGGCTTCCTTGACACAACGTCCGTTAATATCAAAAATCTTTACACCGGTAACGCCCTCACCTGATACGGTGACTACATTGTTGACGTAGCTGAAGGTAAAGTCATCGGCTGCAATTCCCTCAATAGCAGCGGGAGCAGCCTTGGTGAAATGGAAATGTGAAAGTGCAGCACGCTCCACAGAAACCTGTGCATTGGAACTGCTGACGTGCATATAAACATCGTCAAATGTAATCTCAGGCTTGTCTGAAAGCAAGAAGTGCGACTCCTTGGCATCACTGTGTACCAGTGTTAGCTGTGTAGCCCCCTCATTCTGCGTTTCAGCATTTGCCGCCATCCACGGTAGCGATGCCACCAGCACCGCCCCGAAAAGGGTCAAAAGCTTCATAAGGTTATCAATTAATTAAAAAGTTACTATATAGGGGACAAAAGTATTTATAAATTATTAATAATCCATCAACTACCCCCCCCCTTAACATATTTTTTAACACTCCGTCACATTCATTAAGCGTTTTCATCTGTACTGACATGCTCCTATTCCAATGCGCCATCTTCGCACTACACGATAGTAAAGGTTTTGGTCATCCATAAAACAACGGGACTGCCAATAGCAGTGGTGTCATCAAGGAAAGAGGAATCTGATGATGCCGGAGCATCAAAAAGAGCGGGTACGGCGTGTAGGTAGGCGGGGCGCCGTATCGTGAGGCGGGGCGAAGTGTACGGAGCTGAGTGGAGAGGGGGGATTGAGGGAGGAGGAAGAGGGAGTAGGCTCTGCCGGTTTAAAAAGGCTGAAGGCCGCAGGGATCCGTACCGGGTACGTCCTTGCGGCCT
>JAMPBB010000073.1 GCA_023666885.1 Muribaculaceae bacterium | reverse complement strand
ACCCGGGTAAGGGCATTATACGGTTATTTAATTTCTAAATGAAAGAGCCGTGCTTCTCCGAAGCCCCATTGCACATCGGTACCTTACCCCACACCATCGCATTGCATGCTTGGTGCGGGGCTACCGTTGATTCGTCCCCTCGGGACTTGCCGCTCCACGCGGATTGCGAAGCAATCATTTCCCTTTTAGCCCGGGGCCGAGCCGACAGGTGAGACCCCGGGACCCCTGTTCAGAATCTCTTTGCCCTACGCTGCTACCGTGGGTCTACGCTTGCGCTTCGGCCCACGGCTACACAAAATGATTGTTTCACAATCCAATGTGCTTAACTAATGCACTAATATCTCCCGACCGTGCCTATTTGTGCGGGGCTCCCGGTGATACGTTCCTTCGGAACTTGCCACGCGGATTGTGAAACAATCATTCCTTTTTTTAGCCCGGGTCCGAGCCGACAGGTGAGACCCCGGGAATCCGGATACAGGAAAGCGAATCTGAAAGATTCATTAATGATTCTGTACAGAAATGATTGCGCTGCAATCCATCATTGACACGGCGGTCGCCACAAACAAAAAAGGCGCCCCGAAGGGCGCCTTGGCATTGTATTCCGTTTATTTCAGGATTTCATCTATGGGGAGCTCGGTAAACCACAGGCGGTAGCCGTCGCCGTTGTCAGCTTCTTCCTCAATGAGGAAGCCTATGTTGCCGTTGGGTAGCACGGTCATGGCTGAGTAACCGCTGGGGCAGTTTACTATCTGATGCTTGTGGGGCCATGTCTTGCCGTTGTCCGAGCTAACCCATACGCTTACGTTTTCACGCTTCGAGGGGTGCCCGGGCATTGTCTGGAGCAGGAGGTTGCGGCCGTCCACGCTGTAGCGCAGTATGTCGCCGTTGCAGGCAGGGTCGGGGAGGTCCTTCATTTCCACGGGGTCGCTCCACGTCTTGCCGTTGTCCTTTGAGTATGAGAATATACGCGGGCCCTTGTAGCGGTTACGTATGCTCATTATGAGCGAGCCGTCCTTGAGCTGCACTATCTTTGACTCGTCGCCGTTGAGTGTGGCGGGATTGTCGCTCACCTTCCATGTCTTGCCGCCGTCATCGCTGTACACGGCATACACCGGAAAGTCCTTCACTCCGTCCTGGCGCGTTACGAGCGCAAACATTATGCGGCCGTTCTTGAGCTGGGTAGCTGCGCCCGATGATGCAAACATGCTCGTAACGTTTAGCTTGCCCTTCTCGCCTGTGGTGCTGTATATCTGCGGATTGATGTCAAGCGGCTCGCCCCAAGTCAGACCGTTGTCCTTTGAGCGGATCACGCTTATATGGGCCGGGCTCTTCTGCCACAGGCCGTTGCCGTGCGAGCATATTATCAGAATGTCGCCGGTCTTTTTGTCCACTACTATTGCAGGGTCGCCGAAACCGCCTATGGAGTCGTGGCGGGCCACGGTTATCTGCTCGCCCCATGTCTTGCCGCCGTCAGTGGAACGCTTCACCACCACGTCAATCTTGGCAGGAAGGTCGCCGTTGTGCTCTATGCGCTTGTCGGCCACGGCTACTAATGAGCCGTCCTTGGCAGTGACTATGCCGGGTATGCGGTAATACTTTGAGCCATAGGTGTTAAGGTCAAACACTAACGAACGGTTGGGAGGAGTCTGCGCTCCTGCCCCCAAGCAGCAGGCAATGGTCAGCATCACCGCTGCAGCTTTCTTCAAAATCGAGTTCATGTAAATTATAGGTATTAAATAATGTCTTTAAGGTTTTGATTATGGGGGTACTTACTTGTGCAAAGATAAGACATCTACCGCCACCCTCCAAAATAATATATAATAAAAGTTCCTAAAAATCCCACATCGCGTGCCCGGGCTGCAAATGTGCGGATTATACACCTCCGCCGTGCCTCACAGCATTATCTTTGCCCGAAAAATATATGCTATGAAAACACACACTGTTACCATCGGTGCCACTGCGCCCACCCTCGATTGTGCCGACCTGCTCCCTGCCTCGCTGCCCGGCGCCGAAACTGCTCTGAGGCTCACTATGCTCCCTACCGCCGTCAGCACCCACTCGCTCCACCCGTTTCATCACTTCACGCATCCCTCCGGTGCTGAGAGCGTTTTCTATTGGCGCCCGTCTGATACGCCCGGATGTGAGGCCGATATTGTGGTGGAGCGCATGTCCGAGTTCTTCCATGTGGCCTCGTTGTCGGCTGTGCCGTTCTGTGCTGTCAATGCTCCGGCCGAGGTGATAGCCATGCTCCCTGACGGACCTCACCGCTTCATACCTGATGATGATGAGGTGAGCTGGGCCCACATCTCGCCCACCGCCGTCATACCTATGCCTGTAATCACGCCGCGTATGCAAGGCTCGCTCTCTGACGCTACCGCGCGTCTGGCCATATCCACTGACATATCTTCACTTACCGATTCTGCGGTGATACTACTGTCGCACAGCCTTCTTGAGGCCTATGCCGGTATTAATGCCCGTGCAGCCGCGTCAGGATTCTGGATGCAGCCCGCACTGTTCATAACACGTACGCTTGACTCTTCAGGAGGTGTTATAGCCGAGTCGCCTGCCGTGCTCATGTCGGCCTCCGGATGGCAGTGCGCCGGGGAGGTGGAGGCGTCAGTGGTGGAGTCCGGCTTCATTCCCTCGTTGTCCCTGCGGGCCGATGTCTACACTCTTGATGTGCGGCTCCCCGCCTCGCCTGATCCGGCAGCCGCTGTGGTGGAGATCCTTGAGATGCCGCTGCTGCATCCTGCCGATTCTGATGCGCGTGCGCCTTGGCGCGTATACTCATCGGGCAGCACGCGGCGCTTTGCCGCAGCCCTTCCGGGCGCCACGGCTTCGCTCTCATCCCTTGACGCCTCGCGGGCTCGCACGCTTGCTGACATTGCCGCTTACGGGGCTGCCGCAGGCCGCGTCATAGCGCGTCTTGACCCCGTGGCTCAGGCCGGCCAGACCGTCAGCGTCAAGCGCACTGCTGCCGGCGATGTATATCATGAAATGGCCCTCACTTCGGCCACTTTGGCCTCATCCCCGCAGCCCTCAGCCGTAAGGTCTGCTTCCACATTCACCGCACATCATGTGGCTGTAAGCGGCAATACGGTGCTGTGGGCCGATGTGGAGCGCATATTCTCTGCCGGATTCACTCCGGAGCTGTGGGGCGCAGAGTTTGCGCAGGGCAGTGGTACATGGACGGGTGCCGTAATCACTGAAATACCCCACCGTGGGCGCCGTGTGGAGCGTTTTACGTGTTCCGGTCCGCGCCCTACCTCTCTGTCGCCGCTCATAAGCTACCCTGACAAGCGGGTCACTTCCATAACTGTCATGACGGCCGATGCTTACGGATCCGGCGTTACATCAGCCACCATAGGGCTTTCACCTGACCCGGCCGGGACGGATTTTGCCGTTTATGTCAATCCCGCTCTTGCCTCCACGCCGCTTCGCCCCGTGGATGTGTCCATGCCGGAGCCTTCGGGCATATTTGCCGAGCGCACCCCCTCGCGCCTGCGTGCCGCTCCGGCAGCGTCGCCTCTTGGCTGTATAGGCACTCTTGACTGCTCTATGGCGCCTGTCACGGCGCTCGCTCCCGCAGCCGGACACTCTTCGCTTGACATGACTCGCGTACATTTCTATGCCTTTACCCGTTCGGGCACCATGTCCGTCACGGTGCGCTCCCGTTCCGGCGATATGTCAAGTTCGCTTATTGACCCTCGCGGCGTCCTGTCGCAGCAGGCGGTGGCCGTGGCTCCGCAAGCCGTTTACGCCCTTAGCGGCGGCTCTATTCTGCGCTTCACCCGCACCTCTGTTACCACGCATGTGACCGATGCCTTCGGGGCTGTGATGCTTGCTTGGAGTCCGCCCGACGGCACCCTCTGGACTCTTGATGCGCAGGGCAATGCCCGCTCGTACCTCATTGACGGGCATGGTTTGTGTTCCCGCTACACTCCTTGGCAGCCACATTCGCTGTATGCAGCCTCTGACCGTCTGCTCCTTGGTACTGATTCCGGGCTTCTCTCGCTCTCGGCGCAAGACACGTCTTCGGCCACCGCGCTAATCCCCGTCAAGTGGGCGGTCAAGGTTCTGACACCGGCGGCCATGCGCCCGATGTGGCTCTCGGTTGACATCTCAGCCTCATGCTTCAACGGCACTGTACGCGTGCTCGTGCCTGACGGCTTGTCGCCCGGCAGTATGTATCCCGTGTCGGTCTTCTCATTGACAGGGGGCATACACGCTCCGCTTTTAGCTCTGCTGCGTGCACCTCTGCGCCGCCACTTGGTGATAGAGCTGTCCGGACAGGCATCACCTGATTTCATACTTCGTAACGCATCAGTCAGATATTATGGACATAAACATTGATGAAATTCTTGCCGCCGATGCTCGCCGCCGCGCGGAGTCGGCCGTGAGCTACGACCCTGTCCGGGGTCGCCGGCTTCCCGGGCGTCGCCTTACTAAAGTCCCCTGGGAGCCTGCGCCCGTATGGCTCCCGGAGGCCATGATCGCTGACCCCGCCTATGCCCGCATTACTGATGCCGTGCAGTATGCCCGGCTGCGGCAGCGCTACGATTTCGAGTACTGGACTGCCACGTGCGTCACCATTACCGATAAGCTCACCGGCCGACGCGTGCCCTTGGTGCTCAACACTCCGCAGCGCCGCATCCTTGATATCATAGAGGCCGATCGGCTGGCCTCGCGCCCCTTGCGCCTTATCATGCTCAAGGCTCGCCAGTGGGGCGGCAGTACGCTCATACAGATGTACTTCGCATGGATTCAGTGCCTGCATCGCCGCCGCTGGAACTCGCTCATATGTGCCCACGTACAGCAGACCTCCGCCACCATCCGGGGCATGTATGCCGATATGCTCGCGTCATATCCTGAAGAGTACTGGACGGAGGATGAAGCGCCCAAGCTCCGTGCCTATCAGGGCAGCCAGAACATACGCGAGATAGCCGGGCGCGAGTGCCGTATCACACTTGCCTCGAGTTATTCGCAGGAGTCGGTGCGCGGCCTTGACTGCGCCATGGCCCACCTGAGCGAGGTGGCTTTCTGGAAGGATACTGACAGCATGACTCCCGAGGATTTCATCCGTGCCGTGTGCGGAGGCATAGCCATGGTGCCGCTGAGTTTCGTGGCTCTTGAAAGCACGGCCAACGGCGTGGGCAATTTCTTCCACTCTGAATGGCTCCGCGCCAAGGCCGGCCTGAGCGACAAGCGCGCCGTGTTTGTGCCGTGGTACGAGATTGACATATATCGCCTCGAACCGCCCGATGCCCGCGCGTTTGTGGCCGATATGGATGAGTACGAGCTCTCCCTGTGGGAGCGCGGACTGACGCTTGACCGCATATGGTGGTACCGCTGCAAGCGGCGCGAAATGTCATCTGACGTGGCCATGCAGGCGGAGTATCCTACGGATGATGTTGAGGCTTTCGCATCTACCGGAGCCGGGGTATTTGCCCGCACCGATGTGGAGCGGCTCCGGTCGTGCTGTTCTGCCCCCGTGGCCGTGGGCGAGGTCCAGGGCCTCGCTCCGGTGGGGCGCAGGGCGCTGGAGAGCGTTCACTTTGTGCCGTCGGACAAGGGCGAGCTGAAGGTATGGGCTTATCCTGCTTCGGGAGCACCGCGCAGCCGCTACGTGGTGGCGGTGGATGTGGGTGGACGCTCAGCAGCGGCTGACTGGTCAGTCATAGCTGTGATTGACCGCCACGACCCTTCGGGCATGCCCGCCATTGTGGCTCAGTGGCGCGGCCACTGCTATCCTGACATTCTCGGGTGGCGTGCCGCAGCCATTGCCCGGTGGTATGCCGGTGCGCTGTTGGTCATTGAAAGCAATTCGCTTGAATCCTCCGTAGAAGGCTCGGCCCGGTATATCCTTGAGGAGCTCAACGGGGCGTATCCTAACCTATATGTGCGCACATCGCGTGACAGCGTGACACCCTTCACCGAGTCGAGGCTCGGATTTCATACCAACCGCTCCACCAAGGCCATCGTAATAGCCTCGATGATGGCTTTGGTGCGTGAAGGCGCTTATATGGAGCGTGATACCGCCGCATGCGATGAAATGGACGTATACGAGCAGCGGCCCAACGGCTCATTCGGCGCCAAGCGCGGCCACCATGATGACATACTCATGACACGCGCTATAGGCCTCTATGTGGCGTCCTCTCTACCCGTGGCGGATTACACCGGCATCTCCCACCTCCTCAACCGCCCCCGTTGGTAGCCTTACTCACGTATTGTCTCTATGATAAAGTTTTGGTGCGGTGAAGATTCCAATTCGAAGTGCAACGTTTGAGGTGGAATTTTCAATAGCCAAAC
>JAMPBB010000072.1 GCA_023666885.1 Muribaculaceae bacterium | reverse complement strand
GCTATCCCCTCGGCATGTGCCTGATCCCTGTTGCTTTCCTCACCTCGGAGGTGGAAGTTGCAGTGTGCGGCCACGCAGTTCACTCCAAGCGCAGTAAGCGCGCCCAAAAGCGCCACGGAGTCGGCTCCGCCGCTCAGTGTGGCTATTACCGGACGGCCACTCTCCATATCTATGAGCCGGTGGCTCTGAATGGCGTCTAATACCCTTTGTTCAAAGGCGGTTGAAGTGGTCACTGTCGGAACGTTATCAGCCTGTTGAAAATATAGTTTGCACACGTGTATACGGCCATACCCATAAGTGTGGCAAGCGCATATCCGCTTAAGGAGAAACCGGGCAGCTGCCATACGAGGGAGCCTATGCCGGTATGTTCGGTCAGAATCCATGTGGCCACAAACTGCAGGGCGTAGCATATCAGGAATCCGATACAGAACTTAACAGCTTCATTCATAGTGGCATTATGCGAGCGGAATACCCAATTCTTGTTCCATATGAACGAGTTGATGAATCCGGCTACATAACCGGCGGCATTGGAAATCCATGGATTGAAGTGCAGTACACCTTTCATCATAAATATTATGCCGAGTGTAAGGAGCGTGTTCAAGGCTCCCACTGCGGCATACCGGCTGAATTGGAGTGCCGTATCAATATGGCGGCGTGATACATGGGGCATAATCATATCTTTTTACCGGCAGTCTGAAAGTATCGGCACATTTGTGTCAGCCCGCAGTTCATACAGTCAGGGCGGCGAGCCTTGCATATATATCGGCCATGGAGTATGAGCCAGTGATGCGCTTTGCCTACAAGATCCTCGGGTATATATCGCATAAGTGTACGCTCAGTCTGTAGGGGTGAGCGGCTGCCTGTAGTGAGGCCTATACGCTCACTCACACGAAATACATGAGTGTCAACGGCCATGGCAGCACGGTCGAACACTACGGCCAGTATCACATTGGCCGTTTTACGCCCGACTCCCGGAACGGTAAGCAACGCGTCTATATCTGACGGCACTTCGCCGCCGAAATTATCAACGAGCGTACGGGCCATACCGGCAAGATTGCGAGCTTTGTTATTGGGGTATGATACTGATTTGATGTACGGGAATATATCCTCGGCCGTAGCGGCAGCCATGTCATATACCGTGGGAAATGCCTCGAACAGTGCCGGCGTGATCATATTGATGCGCTTGTCAGTGCACTGTGCGGACAGTATTACAGCCACGAGCAGTTGATATGGATTAGTGTAATGAAGTTCGGTCTGAGCCTCCGGGACATTCAGCGTGAACCATTCCAATACACGGCTATAGCGCTCCTTTACGGTCATTTAGCGTGCGCTTTGGAATTCTTCAAGGAAGCGGCGGTCATTTTCTGAGAACATGCGCAAATCCTTTACCTGATATTTCAGGTTGGTTATGCGCTCTACGCCCATTCCTAATGCAAAACCGCTGTATTTCTTAGAGTCAATACCGCAAGCTTCAAGCACGTTAGGATCCACCATGCCGCACCCCAGTATCTCCACCCATCCTGTGTGTTTGCAGAATGAGCATCCCTTGCCGCCGCACAGATTACATGAAATATCCATCTCGGCTGACGGTTCGGTGAAGGGGAAGTAGCTCGGACGCAGTCTGATGCTTGTCTGTGGGCCGAACATCTCGCGGGCAAAGTACAGCAGAGTCTGTTTGAGGTCGGCAAATGATACATGTTCATCCACATAGAGCGCCTCTACCTGATGGAAAAAGCAGTGGGCACGGGCCGATATGGCCTCATTGCGGTACACGCGTCCGGGGCAAATGATGCGGATAGGCGGCTGCGTGTGTTCCATTACTCTGGACTGTACTGATGATGTATGGGTGCGGAGCAGGACATCAGGATTGCGCTGTATGAAGAATGTGTCCTGCATGTCACGTGCAGGATGATCGGCTGCAAAGTTGAGCGATGAAAATACATGCCAGTCATCCTCTATCTCCGGACCTTCGGCCACGGTGAATCCGAGGCGTGAGAATATCGAAATGATTTCACCGCGCACTATTGACAGCGGATGGCGCGAGCCGAGTGGCAGGGGAGCGGGTGTGCGTGTGAGATCCAATGCCGGATCCACGCTGTCAGCGCTTTCCAATGCCTCGCGCAGTGCATTTATGCGTTCAGTGGCAAAATTCTTAAGCTCGTTAAGCGCCTGGCCTATGGCACGCTTCTCCTCGACCGGGACACTGCGGAAATCATTGAAAAGCAGTGAAACGTCACCTTTCTTACTGAGGTACTTTATGCGTAAAGCCTCTACTTCAGCAGGTGTGGAGGCTGTAAGAGATGCTATCTCCGTCTTGAGCTGGTTAATCTTGTCAATCATTGTTCAAACGTTTGAGCCGCAAAATTACGAAAAAAATCTGAGGCATACATAATCAAAAATTATTGGCGTATGAGTGCAGCCTCGCCATAAGGCCCCGGACGGAGCACATTGTATCTTTTCAGACCGTAGCCTTTGTCGTGGGCTTCTCCTGAAAGCGGACCGCCATAGCGGTATATGTCATAGGTGCTGCCGCATTTCGGGCATACCGCCACATTCAGTTCGGTATCCACCGCTATCCTTACGTCACGCTTCACTTCCACCGGACAAGCCATATCGTAGGCGTGGAGGTCGCCAAGAAAATCACCTACCAGGAGCACTCCTCCAAACCCGGTTTCGGATGCGGCTGAGTAGAATGAACGTGTGGGTATTCCGCTGGATTTTATGAAATATTTGAAGCTTGTAGCTCCTGCCACTCCGTATTCATCCCATACGCCTATGGTGGTAAATGCAATGTTGACCGGATAGGGGGGTATCCGGTCATCATTTACTGTATGGCAAGCCGGTGTGATTACGGTCATTACAGCTGCCAGTATCGGAAGGATTGCTTTCTTGATATAGGTTGATGTCATCAAGCGAAAAATACGGTGATAAGTTCGCTGAATTTGTCGGCTGCTTCCTGAAGCTTGCCTCCCACCATGGGACGTAGCATCATGGGAATGTCCACATCTATCTCGGATGAAATTTTGGTGGCCTCCGGTGAGGTGCTTTCCAGATGTATGGCTATACCGAAGGGAACCGGACTCTGTGCGGCTGCAAGCTTCACGAGGTCAGGCTCATGGCGGTGTGTAACTTCAAAACGTATCTCACCTACGGGTGCCGTATTGATTATTATGGCATCGTCGGTAAAACGCACATCGCCTAATTTTTCACGTGCTTCAGCGGGTAGAGCCTCTAATTTTGACTGATATGAACCGATATCGCTTATCTTTCGGTATACCTGTTCTATGGGCTGGAATACCTCGGCCGGTTTTCCTTTATATATTGACATATTGTTATCGTTTAGCGGGAGTCCAGCTTGCCGGTGCACGACGCCATTCCTTGAGTGTCTCAAGATCCTCCTCGCGGATATAGTTGGTGGCAAGGGCAGCTTCAAGCATTGAATTGTAGTTGCTCAGTGTTATGATGTTTACGCCGGCTTCTTCAAATCGTTTTACGGCAATAGGGAAGCCGTAAGTGAATATTGCGGCCATGCCTATAACTTCGCATCCGGCAGTACGGATGGCTTCAACAGCCTTAAGGCTGCTTCCGCCGGTGGATATGAGATCCTCTATTACTACCACTTTCTGGCCGGGCTTGAGGTTGCCTTCTATCAGATTTTCAAGGCCGTGATCCTTAGGGGTAGAGCGTACATATACGTATGGGAGTCCGAGCGTGTCAGCTACCAGCGCACCCATGGCTATGGCACCTGTGGCTACACCGGCTATAGCATCGGGCATCTCAAAGTTTTCAAGGATAAGGCGGCACATCTCTACCTTGATAAAACTGCGTATGTCAGGGTATGACAATGTCTTTCTATTGTCAGTATATATAGGTGAGTTCCATCCTGATGCCCAGGTAAACGGCAGGTCGGGCTGCAATTTGATGGCACTGATTTTTAGAAGTTTCTCGGCTAAAAGGCGGTCAATTTGCTTCATGGGTTTAGAAATGAAGAGGTGTTATTAAATGAGGACTTGTTAGAAATTTCGTTACTAAATCAAGTTGCAAAGTTAGCTATAATATGTGCTTGATGCAAGTTTTTTATTGTTATGGAGTAGTTACTATTTCTTAAATTTGCATTCGGTAATTAAACTTTGATATTGCTGATGCGTCATAAATATAAATGTGAGATTTATGCGTTGCAATAAGCAAGCTTTAACTGTCAAGAGATATTAACAATTTAAATTTAGCGCCCATGAAGAAGATAATGCTCAGTGCTGTGATAGCCGTTATGGCTATTTCCTGGTCAGTTACAGATGTGTCCGCCCAAGGTAGACGTGGTGGCCGTGAAGGTGGAGGACGGGTGGAAAACAACCACTCGCGCGGAAACCAGCGCCATAACTCCGGCGGAAACCGTAATTCTAATAATATGGCATCGCCCGGCATGCGTCCCGGCAATGGCGGCTCTGTTCGCCCCGGCAATAATGGCAATAAGCCCGGAGGTATGGAAGGGCTGCGTCCCGGTAACAATAATAATAAGCCCGGCAATGCTATTCAGCCCGGCCATGGCAACGGCTCGCGCCCGAATGTTGGAAATGGAATGCGTCCCGGAAATAACCGGCCCGGAACCCACGGAGTGACACATCCGGGTGGTAGCCGTCCGGCACCTGCGCCTGCATTGCGTCCCGGAGCGTCGCGTCCACCGGTTCTGTCGCGTCCGCATCGTCCCGGTATGGCTCCCGTATTGCCTTTTAGTCGGCCTGTACCGCCGCCGAACTGGCGTCCGGCATATCGGCGTCATCTGTGGTCAGATATATTAGGTATTACTGTGGGTATGGCAGTAAATACGGCCATTGACCGCCTGCTTTACGGAGGATACACCATTGACGGATATGGCACAAATGAAGTGTATCTGCGCAATGTGCCTCAATTTGACTTCTATTGGCCTGACGCCACCATGTATTATGGTCCCAACGGATTTATTGGCTCGCGCTTCTATTATTCCACCATAGGTTACGACATGGCTCGGTACCGCTCGGTGTACAATATGCTTACGGCGCAATTCGGCGCTCCGGTGAGCGTGCGCGGACAGGCCGCAACGTGGTATGGTACCGGCAACCAATACATCACGCTTGACTTTACGTCATCATTCACCGATGCCGGCCAGCGCTACTTCACCACCCTCAGCATCGGTATGTAAGCGACATCCCATTACTATACATTAAGAACAAGACCCGTCCGTGACGGGTCTTATTTTATGTATCTTGCATACGGATAATTGCAGACGGATTATCGGGTTTCATTAAGAAACTCTTCTACGATGGCTGGGTCGCCACACATTGAGAGTGCAGACCCGGCAACGCGGAAGTTGGCGTATGTCTTACTCTTGATGAAGCGTTTGAACGCCTCATAGGATGGTATGTTCAATACTTTGGCTATGCGGCATACTATGGTGCCTGTCTGTGTGGCGGTCAATATGCGGTGAAGTACTTTATCTTTTTCACTCATCGTTTCTAATATTCAGGGATTCCACAAATGCCAGATGCTCGTCCAGTAATTTCTGATTCAGTATGCAAATCTGATTCGTGGGTTTATAATATTTCAATCGCCTGATGGCTTCATCGGCAGAGATGTACCCGGTCATGTATAACCGGACGGTATTGATGACCCTGTCGTTGGCGATACCGCCTTCAATATAGTCATACCCTTTCCATGCTTCTTTGCCCAGACGGTTTGAAGTGACAAATTCAAGCCACTCGTTATCATAAGCGGTAAACACCTTGGCATTGCAGCTGTCAATAATGTCTCGCTGACGCAAATGATATACAGATACTATTGGTGAAGCATCTCTAAGGTCTGCCATTTACTCAGCCCACTCTTTGGCTTGCGGGTATATGTCGGTTACATAAAAGCCGGGGCCAAAATCAAGATTAGGTCTGCCAACATGGACCAACGGAGATTTTATCTCGTCGGTACCGCCATGATATACGGTCAAAGTTTCATACATATCGCTATTATCTTGATTCTCGCTTGGCAAGAAGTGCTTTAAGTTCTTCTATAAGATTTTCCCAACTTAATGTGTGGAGCGGCTCGTAGTGTTTCAGAATATAGCCTTCTGTCATATCAGCGGCTTCCATACGGTTGAACATCTCTATGTAATCGCAACCACATTTCTCAGCAAGTGCTTCCACACATTGGGCAAGGAAACCCATCTTGATTTCCTCTTTGCTCAATTCAATCCATTTGTCGCCGGTATGCAGATCCAATTCTTCTTTCATAGCAATATGGAATTAGAAAAAGGCCGTAATTCCCGGTTGTGGAATTACGGCCTTATGATTGATTATCTTACCACAGTAGATTAATCTTCGATGGCAGCCTGGGCCGCAGGAATAGCCATTTGCTATTCAAATAGTTGGGAATGCTCTCTAAGCATTCTCTCAACAAAATTATCGGCTTTTGGAGCTTTCTGAGGACTCTCGATGCTTTAATCCTCAAGGGCTGCTTGGGCGACTCCAATACGATTGTGACATTCAAAGAATTGAGTTTAGTTTCGCAACATTCTCTCAACTATTATATGGCGAACTTTAGCTTAGCAAT
>JAMPBB010000071.1 GCA_023666885.1 Muribaculaceae bacterium | reverse complement strand
ACCCGGGTAAGGGCATTATACGGTTATTTAATTTCTAAATGAAAGAGCCGTGTCAAAAAGCCGTGTCTTGGAATTGTTCACGGATTTGTAGGCAAAATCAACCAGTTTTTCTACTTATTTGGCAAATTATTGTTAAAAATAAGTTTGTTTAGTTCGGTAATTCAAGAAAATTGCATATATTTGCATGTGTGTTTTTCATAGTATTAGATTAAGATAAAGGTTTAAAGGGAAAGAGATGTTGTGAAACATCTCTTTTTTTATTTTTATTTTCACTATATTTGTGACATATCACCATACATCCGAGCATGAAAACACTTAGAATATACCCTTCATCCATAAATACGCGTTTCATTGATGAGGCCGCCGAAGCCCTGCGCCAAGGCGCTATTATAATATATCCTACCGACACATTTTATGCCATGGGGTGCAGTGCTCTCAGCAACACTGCCATTGAACGCTTGTGCCACCTAAAAGGGATAAATCCGCAGAAGGAAACCCTATCCATAGTATGCTCTGACATATCACAAGCCAGCGAATATGCCCGCATTGACAATAAGGCTTACAAACTCATACGCGCCAATGTCCCGGGGCCATTCACTTTCATACTCCCTGCCGCCACCACGCTCCCAAAGGTGTTCAAGGGCAGGCGCAGTGTAGGCATACGCATCCCTGACAGCAGTATAGCGCGCGAACTGGCAGCGGCACTCGGCAATCCACTGCTGTCCACATCCATAACGTTAGGGCAGGACAGCGGCTCCTATGAAATAGAGCCTGAGGCCATAGAAATTGAATTCGGGCACCTGAGCCAGATAGACATAATGATAAACGGGGGGCCGGGACTCCTCATGGGCTCCACAGTAGTAGATCTCACCGACAGTTCATCACCGGAAATAATCCGCGAAGGAGCGGGCACACTTACCGAATGAGCCACACCCGTATAGCATCGCCCGTAATAGCGCTCCCTCCGCGCACGGATGGGAAGCAGCCATTAACCATATCCCCTGAAGGTGGGCATATAGTAATAGTAGGGGCTAATGGCGCCGGCAAGACACGCTTCGCATCCAACATGGCTTCCGAGCCGGAGGCCCGAGCATTTATTATAGCCGCATTGCCGGCCATATTTGACCGCGCTTACACGGATCTTACTCCCGGGTCGCTTGACTGCCAGTATGACCAAGCCGTCACCGATGGGATGATACGCGCCGAGGGCTCCACTCAGTTCGAACGGCTGCTGGCTCTGCTCATGCACCATGAGATGCTTAACCTTATGGCCTATAAACTGGCTCATGCATCTGACACCAGCGCAGTGCTACGCCCTACCCGGTTAGACACCCTCATCAGCCTATGGCAGGAGATATTCCCTGACAATCATATATTGATTCAGAGCGGGCGTATGCTCTTTAGTCGTGGCTCTGCTGAGGACAGCTATTCATCCGTACGCCTGTCGGCCGGAGAGAAGGCCATTATTTATATTATAGGCGCAGCACTTTTTGCTCCGCGAGGGTCAGCCATATTCGTTGACAGCCCTGATATGCTCCTCCACCCATCCATAACACAGTCAGTGTGGAACCGAATAGAGCTCTTGCGCCCTGACTGTATGTTTGTATACACCACCCACGACCTCGACTTCGCATCATCACGGCAGAATGCGCGTGTCATTTGGGTGCGGTCATTCAATGCCGAAGCCTCCACCTGGGACTATGAAATGCTTCCCACTGACTCGGCCATATCCGATGACATGTATCTCACCATACTCGGAGCACGCAAGCCGGTGCTGTTCATTGAGGGCGACGGCCGCCATTCCATTGACGCCAAGCTGTATCCGCTCGTGTTCAAAGAATACACGGTTAAGTCACTTGGCAGCTGCAACAAGGTAATAGAGGCTACCCGCACGTTCAATGACCTCACTTCATTTCATCACATGGATTCACGCGGCATAGTGGACCGGGACCGGCGTGATGAGAAGGAAGTGGAATACCTGCGTGGCAAAGGTATAATGGTACCGGACGTGGCAGAGATAGAAAACATACTCATGCTCGAGGAGGTAATACGTACCGTGGCCTGCAGCCGTGGCAAAAATGAATCCAAAGTGTTCCGACGGGTAAAACAGGCGGTGATGTCACAGTTCAGCCATGACCTGCATCAGCAGGCGCTCCTCCACACACGGCACCGCGTGAAGCGCACCATGGAGTACCGCATTGACGGACGGTTTGCCAACATAGCCATGCTTGAGGAGCATATGTCACGCCTGCTCATAGAAATTGACCCGCGAGGACTCTACGAGGACTTCTGCCGTGAGTTTCACCGATACCTCGAGCTTGATGACTACCCCGGCGTGCTCAAAGTGTACAATCAGAAATCAATGCTTCCCGGCAGCAATGTAGCCGGGCTTTGCGGCCTTAAAAACAAGGATGAATATATACGTGCCATAATTGACATACTCCGATGTGACAATTCTGACGCCCACCGGATTCGTGCCGCCATAACCAAATGTTTCGGATTAGAAAAATGAAAAAAATAGCTCCCTGGATCGAGGCCATGCGTCTGCGTACGCTGCCGGTATCGCTGGCCGGCATAATGATGGCTCTCGGTTACGCACGGTTCTACGGCTGCCTCAACGGTACTGTGGCTCTCCTGTGCTTCCTATTCGCTCTACTGGCTCAGATATCATCGAATTTTGCAAACGAGTATTACGACTTCAAGGCCGGGCTTGACAAGGCCGGACGTGACGGGCCACGGCGCGGAGTAACCGAGGGCGATATTACTCCCCATGCCATGCTTATAGCCACATTTGCCACTCTTGCGGCAGCATGCGTGGCCGGATGCCTGCTCCTGCTTTACGGCTCGTGGTGGCTCATCCCGGCCGGCATAGGCATAGCCTTAGGCGTACTCGCATACAGCACCGGCCCCTACCCGCTATCGCGCCACGGCCTGGGCGAAGTGGCTGTCATGCTGTTTTTCGGCATAGTACCGGTCAATCTTACATTCTACATCATGGCCGGACATTTCTGCCATGACGTGTTCATGGGCTCGCTCAGTGCCGGGCTGATGGGCGCCAATGTTCTGATGGTAAATAATTATCGTGATGCTTCCGATGACAGGGATGTGGGCAAGTGCACACTCGCCGTAATCCTCGGCCGTCCGGCCATACGCATACTCTACGCAGCCTCCGGACTGCTCGCCGTAGTATTGATGTCAGGCATATGGCTTCAGCTGCCACATATCTGCCTGACAATACCCGCTGTCTATCTCTTGATACACTTAGCGCTTTGCCACATGCTGTGGAGGCGTACCGGTCGAGCACTCAATCCCGTGCTCGGGCTTACGGCTACGGCAATGGCTCTTTACTGCATAGCATTTGCATTCGTGGCATGAGTGAACATTTCACTCTCCGGCGGCGTATCTATTTATATTAAAATAGATACCGTTATGAAAAGTACAAGTTCAAGCTGGCTCACTATCCTTATCACCGCCATAGTGGGGGTGCTTCTGATCATATGGCATCAGAAGCTTGACGTGCTGTCATGGGTAATGATAGCCGTAGGGGTGATGTTTGTTGTACCGAGCGTGTATAATCTTATAGCCGCCTTTGCGCAGCGCAAGCGCGACACTCAGCTGCCGGCCACACAAGGCAGTACCGGACGAGGGTCGACAGTGCTTGCCAGCATAGGAGGCATAGCGTTAGGCATATGGATGATAGTCAACCCCGGATTCTTCGTTGGGCTCACGGCCTATCTGTTTGCCATAATACTTATAGCTTACGGTGTGTTCCAGATGCTACTCGTAGGTTACTGGAGCCGCCCCTACAAGCTCCCGGCATTCTTCTATATAGTGCCCATACTGCTCATAGCCGGAGGCGTGGTGATTCTGTGCACCAGCGTCCGCACCATGAACTCGGTAGTGGTACTCGTTACCGGCATACTGCTCGTGGCCTCGGCCATCAACTGGGCTCTTGAGATTTCAACGACCCATCCGGCCGGAACGCGCGGGGAAAACGCCGCCTGACGTATTCCACTATCACATCCACTATGTCATCCATGGGCATAAGCGATGTGTCAAGCGTCAAGTCATACGATGATGCCGCACCCCAGGTCTTGTCCGTATAGAAATTATAATACCCGGCTCTGAGCTTATTGGTGCGCTCCGCACGTGAGCGCGCCTGCTCGGGGGTGAGTTCGGGCTCTCGCGCCAATATGCGGGCCACACACTGCTCCATAGGGGCATGCACAAAGAGGCTTACCAGCGTGGGGAAATCGCGCAGCACATAGTCGGCCGTACGCCCCACTATTACGCACGACTCCTGCTGAGCCAGCGAATGTATGAAATCGCTCTGTGCGCTGTAAAGCCCGTCGTCGCTTATGGCTGTGGCTCCTGCAAATGTGGCTGCCGGGCTGAACCCCATGGCAAATGAGAAGAGTCCGTTGAAAAATGACGGCGCCCGCTCATCGCTCTTCTCGAAGAAGCTGCTCGTAACTCCGGCTCGCTTGGCCGCACTGTAAAGCAGCTCCTTATCATAATATCCTATATGGAGCGCCGAAGCCAGACGGCGCCCGAGCTCACGTCCGCCACTGCCAAACTGACGGCCTACGGTTATCACTATATGTGTCTCTTCGCCCGGGGCGTGATTGGTGCTGTCATTGTTAGCCATATGCTTTTTCTTTTGATGCAAAAATAGTAATTACACCTTTTATTAACAAGTGACGATGCGATTGTGGAGTTAAAAATTTTCATAATAGCGGAAATACTATTAATTTTGCAGTTCGTAAACCATCATTTCACGGCTTACGTATTTTACTATTTGACAATAAGAAAAAACGAACAATAACAATGGCAAAAGAAAATCAACCCGAAACACGCACCGCTGTCGACACCATCAACGATCAGCTTACCGGCATAGAACAGAAGGTGCAGAACAATCAGAAAACCATCATGTGGGCCTGCATAATAGTGGCCGCCATAGTATGCGCCGTACTCATATACATCTACGGCATACGCAAGCCCGGCATTGAATCAGCTAACAATGCCATAGGCCAGGCTGACCTCACCATGGCATTGGGCAACGACTCGCTCGCTCTGAGCCAGTATCAGCAGGTAGCCGATGAGTATGGCTACGAAGCCGGCAACCGCGCCGCTCTCAACGCTGCCATAATCCTGTACAAGCAGGGCAAATATCAGGAAGCCCTTGACTACCTCAACGACTACAACCCCACTGAAAGCATTATAGGCGCGTCAAGCAAGGCTCTTGAAGGCGACTGCTACGTCAACCTCAAGAACTACGATAAGGCCATTGACTGCTACCGTCAGGCCGCAAAGCTGTCGGACAAGAATCCCGCTTACACTCCTTACTTCCTCATGAAGGAGGCCACCGTACAGCGCGAGCTCAAAAACTACAAGGCCGAAGCCGAGCTCTACACCACCATACGTAACGAGTATCCGGAATACGCCGCTTCTATGCAGATAGACTTTGACAAGTACATCACCCGCGCCGAAACTCAGGCAGCAGAAGCTAAATAACAATACACTACAAATAACCCATTCAGCGCATGGAGCCTCCCGCAGGCTTCATGCGCTTCTTTTTTGCGGCCGCCCGGCTCCCGTAACCTTCAAGCGGTTCGGCCACTGACAGCATTTCATCCTCATCACAGCCATACGCCTTTCCGCCTCCTCCGGTAATGGCCTCGTAGAGTAGCTCAAGGTATTCCTCACCGCCATCCTTTGAGTTGACCTCACACTCCCACACACGTATCACACGCCACCCTGCCAAGCGCAGCTCCACACTCACCCGGTAATCACGCGCCCGGTTCAGCTCTATCTTTTTCCGCCAGAAGTCGGCATTGGTCCTCGGAAGCACAAAATGCCTACACCCCTCATGGCCATGCCAGAAACAGCCGTCAACGAACACCGCCACGCCATACTTCTTCAGCACAATGTCCGGACTCCCGGGTAGCTGCCTTACGTTTATCCTGTACCTCAGCCCCTTAGCAAACAAATATTTGCGCACCCGTATCTCAGGGCGCGTATCGCGTCCTTTCACCGCAGCCATACAGCGGCTCCGCTCATCAGGTGTCATCCTATCGGCCATAACATGCTAATTTGATGCAAAGCTATTATTTTTTGCTGAATTTTGTGACATTCATATATCAATCAACAATATATCCACCCACTATGTCACAAATAATATCATCAATCGCCAAGCCACACCTCCATAGCGTAAAAAATAGCCGTAAAGTAACCTTCTTCACATTTATGCAGCGTATAATACATCAGCTGCACATCAACGGGCGCGCACGCACATCCGAAACGTACAGTGCCGCCCTCCGGAGCTTCGCCCGCTTCCGCAACGGCGCCGACTTACCCATCAAGCACATAACCTCCGAGCTTATGGAAGAATACCAAGGCTATATGGTGCGCCGAGGCCTCATCCCTAACACCATATCCTTCTACATGCGCATACTCCGCGCCACGTATAACCGCGCCGTGGAGCAGGGCATAGTCAATCAGTCATACCCCTTCCGCCACGTATACACCGGCATAGAAAAGACCCGCAAACGCGCTCTGCCCATGAAATACATCCGCAGCATAAAAGCCCTCGGTCCGGATCTGCCAAGAAACATCGACTTTGCCCGTGACATGTTCATGCTCAGCCTCTACCTGCGCGGCATGAGCTTCATTGACATGGCATTTCTTAAAAAGACTGACCTGCAAAACGGCTACATAACATACCGCCGCCGCAAAACCGGAAAGAAACTCATGATACGCTGGACAGGCGAGATGCAGTCTATCCTTGACAAATACCCGCGCAACACATCCATATATCTCCTGCCAATAATAACCCGACCCTCCACACGCGAACGCAGCGTGTACCGCAACGTAGGCTACCAGATCAATCGCCACCTCAAGCACATAGCCCTGATGATAGGCATAGAGTCAAACCTCACCCTCTACTGCGCCCGGCACAGCTGGGCCACGATAGCCCACGAAAAAGGCATACCCGTACACGTAATAAGCGAGGGCATGGGCCACGACTCCGAAACCACCACCCGTATATACCTCGCCTCACTTGACTCCTCAGTGATAGACCATGCCAACGACATCATAATAAATTCCATATAGCAGCCCCACGGCTCTTTCATTTAGAAATTAAATAACCGTATAATGCCCTTACCCGGGTC
>JAMPBB010000070.1 GCA_023666885.1 Muribaculaceae bacterium | reverse complement strand
ATAGGCGGTGGGGACGGCCGTGGCGGGGGCGGTGGATTTTCCGGTGGCAGCTTCGGCGGTGGTATGACCTCCGGGGGGGGTGCATCCGGAGGCTGGTAAATAAACGCAAACTAACACATACAAATATCCCATGACTGAATTTTTACACACATATCATCTGACAGGCCCGCTCATTGGGCTATGTACCTTTTTGATAATAGGCCTGTTCCATCCGCTCGTAATAAAGGGACACTATTATTTCGGCACCGGATGCCGCTGGGCCTTCCTTGCAGCCGGATTCATATGCCTCGGAGCCTCGGTGGCTGTCAGCTCCAACATATGGTCCATACTGCTTGGCGTAGTAGCCTTCTCATGCTTCTGGAGTGTGGGAGAGGTGATACAACAGCAGCGCCGCGTAGAGCGTGGATGGTTTCCGGCCAACCCGCACCGCACACGGCGTAGCGAAAAGGTAAGCTGACCTTATTCCTCGGTCAGATCATCATATTTCTGAAACAGGAAGTCATTGTACGGGAATCGCGTAAGGTGTATCTCCTTGGCTTTCTCATACAGCAGATGCTTCAATTCATCGATATTGGTGCCATTTTTGGCTGATATGAATACGGCATCGTGCCCCATACGGCTCATCCACGATGCTTTCAGCTCGTCCAGCGATGTGTTTTCACGCGTAGCCGGAGTAAGGTCATCGGCATCCTTGGGTGTATAATGGAATGCATCAATCTTGTTGAACACCATAATCATAGGCTTGTCCACGCCACCGCACACCTCGGCGAGCGTATGATTCACTACCTCTATCTGCTCCTCAAAGTTAGGATGGGATATATCCACCACATGCACAAGGATATCGGCCTCGCGCACCTCATCAAGAGTGCTCTTGAATGACTCTACCAAATGCGTAGGCAGCTTGCGTATGAAGCCCACGGTATCAGTGAGCAGAAACGGCAAATTATCTATAATAACCTTCCTGACCGTGGTGTCAAGGGTGGCAAACAGCTTGTTCTCGGCAAAGACATCACTCTTGCTCAGCAGATTCATGATAGTGGACTTGCCCACATTGGTATACCCTACCAAAGCCACACGCGTAAGCTTGCCACGGTTCTTGCGCTGAATGGACTTCTGCCGGTCTATAGCCCGGAGTTCTTCCTTAAGGCGTGCTATCTTGTCAAGAATTATACGGCGGTCCGTTTCAATCTGGGTTTCACCCGGTCCGCGCATACCTATACCACCTCGCTGGCGCTCCAAGTGAGTCCACAGGCGCGTCAGCCGGGGGAGCAGATACTGATATTGGGCCAATTCCACCTGAGTTTTGGCATTGGCCGTCTGTGCACGCTTGGCAAATATGTCAAGGATAAGACTGGTACGGTCCAGAATCTTGATTTGCAACTCACGCTCTATGTTTGCCACTTGCTTTGACGTCAGGTCATCATCGAATATGGCCATGCCCACGTCATTGGCCTCCACAAATTCCTTTATCTCGGCGAGTTTACCCTTGCCCACGAAAGTGCGGGAGTCGCGGGCCGGGAGTCGCTGCAGGAACTTCTTGACCGTAACGGCTCCGGCCGTATCGGCAAGGAATTCAAGTTCATCAAGATACTCATTGGCCTTGGCCTCATTCTGGTTAGGCGTAATAAGTCCCACCAGTACGGCACGTTCGGTACTCTCTTTATCTATAATCAGGTCTTTCATATCTATACAACGTTAGGGTCGGGGAAATGTGCGGCGTATCTTACCCCGTATAGCCATAAAATTAGCCGCTGTGATAACAGCCATTATACCCACGCCTGCCGCAATGGCCATATATGGGCTATCGGCATAAATGCCTATGGATTCCATCGGCTCTTTCCATGCCGCCCGTCCGGCCAGCATCACGGCTATGGCTCCTACGAGCACCGCACCGTTGACCACGGCTATTATCATATAATAAAGCCGGGCTACGGCATCGGGCGTATAGCCGAGGAGCATCAGGTCATGCAGCTTGTCACGGTTCTTCTGTATGAGCAGATATATGCTCAGAAGGAGTATGAAGAAGGCCAACAGACTGATTATGCCGCCAACGGCTATCACCACTCCGGTAGCTATGTTCAGGAAGTATGCGGCGCGGCCATTGTCTACCTTGTCACCGGCCGTTTCAAGCCCGTTATCCTCCATATAGCGCTGTATGGCCGGGTCGCCGGGAGTGTTCACCTCCACTATCAGCCTTGAAGGCGCCTCAGGCTTCTCATCGGCAAACCGGGCATTGGCCCATTCCATAAACTCCTCCGGAACCGCTATGGTATTGAGCCGGGCTGAAAATCCGGCAATGCGTGCCGGCACCCACTGCTGGCGTCCCGCTCCGCTGAGCGACAACTGCAGAGGAATCATTGACACCATGCGCTCGCTTATCTGTGGCAGTCCGCGCGATGAAGCAAAACCGAAATTATAAAGCGTAAGGTACTCCTTGCTTATTATCACAGGCACAGGCTCTCCGGGAGTCCATTGCCATCCGTCAGGGGTCACATCAAAGTATTCTGACGGTATCGATTCCAAAAATAGTGCCGTACTCAAAGCCCTGCCGCCCATATCCACCGAGGCCGATACATTGAACGCTGAAGAGGTGAAACGGCCCACACGGCGCACCCACGGCTGCTTCTCAATGTCGGCAATGTCAGAATCGGAGAATGACGGCGCACCACCGAGCATGGATCCGAGTCCGCTCACGCGGTGCGACAGTATCAGGTAGTCACGCGATATGAACGAATCATCCGAATCCCATACCGAAGTGACATCCCTATAAAACTGTATGGCGGTGATGACTATGGCAAGCCCCACCAGATTAGCCACGGCATAGCCTGCAAGCTGTGCCGCGCTGATATTACGGCGTAACAGACGCCACACTACATTTCGTGTCATAGGTGCAGAGTAGTTATAAACGGTAGCTGTATCTTATTGCCTACGGATGTGGCTATCACAGCCGCCCCCTGAGCCCGGGCCTCATCGGCTATAAAGCCAGCCGCAATACCGTTATTTCGCGCATCAAGGTGGCTCACCGGTTCATCTATCAGCAGAAAGTCAAAGGGCTGGCACATAGCTCTCACTATGGCCGCACGTTGCTGCTGACCCACACTCAGCAGAGCAGCGGGCGAGTCAGCCTTGACTCCTATCTCCATCCGCTCGAGTGCATCCCTGATCCACTGAATGGATCTGTAGCCGGTAAGCCGGTTCTTAATCATAATATTTTCCATTACGGTCAGCTCGGGAAAGAGCCTCATCTCCTGTGGCAGGTACGCCAACGACCGGCATCGCAAGCGGCACCATTCCCTATCGGAAAACGTGCGTATGTCACGCCCGCCGAATCGTATCACCCCGGAGTAATCCCCCCGGCTGCCGTAAATGAAGCTGCACAGCGAGGACTTTCCGGTGCCTGATTCAGCTTCTATAAGATAGAATCCGGGCTTACCGAATGTGATATTTCCGAGCCACACTTCCGATGACCGCAGAGGTTCATCGCCCTCCATGCCGGCAAACACGCGTGGAAGGACATTTTCAAGCGTTATGACTTCTGTCATGGAATCAATGACATTATAGCCGGTATTATAGGCGTATCGGTGCCGGTGAGCTTCAGCGTGGCCGTAACCATGGAGGTCTGCACTTCCACATCGAAGTTTACCCCGAAATTAGCGCTGTCCATCAGTGGTGCCAATGTGGGCAGAAGTACCGCCACAGCACCTTTACGGCTCAGGAAATACGGGTTAAGGCTATTACTGTACGTAGGTGTAAGAGGCCACGAAGAGAGTGCCAGATAGCCGTCGACGTTGCCAAGATAGAAGCGTGAGGGGCCGGCCGAAAGGACAGTCACGCCGTTCTCGGCTGCATGAGCTTCGGCTCCCATAGATGTGAAACGGCTGCGCACTTCGGCCACGGCGGCTTCCACATCCGGCTGCGGCATATGTATCATCACCATAAAGTGCTGTCCTGCCTTGTCAAGAGCTGCCGGATTGACCTCCGAAGCTATGGCCACCGTGCCGTCTGCCTTCTTAAGGTAAGGAAGCAGAGTGTCAATCATGCCCCCTATGCGCATACCGGGAAGCATGGCTGCTGACATAGCTATCCCATCCCAGTCCATGCCCTTGGTGGCGCCTACAGCAGCCACAACATTGGCTTCGGACGACACATAGCGCAAGAAGTCAGTGCTTAACGTCTGCAATGAAGCTATGTCACGCACCTTACCGTCAGAGCTCATTATCTGCATATCGGCCGATATGGACTCATTGCTCACCTTAAGGTTGAAGCATCCCCACTGGTCTTTAAGGTCTTTGGAGAACTGTGACGCATCAACGGCTGCACGGGCAGTGCCGGAGGTATTGAGAAAATCCACCACTCCGGTATGCTTGAGCATGCTGGCCGTCTTGGCCTCGGCAAGCACTCCGGTTACAATCTCTACCGGACGGGTAGATTTCAGCATCCACCCCTGCCCGTCCTTGAGCAGTATAGCCTCGCGCCCGGAGGTGTACACGTCATATCCGTTATTGTCCGAGTGCGTATAGTCATCGGCTATAGCCTCTATGAGTGCATCTTTATCGGTTACGGCAAATGTAAGTATGGGCGAATCGGATGATGCCTCGAATATCACCACATGATCAAGATTTACGCCCTGAGCCACCTTGGCTAACCGCTCCATGACTTCCGGTGCAAAGCCACGCGCTGACACTCCCTCAGGCAGCGTAAGCTGTCCGTCCTTTACTTCTACGCCTGACTTTGATGCGAAATCGCGCACATTTATCACGGCCACGCCTGAAGCATCGGCAGGGACTGTGGCAAGCAGCTCGTCGCTGTCATGGGCACACCCCACACATATCACAGCTGCCATAGCTGCAAAGAGCAGCCTCATAAACAATTTATTCATATACGTTTTTCGTTATTTTTCAAAGTAAGTTTATACCGGCTTTCCTGCATAGCTCCACTTGCTCTTCAGGCCAAAGCGATGCCTGTACCTCGCCTATATGCGCTTTCTGAAGCAGGAACATGCACAGGCGGCTCTGTCCTATGCCTCCGCCTATAGAAGCCGGCAACTGTCCGTCAAGAAGCATTGAATGGAACTTGTAACCGGCCCGTTCCGGACAGCCTCGCATATCCAACTGGCGTTTCAGTGCCTCGGGGCTTACTCGTATGCCCATTGATGACAGTTCTATGCCACGGTACAGCACCGAATCATACACTATCAGGTCACCGTTCAGTCCACGGTAGCCATCCTCATTTTCCGTAATCCAGTCATCATAGTCAGGGGCGCGTCCGTCATGCGGCTTGCCGTCAGCGAGCGGGGCGCCTATTCCTATTATGAATATGGCTCCATACTCGCGTACTGCCCTGTCCTCACGTTCCTGCGGAGTAAGTGAGGGATACATCCTCAGCAGCTCCTCGGCATGAATGAATTTAACCCGCTGCGGCAGTCGGGGCGTGATATGCGGAAACATCTCGTACACCATACGCTCCGTACTGCGGATAGCATCATATATCTGCTCCACAGTGGCGCGCAGATAGCTCAGATTACGGTCCTCAGGGCGTATGGTACGCTCCCAGTCCCATTGGTCCACGTACAGCGAATGCAGATTATCCAGATCCTCATCGGCCCGGATAGCGTTCATATCCGTGTACAGGCCATAGCCTGGGGCTATGTCATAGGCCGCTAATTTGGTGCGCTTCCATTTGGCCAAGGAATGTACCACCTCAGCCTTGACGTTACCGAGCGCCTTGACAGGGAACGAAACAGGGCGCTCCACCCCGTTTAGGTCATCGTTCATTCCGGTGCCGGACAGCACGAATAGCGGAGCGGTGACTCGGCGCAGACACAGAGCGCCGGACAGCTCACGCTGGAATCGGTCCTTTATGGCCTTTATGGCCACTTCAGTAGTTTCAGGCAGGAGCTTGAGCTTGTATTTGTCAGGTATAATAAGTGCCATATGTGTAAATAGCTATGTGTATGACACAAAAATACAAAAAAAGAGCGTATCGCAAAATAAAATATTACATGCCGTCACTCAGCGCCCGGCAAAGCTCGGTGAGCTGTTTCTGCGATGCATCATTGAGGGTGGTGCGTATGGTGACACACGGCTCCACAATATCCACATCGGGAAATTCCGTAACCTTATTGCGCATTATCTTTCCGGCAAGAGGTGCCCACGAGCCGTTTTCCATCAGCCCCACTCTACGGGAACGGTAGCCTTTCATCGAAAGCTTGTTAAGGAATTGTTCCATAGCCGGAAACAGAGCGCCGTCATAAGTGGGAGCCGCCAGCAGCATGCCGCTCAAACGGAATGCCTGGGCCACGGCCTCCGACATGTCACACCGGCACAGATTCATTACCGTGACATTCTTTACCCCCATCCGGTTTCTCAGTATATCGGCGGCCTGCAAGGCGGCCTTCTCCGTGTTGCCATATATTGACGCATACGCCACGAGCACACCCTCCGTTTCCGCACGGTACGAACTCCACAGTGAGTACAAGCGCAGATATTTGGTAAGATTCCCTTCCAACAACGGTCCGTGCAGGGAGGCTATACGGTGTACCGGCACAGAGTCAAGCCTTGTAAGCAGTGAGCTTACCTGCCGCCCATACTTGCCCACTATGTTTATATAGTAACGGCGGGCCTCGTTTACCCAGTCATCATGATATGAAAGTACACCGAACTTGCCGAACGCATCGGCCGAAAACAGTATCTGTTCATGCGACTCATAGCTCATCATCACCTCCGGCCAGTGTATCATGGGCGCCATGATAAATTGCAAGGTATGATGCCCGAGCTCCAACGTATCCCCGTCCTTGACCGCCATGACGCGTTCAGCCAGTACGGGATATGACAGGAACTGGGGGAGCATGGCGCATGCCCGGGCTGACAGTACGAGCTTCATGCCCGGATACCGTGTCATCACAGCCTCCATCATTGAGGAATGGTCCGGCTCGAGATGATGCACTACCAGATAGTCAGGTTCGGTGCCGGCAAGCGCAAACTCAAGGTTCCGCATCCACTGTGCGGCACAGCTGCGGTCCGTGGTGTCAAGAATAGCGGTCTTTTTATCACGTATCACGTAGGAGTTATAGCTCATACCGTGGTATAACGGATATTGAGCCTCAAACATGGATGCTGACGCATCGTCCACCCCTATGTAATGAATTGAATCGGTTATGAACATTTTAGAGGTTGTTTAATGACTAATGTTAACATCAGGGCGGTCAGTTTTAGAGAGAT
>JAMPBB010000006.1 GCA_023666885.1 Muribaculaceae bacterium | reverse complement strand
ACCGCTTAACCTGCTGCTCTTCGGCGAGGACTATGCAAAATCCTTGGGCGCGAATATAGGGCGACTGAGGGGCGTACTGTTTTTGTCCACCACTCTGCTTGCGGGCACGGTAACGGCATTCTGCGGCCCTATAGGATTCATAGGGCTGGCCATACCGCATGTGACTAGGACCCTGTTTTCCACAAGTGACCACCGGCTGCTCCTGCCGGGCGTGGCCCTTACTGGCGCCATAGTGATGCTCATGTGTGACGTAATAGCCAAACAGCTTGCGCTGCCCATAAATGCCATAAATGCCTTATTCGGCATACCCATAGTGATATGGGTAGTGCTGCGCAACAAATCCATTACCGTATGATAGCGCTTGAGAACATAACGATAGGTCATCCGGGATTGACACTGTTACGTGATGTGACTGCCCGGGTTCCCGGACACGCTCTCGTGGCCTTGATAGGGCGCAACGGCTCAGGGAAGTCCACCCTGCTACGCGCCATAGCCGGTCTGGGCGCCGTAAGCCACGGCAATATCATAATATCAGGTAAGAATATAAGTGACATATCGGCTCTTGACATGGCCAAGTTAGTTTCATATGTAGGAACCGGACGGCCACGCATAGCCAATATGACTTGCCGCGAGGTAGTGGCTACCGGACGCGCCCCGTATACTGACTGGATAGGCCGGCTGCGCAAAGATGATGAAGAGGCCGTGGACTCCGCATTTAATGCCGTGGGCATGACAGAGTTTGCTGCCAGACATTTCAATACCTTATCCGACGGCGAGGCCCAACGCATTATGATAGCACGGGCATTGGCACAGGATACGCCGCTTATATTGCTCGATGAGCCCACATCATTTCTTGACGTGGCAGCCCGCTATGAGCTGTGTGCCTTACTGAAACGACTCACCGAATCAGGGCGATCCATAATGTTCTCCACCCATGAGCTTGAAATAGCCATGCACGATGCCGATTTCGTAGCTCTGTTAGATAACCCATCGCTCCATGTGATGCGCCCTGCCGAGCTGAAAGGCTCCGGACTGCTGGACAAAGTATTCGGAGATGCACTCCCCTCCTGGGTGCTCAAATGAATGAGCTGATTGGTACTCTGTGATTTTTTGCGTAATTTTGTAGAATGGATTTCAAGTTAGCATCAGATTACAAGCCTACGGGCGATCAGCCTCAGGCTATAGCTCAGCTTGCCGAAGGTGTGCGCAACGGCATCCCGGCACAGACCCTTTTAGGCGTTACCGGATCCGGCAAGACCTTTACCATGGCCAATGTGATACAAGAGGTAAAGAAACCCACACTCATATTAAGCCACAACAAGACACTTGCTGCGCAGCTCTACGGGGAATTCAAGAATTTCTTCCCGGAAAATTCGGTGCAATATTTCGTATCATACTATGATTACTATCAGCCTGAGGCATATATACCATCGGTAGACAAGTATATAGAGAAGGATCTGATGATTAACGATGAGATTGACAAGCTCCGCCTTGCCACTACATCGGCACTCCTGTCCGGCAGAAAGGATGTGATAGTGGTCAGCTCGGTATCGTGCCTTTATGGCATGGGCAATCCGGAGGACTTCAACAGCAATGTGATAGACATACACGTAGGCATGAAAGTGAGCCGGAACGTGTTTCTCCGTGAACTGGTCAATGCGCTCTACAGCCGCAACGAGATAAGCTTTACGCGCGGCAACTTCCGCGTGAAGGGCGATACCGTGGATATATATCTGGCCTACGAAGAGATAGTGGTACGTGTGGTGTGGTGGGGCGATGAGATTGAATCCATAGCCACATTTTACCCCACTGACTATGTGACTCTCGGCCAACATGAGGCATTCAAGATATTCCCGGCCAATATTTTCGTAACCTCACGTGAACGCATGGCTTCGGGCATTGCCCAGATAGAGCTTGACTTAGGCGAGCAGGTTGACTTCTTTTATAAGGAAGCCCGCGAACTGGAAGCCAAGCGGCTTAAAGAGCGCGTGACATATGACGTGGAAATGATGCGCGAGGTAGGCCACTGCTCCGGTATAGAAAACTACAGCCGGTATTTCGACGGGCGCCGCCCGGGTATGCGTCCGTTCTGTCTGCTCGATTACTTCCCGAATGATTTCCTTACCATAATAGATGAAAGCCACGTGACCATACCTCAGGTACGAGCAATGTACGGAGGCGACCTGTCACGGAAGATGAATCTTGTGGAATACGGTTTCCGGCTCCCGGCTGCGCTTGACAACCGTCCGCTGAAATTCGAGGAGTTCGAGAGCCTTACGCATCAGGTGATATATGTCAGCGCCACTCCGGCTGACTATGAGCTGAATCGGAGTGAGGGTGTGGTGGTAGAGCAGATAATACGTCCTACCGGGCTGCTTGATCCGGTGATTGAAGTAAGGCCATCGCTCCATCAGATAGATGACCTGCTCGAGGAGATACAGCTGCGTGTGGAAGCTGATGAGCGAGTGCTTGTAACCACCCTGACAAAACGTATGGCAGAGGAGCTTAACGACTATCTCGGCAAGCTCCGCGTAAAGGCTGCATATATTCACAGTGATGTGGATACCCTTGACCGCATACGCATACTTGATGACCTGCGTGCCGGAGTGTACGATGTGCTGATAGGCGTAAACCTGCTTCGTGAAGGGCTTGACTTGCCGGAAGTGTCGCTTGTGGCCATATTGGACGCTGACAAGGAAGGATTCCTGCGCTCACACCGCTCGCTGACACAGACCGTAGGACGTGCCGCCCGAAATCTTAACGGCACAGTGATAATGTACGCTGACAAGATTACAGAATCCATGCAGCTCACCATTGATGAAACGGCTCGCCGACGCACCCTACAGCTGGCTTACAACGAAGCCCACGGTATAACGCCAAAGGCCATAGTGAAAGCCCGCAACAGGATTATAGGCGTGGACACCGATGATGATGACACTGTAGCCACCAAACGGCCCGCACCACGTTCAGGAAAGGCTCCGGCCAAGAGTTCGCGTAAGGATGGACATGCTACCGTCATGTATGAGAATGAATACTCCTCACACGTGGATATAGCCGCCGATCCGGTAATACCATACATGAATGCTGATGAACTTCAGCGCTCCATAACACGCCGACGCACGGAAATGGTAGAGGCAGCCAAGCGCATGGAGTTTATAGAAGCTGCACGCCTGCGCGATGAGATAATCAAGATGGAGGAACTGCTCAAAACAAAATTCGGCACGGATGGACATAACACGTGACATATCCCTGTATCTGCCCACCTCCGTAAAGGAAATGAAGGCATTAGGCTGGGAATATGTGGATGTAGTACTGTTCTCAGGCGATGCCTATGTGGATCATCCGTCATTCGGTGCCGCAGTATTGGGGCGTGTGCTCCAAGCCGCCGGATATAAGGTAGCCATAGTGCCTCAGCCTAACTGGCAGGATGACCTGCGTGACTTCCGCAAGTTCGGGACACCGCGACTGTTCTTTGGCGTATCGGCCGGCGCCATGGACTCCATGGTGAACCACTACACAGCAGCCCGGCGCCGCCGCAGCGATGACGCCTATACCCCCGGAGGCCGACATGGAGCCCGTCCTGACTACCCTACCATAGTATATTCCAATATCCTTAAGAAGCTTTATCCTGACACTCCCGTTATAACCGGCGGCATAGAAGCTTCCATGAGGCGCCTATCGCACTATGACTACTGGCAGGATACCCTCAGGCCTTCAATACTTGCTGACTGCGCCGCTGACATGATAATATACGGTATGGGCGAGAAGCCCATTCTGGAGGTGGCGCGCGGACTGGAATCAGGTAAGAGCGTGAGCGAGCTGTCCGGCTTGAAGCAATGCGTGGTAAGGGTTCCGGTCAAAGACATGCCGGAACCGGACTCGGACAATATAATACTCAACTCATTTGAGAAATGTAAGACCGACAAGCGTGCACAGGCTGAAAATTTCCGCCATATCGAGGAGGAATCGAACAAGATGCATGGATCCACGCTATGGCAGCCGCATGGTGATATTGCCATAAAGGTCAATCCTATGCATCCGCCTATGACTGAGGCTGAGATCGATGCTTCATTTGATCTACCGTACACCCGCATGCCGCATCCGCGATACAAAGGGAAGACCATACCGGCATATGAAATGATACGCCACTCCATAAATATGCACCGTGGATGTTTCGGAGGCTGTGCGTTCTGCACCATATCAGCGCATCAGGGCAAGTTTATAGCCTCACGAAGCAAAGAATCCATAGTGCGTGAGGCCAAACAGGTGATAAACATGCCTGACTTCAAGGGGTATATCTCGGACCTCGGAGGGCCGTCGGCTAACATGTACGGTATGCGCGGACGCAACCAAAAGGCATGTAGCGTATGCGTACGCCCGTCATGCCTGCATCCAAAGCCTTGCCCAAACCTCAACACTGATCATTCCGCACTGCTTGACATATATCATGCTGTAGATGCACTGCCTGGAGTTAAGAAATCATTCATTGGCAGCGGTGTACGCTATGACCTGTCCATGCATCCGACGGGCGACAAGCATATCGATGCCATAAATCGCCGATATAATGAGGAGCTTATAGAGCACCATGTCTCCGGACGTCTGAAAGTGGCTCCGGAGCATACTGAGGACTGTGTGCTGAACATAATGCGCAAGCCATCATTTGACTTGTTCCATGACTTCAAACGCCTTTTTGATCAAGTAAACAAGCGCTGCGGTCTCAAACAGCAGCTGATACCTTATTTCATATCCAGCCATCCCGGATGCCGTGAAACGGATATGGCGCTGTTGGCGGCAAAAACACGTAGCTTGGGGATGCATCTGGAGCAGGTACAGGACTTTACGCCTACTCCTATGACCCTAAGCACCGAGATATACTATACCGGGATAAATCCATACACAGGTGAAAAGGTGTTTACCGCCATACACCCCGAGGACAAGCTGGCTCAGCGTAAATACTTCTTCTGGTATGACAATAAGTATCGGGCAGATATAGAGCGGTCACTACGCCGACTTCACCGCCCGGATATAATATCCATACTTTATCCGGCCTACCGGGATCCGGCTCTTAACCACCGAGGGGGGAGAGAGCAGCATAAGCCCAAAAAGAAGAAGTGATCATTGGCGGCGGCGTTTACGGATTTTCCAACCGCTTATCAGACACCACACCACGGCTATTCCGGCAACAAATATGAATATATAAGTGGCGATGTTCCCTATGAAGAACCGACCCGAATGTATCTCCAACGCTACGTTCCACAATGACATGGGCAGATAAGACATCCACTCCGGCTGTACTAACGTAGAGTCGCCCTGATTATATTCCACCACTGAAGAAAAATGCTCAGAGTAGCCTGATACGGCAAATTTCCCGAACGGCGGACCGCTCTGCGACTGAGCCGTATCGCCGGTAAAATAATCGTAGGACACCTCTCCTGCTCTATCCCACAGATACATGCCTGTAAACGAACCGCAAAGCCAGCGCCCGTCATTATCCTGCAGCATGACGTTGAGCCCCATTACGCTTACAGGCGGCGTATTGTCCAAGCGTATCGGTTTCTCATCAAAGTCATGCAGGGCATAAAAGCCATCAGAGGTAGATAGTATCCAGTCATTATGCTCAGAATCATATCCAATCATCCTGAGCCTGTCATGCCACGGGTTGTCACTGTCAAGTGAGGAGCCGGGTACAGCCGGTGTCTTGGTCAATACCAAGGGGATCATAACCGGCGGGCGCAAACACCACCCGGTTACCGCCACAAGTAGCGTGAGCACTATGCTCCACAGTCCTACTTTATTATGAAGCCAAAGCGTGCTCTTGAATGTATTTACTCCACACTTATCCACCTTATGCCTTTTTATGTACTTAGGTATAAGCCAACAAATGAGTCCGGATATGGACAATACTATAAAGCAGACAGCTATCAGATCCACAATCAGCTTGCCTGTAAGCCCGAAAAGCTCTCCACTGTGCAGTGCCCATACGGTGCGAAACAGCGTAACATCCGTATTGAAATTATCCGGAGCCTTCAATTCCGCCCTGTCAAAAGGCGCACCACTACCTGCTGAAACATAGACGGCTGACCGGCTTAGTATGGCTAAAGTGTCGCCCTTGACCTCGGCATCGCTGAACCGGTCATCATCAGCTATAGGTATGTCCATATCTATCCAACGTCCGGCAGAGAGGCGGTAAACACCTGAAGGCGTAACAGCATAATAGGAGCCGCCACGGCATATAACGATCTTGACCTGTCTGTAATCCGCAGCATCCGGCAGTCCGTAATTGAAATCCTTGGCATCCTGAGGCAATGAATCTGTAATCCATATGCCGTTAGATCCGTATATAAGCACACTGTCACCACCATACGTCACTGTGCCTCGGAGCAAGCCGCCATTCCAGTTACGGAACGTATATCTTGACGGGAGCCAACGGCGGCTGACGTCATAGTCAGCCGCCATGTTTCTATGATTCAATATGATGCCTGATATACTGAGTGCTATCAATATAACGGCACCGATTATGCCAAACCATTTATGCTGTTTATGCCACTTCACGATTTTTTCTTATTCATTGCGCTCTTTACCCACAGGTAGATGCCTAAGGCTATAAAGCACACAAATATAATAATCATTTCCGTGCTATGCTGCATAGGCGCTACCCATATTTCCTTGAACAGGTTCATACGCCCCATTATCTCTACCGGAGTCCAAAATACTATTACAGCGGCAATAGCCATACGGATGTTAGCGCCCCATGTGGGTATGCGGAGCTGCTTGGCAAAGATAAAGAATGACCCTATAAGGCATCCTACACCTATAAGCAGCGTAACAGGATGATGATCGCCCAGAAACACGTCATCATAGCAGAACATAAGCAGCAGATAGCTTCCCCACAGAATCATCATTAACTCCATGAAGGTAATTATGCTGGCATGACGTGTCATAGGCCTGGCGGCTATGATATTTTTCTTAGTGCCGAGCAGGCGCTTCTGCCACCAGTTGATAAAATTACATCCGTTACGTGTACTGAAAATATACATAATCATAATCATCATCCAGAATCCGAACGATGACGGCATAATCAGATATTCGGGGCGTGTAACCACTTCACCCGTAACGGGGTCAAGCAGCGGTTGAGTGCCGAATCGGTTGGCAAAATACATGAACAGAAACTCTACCCAGCCGGTCCAGAAAAGCAGGCCGCCGAAAAGCCCCCAAAGGGTCTGCCGGGTATCACCTTTGGCAAACACGCCTATTATGACCATTACCATACCTACAGCCCCCATGGCAAATGCCGAATAATGAAGAAGCGTCACACTCATGGTATGCTCCATGATTATCATCAACGCATGCCCCAGTGGCATCATAAAGAGGACAAAGAGGAATGAGGCTATAGCCTTACACCAATACAATTTTTTCTCAGCCATAATTAACTTATATATCTATGCTAAGCCCCGCAAGGACATTTACTCCATCCGTGAGCGGAGCATTGAGGTAATAATACTTTGGTTTATAATTGAAGAGATTGTCTACGGCCAATGTCAGCTTAAACCTGTCCATCAGCATATGTGATGTGGAGAGCTTCCATAGGGTATAAGGTGGATAATGCACACGTACAGTACCCACCGATATGTCATAATAATCCTTATACTCTATGTTTGTCACTCCGGAAAGGGCACGGCCATTCAGCCCCACTGTAAACTCATAGCTACGTGAAATACGTTTGTTCCATTCCACTCTTGCCGTCAGGGAGTGGCGGCGAGCAGGTATGTACTGATTATTGGCCGTATTTCCGTCCTTATCCTTGGCAAACATCTCATGGGTGTAGGCATATGACAGCTTGGATGACAGTCCGCACTTCCAGCGGGCCTGTAGTGTAAGTTCGGCACCAAAAACGTCATATTTGTCCAGATTAACATAGTCAAGATAAAGCTGCCTCGGGTCATCGGGCATATAGTATGGCAATCCGGTAGCTATCTTGTCCAGCACATGATTATAATACGTAGTTACGGTGACATTATAACCCTTGTGTGACCAATCGAATGATGCATTAATGTTCTGGCTTGATTCCGGTTTCAGAGCAGGATTCCCCTTTACTATCCATATACCGGCCATGTCAAAATTATAATATTTTTCCTTGAGCGTGGGTGTGCGGAATCCCATGCCGTAGGCCAGACGTACATTCATATTGTAGGTCGGCTTGTACCGTGCCGATATTTTAGGGGTAAGGCGTGATGATTTCTTTTCGGCTGAAAAATAATCATATCGTAGAGCGCCTACCACTTCCCACTTGTCATCAATTATATAATCGTACTGCACAAAGGCATCGGCGTTCGATTCATGCTTGGAACCGTCAGTAATCTTGGTGTTGTCCAAAAAATCATACCGGTAGTCAGCGCCAAAAGTGAAAACATCACCACGTGCCGTAGTATGATTCAATACTCCGCGTACGGAATTCAGCACATTTCTGTAATTACGCACGTCAAGGCCGCTTATACGCTGATAGTTTGACTTGTCATACTGATCAAATGAATACGCTACATCTACATTGGTGTATGCGGTTATATCCCACAGACCACGCAAGCCGCCTGAAAAATCACGATAACGCTCAGGCGTGTCATAGATACGCGGTATCTCCTTGAAGTAATATCCGGCACGGGCCGTAAACTTAAGGCCGTCCATGGGGGTAATGCTCAGCTGATCCTTCACATTTAGTGTGCGGTTGCCATATATTGTGGTTACCACGCGTGTAAGCGGATCAGGCGCACTGTTCACATCATAGCTGTTTATGCGCGAATAAGTGGCGCTTAGGGTGTTGCGTACCAATGAATTTCTGTATGACATGTTAAGCCCGTAACGCTGCTCGGCATGCCGTGCTATACGCGCATTGACATTACCGCTCCATTTCCTGTCAGGCTCACGTGTTATAATATTTATCACGCCTCCGGCTGCATTACTTCCATACAGGGCGCTTGAGGCACCGCGCACTATCTCTATACGCTGCACTCCGGCCATCTCTATACGGCTGAAATCAACGTCATCCATTGTCTCGCCGGCAAGACGCTCACCGTCTATCAGAAACAGTACACTCTGTCCGCCGAATCCGCCTATATTCATATGAGTCTGCTGATTCATGGCATAGGTAAATTCCACACCGGGCATTTCCTGCTGAAGCAAGCCCTGTATATCAGTGGCATCCGTACGGGCTATATCCTTAGCCGAAATAAGTATGGTCTGTACAGGCGTTCTTTTCAGCAGTTTGGGCGCACGTGTGCCCGTAACCACTATCTCATCCAGATTAATATCCGTGTCAGTAATAGAGTCAGTATTCTGTGCTATTAGCGACGTGAGCACAAGTGAAAATGCAAATATCATATGGGGTAGCGGTAATTAATGGTAAGACAACATTTTACGCCTGACGGGCTTTGATAATCCTCAAGGCGGATAGCCGCATATGTGCCATCATCCATGCGAAGTATAAATACATTTCCGTTCATGGTAAATGCAGGCGGTATGGGCGGGATACTGATTTCAAGCCATGATGAGAGGGCATAATTGATGTTTATACCCTGGCTACCTATAAGGCCAAGCAGCATCTTGCTCTGATCACACCACACCATATTCTCACTCCACTTGTCAGCCTCAAATTCCAAAGCGCAGATAAACGACCTGTCGACCGGTATGTCATCAAACGTCTTAAAATCAGTAGGTGCCACCATACAGCCGTTGGTCCTGACATTGTTCCTATGCACTGCTATGGTCCAATGCTCGGGTTCTTCCTGCTGAGCTGTGGGCATATATGAGCGAAATTCATTAACTGAAATTCCGGCTCCGAACACGTCATACCAGTATGTATATATTCCGTCCTTACCATCGGGGTGGGCTATCTCTTCCATAGGTATATCATATGTGAGCCATGCCTGATTTGAGTCATAATCCTCATTATCAGCAATATTGGCCACTACCTCCTTGAGGTCGATATAATACCACTTGCCCCAGTCAGATGCATCAATATATAGCTTTCCGGCCACTGACGGTATCGGTTCATCTGATGGCTCGTCATAGATGCCGTTAAAAATACCGGTACAGGACTGGAGCAATAATGCCGCCAATGCCGTACCGGTAAGATATTTAATTTTTCGTACCTTCATATGTAGCTGTAAGCGGGAAAGGCATGGCGCCAAGCTTGAACGGATTGGTCACTTTGATTCCTGTTTCAGTAAGTGTAACGAGGATGCTGCTTTCATTTCCGAGCGTATAGTCCTTGTCCATATTGGTGGTACCATTCTGTACGGCCTTGAAATGCTGGGTAAGTCCGTCATTTCCATAAGAGCGGTAAAAACCGTTCTTGGATTCATCATACACCAGATTGTCAAGTGTAATGGCTCCGAGAGTAAGGTCGCCCATCATAGTTCCGTCAAGTGAATATTCGGGAATCGATACGGTGATAGTACCGTCCTCAGCAGCTGTTATGACATAAGTAACGGTTTTATTCTGATACTGCCACATACCGTTTATATCCACCGTCTGTACACCCGTATATGTGCCGGCATACTGCTGAGCGAGTGGCAATTCTTCTTCGGCAAAAGTCATTTCAGCCACATCGGCCACATTAAACGTGTGTTCAGAGCCGTCATTGAGCGTTATTTTCAGTACTTCGGTCTGAGCCATTGCAGTTATGGCCATTGCCATGGAAAGTGAAGCGAGTATAGTTTTTTTCATTGCTGTTATTTTTTTACTATTTTGATGGAATGTGTTGATGTCTTTACTATATATATGCCTTTAGGCAGTTCGGATACGGAGAGGGTGTCGTGCCCCCTGAGGCGCAGATGACCTGTAACGTCATATACGTATATGTCCTCATCAGGCATGTGTATTACTCCGTTCAGATATGTAAAGGTGTCCTTAGCATCGGTAATCCCGTCCAATGCTGCGGCATCCTCTTCAGCAAACTGCATTTTTACAACTGATGCTCTTGGATACGAGGTGGAAACTTCGGACGTGGCTATGAGCATATTTGCGTCAGGAAAAGTGACTACCGGACGCTCTGCCAGCACAAATGTAGGCGTTGTGCCATTGTCAAGTGTCAGTTTCAGGACTGTAGCCGCAGTGCCGAGCATACAGCTTGTGACAAGCAATGACAGTGAAATAATGGTTTTCTTCATATGTAAAATATACGATTGGTTTTACATATGCAAAGTTACCCTGCCATGAATCCTGTCACAATACCTAATTTTTATGAATTTTATATAACGCCGATAAGCAATATCAATTAACTAATATTGATTAGACAAAGCGCCCGTGTCTGAAATGGACACGGGCGCTTTCTGATGATATTTAGTTGTTAAACAGCTTATTACTTCTCTAAGGAGGCTATAGCTGCTTCAAGTCCGGCTATCTTAGCTTCAGCATCGGCCTGTTTTCTGCGTTCGGCCTCCACTACCTGTGCGGGAGCATTGGAAACGAATCTTTCATTTGACAGTTTCTTCAGAACTGATGCCCTAAAGCCCTGATAATATTCAAGATCCTTACGGAGCTTGGCAAGCTCTGCCTGAACGTCCACATTAGCCGAAAGCGGGACATTGATCTCAACTGCCCCTACCATGAATGTGGCGGCGGATGCATCCTTCTCGGCATTATGATTGATGACACCGGCATTGCAAAGCTTCATGATGGCGGCATCCTCACATTCAGGCCATGTACCTATTATATTAACGGTGATGCTTTCCTTATTAGGGATATTCTTGGCGGCACGAACATTGCGCAATCCGGATGCCACTTCCTTTATATGCTCCATGGTAGAAAGCATATCGCTGTCCACCTCGCCTACAGCCGGGGTGGCGGCATACATTATGGACTCACCTTCACGGCGCTCTGCCAGATGCTGCCAAAGCTCTTCGGTAATGAACGGCATGAAGGGATGAAGCAAACGCAGCAGTGAGTCAAAATATCCTATGGTGGCATCCAATATGGCTTTGTCAATAGGCTGTCCGTAAGCAGGCTTCACCAATTCAAGATACCATGATGAGAATTCATCCCAGAACAGACGGTAAAGTTCCTTCAATGCCTCCGATATACGGAATTTAGCCATAAGGTCATTAACCTCAGCCACCGTAGCACTCAGCTTTGAGTCAAACCATTTTACAGCCATTGCAGCCGCTTCCGTAGGCTGAGCTTCAGGGCTTACCTCCCATCCTTTTATCAAGCGGAATGCGTTCCATATCTTGTTACAGAAGTTGCGCCCGGTTTCACACAGCTTCTTGTCAAAGAGTATATCATTGCCTGCTGGAGCCGATAGCATTATTCCCACGCGTACACCGTCAGCGCCATAATCGGATATCAGCTGAAGCGGGTCGGGCGAATTGCCGAGCTGTTTCGACATCTTACGGCCTATCTCATCACGTACTATGCCGGTGAAGTAAACATTGTTGAACGGCTGCTTACCGGCAAATTCATATCCGGCCATAATCATACGGGCCACCCAGAAGAATATTATATCCGGACCTGTAACCAAATCAGTGGTGGGATAGTAATACTTCATTTCCTCATTGTCCGGGTCAAGTATGCCGTTGAAAAGCGATATGGGCCACAGCCAAGAGGAGAACCATGTGTCAAATGAGTCCTCATCGCGCGTAAGGTCAGCAGCGGTAATATTGGCATCCTTTTCCTGTGCAAGCCGCAGAGCTTCGGCATCGTCCTCGGCCACTACAAACGAACCGTCAGGAAGATACCAGGCCGGCACCCTATGCCCCCACCATAGCTGGCGTGATATACACCAGTCACGTATCTGAGTCATCCAGTGGCGGTAAGTGTTCTTGAACTTGTCAGGTATGAAGCGTACCGTGTCAGACTCCACGGCTTCAAGGGCGCTCTTAGCCATCTCATCCATACGGAGGAACCACTGGTCGCTCAAGCGCGGCTCAGTTACGGTATCAGAGTTGCGCTCCGAGTAGCCCACCTTGTTCTGGTACTCCTCTATCTTCTCTATCAGCCCGGCAGCCTCAAGATCCTTTGCTATCTGGCGGCGGCAGTCGAATCTGTCCATACCCACGTACATACCGGCAGCCTCACTGACAGTGGCATCATCATTGAATATATCTATGCTTTCAAGATTATGCTTCTGGCCGAGCATGTAGTCATTCATGTCATGAGCCGGGGTCACCTTGAGGCATCCCGTACCGAAATCAATCTCCACATATTCGTCTTCAATCACCGGAATCTCACGTCCTACAAGCGGCACTATCACACGCTTGCCGCGCAGGTGTTGGTTCTTGGAATCGTTAGGATTTATGCACATAGCAGTATCGCCCATTATGGTTTCAGGGCGTGTAGTGGCCACAATGGCATACCCTTCCTCACCTACTATCTTGTAACGCAGATAGTAAAGCTTGCTGTGCTCCTCCTTATACACTACTTCTATATCACTGAGCGCGGTGCGTGCTTTCGGATCCCAGTTGACCATACGTTTGCCACGATATATCCATCCCTTACGGTACAGGTGGACAAATGCGCGGGTTACACTGCGTGAGCGTATATCATCCATGGTAAATGCAGTGCGATCCCAGTCACATGAAGCACCGAGCTTGCGGAGCTGCTTCAGTATTATGCCTCCGTATTCATCAGTCCAGTCCCATGCATGCTTAAGGAACTCCTCACGGGTAAGGTCGCTCTTCTTTATGCCCTGCTCGGCCAGACGCGCCACTACCTTAGCTTCAGTGGCTATGGAGGCATGGTCAGTACCCGGAACCCAAAGAGCATTCTTGCCTTCCATGCGGGCTCTACGGGTAAGTATATCCTGTATGGTATTATTGAGCATGTGCCCCATGTGGAGCACACCCGTCACATTAGGCGGCGGTATGACTATGCAGAACGGTTCGCGTGCATCGGGGACACTGCGGAAGAGCTTATGCTCCATCCAGTAATCATACCACTTCTCCTCCACTTCGGAAGGATTGTATTTAGTGGCTAACTCATTAATTGCCATATTTATCGATTATTAAAATTTATCGTTATTTGTTAGCGCGTTTGCGCTCAAGTTCATCAAGTATCACTTTACGGAGGCGCAGATGATGAGGGGTAACCTCTACATATTCATCCGCTTTGATGTATTCAAGAGCTTCCTCGAGGCTAAACACCACCGGAGGTATGATACGCGCCTTGTCATCGGCACCCGATGCACGCATATTGGTGAGCTTCTTTGACTTTGTCACATTCACCACTATGTCATTGTCCTTGGCGTTCTCGCCTACCACCTGCCCGGCATACACCTCCTCCTGCGGGAAGATGAAGAATCGGCCACGATCCTGAAGCTTGTCTATGGCATATGCATACGCAGTGCCGGCTTCCATGGCTATCAAAGAGCCGTTTGTTCGGCGCTCTATATCGCCTTTCCACGGTTGGTATTCAAGGAAGCGGTGTGCCATGATGGCCTCTCCGGCCGATGCCGTAAGCACGTTGTTACGCAGGCCTATTATGCCGCGTGACGGTATGTTGAATTCAAGATGCACACGGTCATTCTGCACGGTCATCGACACAAGGTCGCCCTTACGGCGAGTGACCATATCTATCATCTTGCTTGAATACTCTTCGGGGACATTGATGGTAAGCAGCTCCACAGGCTCGCACTTCTGTCCGTCAATCTCCTTTACTATAACTTGCGGCTGTCCTACCTGAAGCTCGTATCCCTCACGGCGCATGGTTTCTATAAGCACTGACAGATGCAGCACTCCTCGGCCATATACTGTCCATACATCCTCGTGGTCAGCCTTTGTAACCTTTAATGCAAGATTACGGTCAAGCTCGCGGGTAAGGCGGTCGCCTATATGACGTGAGGTGACGTACTTGCCGTCACGCCCGAAGAAAGGACTGTCATTTATGGTAAATGTCATGGACATGGTAGGCTCATCAATGGCTATGCGCGGCAGAGCCTCAGGCGTTTCCGGATCAGCCACAGTGTCACCGATCTCAAAACCCTCTATGCCTACAAGCGCACATATATCGCCGCTGCTCACACTCTCCACCCGCTTGCGTCCCATACCTTCAAATACATGGAGCTCCTTGATGCGCTGCTTCACCACAGAACCGTCCTTACGGCACAGAGCCACGTCCATGCCTTCACGGAGAGTGCCGCGATGCACTCGGCCCACGGCTATTCGGCCCACATAATTGGAGAAGTCAAGCGATGTTATGAGCATCTGAGCCGGGCCCTCAAGCGTTTTCGGCGCCGGTATATAATCTATTATGGCATCAAGCACCGGGAGAATATTGTCAGTAGGTGTCTGCCAGTCAGTACTCATCCAGCCCTGCTTGGCCGATCCGTATATGGTGGGGAAATCAAGCTGCTCCTCGGTGGCATCAAGATTGCACATGAGGTCAAATACCATTTCCTGCACTTCATCAGGCCTGCAGTTGGGCTTATCCACCTTATTGATTACCACCACCGGCTTCAGCCCCATCTGTATGGCTTTCTGTAGCACGAATCGGGTTTGGGGCATGGGGCCTTCAAAAGCGTCAACCAGGAGTAGACATCCGTCGGCCATATTGAGCACACGTTCCACTTCGCCACCGAAATCGGCGTGTCCCGGAGTGTCTATAATATTTATTTTGTAATCTTTATAGTTAATGGAAACGTTCTTGGACAGGATGGTTATGCCACGCTCACGTTCCAGGTCATTGTTGTCAAGTATCAGTTCACCGGCATTTTGATTCTCCCGAAACAGGTGTCCGGCAAGGAGCATTTTGTCTACAAGTGTAGTCTTGCCATGATCCACGTGGGCTATAATGGCAATGTTGCGAATGTTCTGCATATTCACTATTCAAATTTCAAGGCGCAAAAATACATAAAAAGTCGGGGATTTATGCTAAATTTGCCATCAAAATAACAAAGAATATGAGTGTAACAATACTTGGCATAGAGTCATCGTGCGATGACACCTCCGCCGCCGTGATACGTGACGGACTGCTGCTGTCCAATGTCATAGCGTCACAAAGCGTGCATGAGGAGTATGGAGGTGTGGTTCCGGAACTGGCGTCGAGGGCTCATCAGCAGAACATAGTGCCTGTGGTAGCCTCTGCATTAAAACGTGCCGGTGTGGACAAGCATGAGCTCAGCGCCATAGCATTCACACGCGGCCCAGGATTGTTGGGCTCGCTCCTTGTGGGCACATCGTTTGCAAAGGGCATGTCGCTCGGACTGCGCTGCCCGCTTGTGGATGTCAACCATCTTCACGGCCATGTATTGTCACATTTCATAAAAACCACGCCTGAGGACCGTGTGCCGGAATATCCGTTCCTGTCACTTCTTATATCCGGCGGAAACAGCCAGCTGATTCTGGTAAGGAACTATAATGACATGGAGATTATAGGGCGCACTATAGATGACGCTGCCGGTGAGGCTTTTGACAAATGCGCCAAGGTAATGGGACTCCCCTATCCCGGAGGTCCGCATATAGACCGGCTTGCCGCTGAGGGCAACCCTGACCGGTTCAAATTTGCCAAACCTCGCATACCGGGGCTTGACTATAGCTTCAGCGGACTGAAAACGTCATTTCTATATACGCTCCGTGATGCAGTGGCCACTGACCCGGGCTTTATAGAGGCAAACAAGGCCGACCTTGCCGCCTCGCTCCAACGTACCATCATAGAGATACTCATTGACAAGCTCTCAAAGGCCGTGGAGCAGACAGGAGTACGCACCGTGGCGATAGGTGGCGGCGTGTCGGCCAATTCAGGAGTGCGTAAGGCCGTTGAGGAGTTCTGCAATAAGCGGAGTTTGGAAGCATTCATACCTCAGAGGTCATTTACCACGGACAATGCCGCCATGGTGGCTATAGCCGGATATTATAAATATCTTGACAAACAATTCTGCGCATATGATGAAGTGCCATATGCAAGAGTAAAAATATAAGCGGTCATGGATGTATCTATCATAGCTATAGGCGATGAACTCCTCCTGGGGCAGGTGACTGACACAAACAGCGGTGATATGGCCCGTGCCATGGCTCCATACGGGTGGCGTGTAAGTAATGTGGGCGTTATAGCGGACAATGCATGTGACATAAAGCGAGCCATTGAGCAAGCCTTTTCATGCACGAATATTGTACTGACCACCGGAGGACTCGGCCCTACAAAAGATGACATAACCAAGACGGTACTATGCGAAATTTTCGGAGGCACACTTCATGAAGACAAGGCCGTGCTTGAAAATGTAAAACGCATATTTTCACAGAAAGGGCTTGAGCTAAACGCCCTGACTGCCGCTCAGGCCATGGTGCCCACATCATGTACGGTAATACAGAATCCGGTAGGGACCGCACCGGTTATGTGGTTTGAGCGTGACCATGGACACAAAGTACTCGTGGCCATGCCGGGAGTGCCGGCCGAGACACGCAAGGTATTCCCGGAATATGTCCTGCCGATGCTACTCAAGCACTTCGGCTCTGATGTTGCCATAAAGCATCACACACTCACGGTGAGCGGCATCAGTGAATCGAAATTAGCTATGCATCTCGACTCTTGGGAACGCGCCCAACCCGCCTTTATACATCTGGCATATCTGCCTGACCACGGTATAATCCGATTACGCATTGATGGCACACACACGGATACGCATATGCTTGAGCAAGCCATGACGGCGGCTGTAGCCACACTTAAACAGGCCGTAGCAGAATGGCTTTTATATGACGGCGCCCATGCCCCGGAAGAAGAGTTGCTCAATGTCCTGAAGAAAGGGCACCTCACGGTTTCCACAGCCGAGAGCTGTACCGGTGGAAATATTGCACGCCTCATAACATCCATACCCGGGAGCTCCGAAGCTATGGCGGGCGGTGTGGTAGCCTACAGCAATGAAGTAAAGCATCGGATTCTGGGAGTCAGCGAGCATGACCTTGACACTCATGGGGCGGTAAGCATCCCCGTAGTAAAGCAAATGGCTGAAGGCGCAAGAAGAGAGCTGCACACTGACTATGCCCTTGCCACAAGCGGCATAGCCGGGCCCGACGGAGGGAGTGCTGAAAAACCGGTAGGCACGGTATGCATAGCCATAGCCGGGCCTGCGGGGACGGATGCCCGAACCTGGCACTTTTCCGGCGGACGCGCACAGATAGTAGCCCGCGCATCGCTCACCGCCATAGTCACAGCCATAAAAATGATAAATACACTGAATGATGAATAGACTTGCCATAGCCTCACTACTTGCCGCTGTAGCGGCGGCATCCTTCATATGCTCCTGCTCCTCCCGCTCCGCTGCCGAGGATGCGGCCGAGGCTCAGCCTGACATCACACAGTCGGGGCTGAGAAAGGCTGCCTTTGAGCGCAATATCGGCGGTAAAGAAGTGAGCCTGTACACGCTCACCAACGCTGACAGTATGGAGGTGTGCATAACTAATCTGGGCGGACGCATCGTTTCAATAATGGTGCCGGACAAATACGGCAAAATGACCGATGTGGTAGCCGGACTTGACAGCATAGCGCCGTACCTGTCACAGCAGGTCATGGAATGTGATTTCGGTGGTATTGAAGGCCGATATGCCGGGATAATCAAGAATGGCCGGGCAGAGGTGGACAGCGAGGAGCTGTCACTTCCGGCAGATGAAACCGGACATTACAGAAACGGTGGGAAATCACCTTGGCGCAACAGGGTGTTTGACGCTGAACTCACCACCGATACAACCCTTACATTACGCTTGGAATCGACATCAGCTGAGGACAGTATGCCCGGCACAGTATGTACACGTGTGGACTACACTCTACACTATGACAATTCGCTATCGGTGGATATTACAGCTATGGCCGATACCACAACGCTTATGGACATAGCTCAGACCATATATTTCAATTTGGACGGCAACTTTGCAAATTCAGTCAAGGATCAGACGCTATGCGTACGCTCAGAGCAGTACCTGCCATTGGATTCCACCCTTACCCCCATGAGGCAAATATTGATGAGCATATGGACTCCCATGGATTACAGATCCACTCATAGACTCGGGCGCTTGCTGTCATCAGATGATGATCAGGTACGCTATGCCAAAGGGATCAACGTGTACTGGATGCTCACACATGTCAAGGATAGGATAGCCCGGGCGGCCTCGCTCCACTCGCCCCTCACCGGCATAACAATGGACATGTACACAACGGCTCCGGTGATACATGTGTATACCATGCAATACCCTAAAGGATTCCCCGGAGGAAAGGGCCAGGAGAAATTCAAGAATCACAATGCTGTGGCCGTAACCGCCGTAAACTTCCCTGACGTACCCAATACTCCGCAATGGGGCTCAGCCACTTTCGGAAAGGAAGAAGTGTTCCGCAGCAGTACTACTTACAAATTCACAGTCAATAACTAATAAAATCATCTGACCATGAAATTACGTACATTTATCGTATCGGCATTGGTGGCTTTGTCATCATGTGCCATTTCATTAAATGCCAAAGCTCCAAAGTACATATTCTACTTTATAGGCGACGGCATGGGTATGGGCTCCGTGTCCGTGGCACAGGCATACAACCGTATGGCCCTGAACAATGACATGCCGCTGCTTATGATGCAGCTTCCTATAGCTTCAGCGGCCTTCACTCACTCGGCATCATCACCGGTTACCGACTCCGCTGCTGCGGGCACCGCATTGGCCACCGGACACAAGACCCGCAACGGTATGCTCGGTATGACACCTGACAGCGTGCCCGTAACATCAATAGCCACCATACTCAAGAAGGAAGGATTCGGTATAGGGCTTGTAACTACCGTGGCTCCGGACGATGCTACTCCTGCAGCATTCTATGCCCATCAGCCACTCCGCTCCATGTTCTATGAGATAGGTAAGGATGCCGCAGCATCAGGATTCGACTTTCTGGCCGGAGCAAATATGCGCGGAGCCAAGGGTCGTGACGGCAAGCCCACGGATCTGATGAACATAATAGCTGAAAGCGGTGTGCAGATAGTACGCGGTATCGACGGACTTAAAGACATAAAGACAGGCCGCGTACTGCTTTTGAATACTGACACCGTGACGATGAACAATGTAGGCTACGAGATAGACGGCCATGAAAACGTACTGACTCTTCCGGCCATGACAAAAGCCTGTCTGGAACATCTTGAGGCCAACTCCCCTGCTAATTTCTTTATGATGGTGGAAGGAGGTACCATTGACCACGCCGGACACAGCAATGATGCCGCCACACAGCTTCAGGAAGTGTTGGCATTTGAAAAGTCAATAGCCATAGCATATGATTTTTATAAGGCTCATCCTGATGAAACACTCATAGTGATAACGGCCGACCATGAAACCGGTGGACTGATTCTCGCCAACCGTTCCCAGCCATATAATGCTAATCCGGCTATGTTAGGGCATGTCAAGATGTCGAAGGATGCCTTCTCTGCATATTGCAGCCGCATAATCAAGGACAATATAAAAATGACATGGCCCGAAATGAAGAATGTGCTTACCGAGAAGTTCGGATTCTATACGGTGCTCCCTGTAAGCAAGGCTGATGACAAGAAGCTTCAGGAATACTTCGCTGCAATGATGAACCGCGAGAACACCGAAAGCGAAAAGACGCTATATGGCAACGCCGGACAGTTTACCGTGCTGGTATACAATGTAGTGGATCGCGCAGCCGGAACAAGCTGGACCACCAACGACCATAGCGGATGTGTAGTACCGGTATTCGCTATAGGCGACGGCGCTTCCATATTCAGCAACATACAGGACAACACTGAAATCCCGGCAAAGATTCTGAAACTTGCAGGTAAACATTGATTCAGAATCGGCGTTTAAATAGATGATGCCGAAACTCAGAAATATCATAATGCGAGCCGCGACTTTCTTAGTCGCGGCCGTATTTATGTCATCATGTCACAACAGTGACAGTACAGTTTCAGCCATATATCAGTGTGATACCTACACCTTGTTCCCTGACAGTATAGTGCAAGGCGATTATTGCGCCAAAGCCATAAGCCCTACCGAGATAGTAAGCTCTTTTGTGTCAGAGCCGGATGCGTGCAAAGGCCGAAAATTCAATTTCAGGCTTGCGCTGAACCAGCGCGACAACGAAATGGAGCCGGGGCGGTATCATGAAGTGAACGTAGACCGATTAGATCCTAATGAAAAATATCTATTCGGCCAAACTACGGAATATGATTCATCCGATAATTCTACCGATTCGCCAAGTGACACCGTAACGTTTCCCGAAAATCTCCCCTGGACTATAAGGGTAGATATGCGCCCTATACTCAAATCATTCCATGACAAAGGGTTCTATGTGACTCCTACTCAGGATACCATATATGCTGACAGCTTTACGGGGCTATGGATATTTGGTGACATCCCGCCCATAAATACCGGTGTACACGGGCGTGGGAACAATCGGGTTATAAAACTATATGACCGAGGCGACAGCATATATGAACTCGCCATCACTCTCAATCCGGCCAAGAATGGCACAATGGCGGAGCCGAAGCGGTGGAAAACAGATTCGCTTTCGGCCGATTATCCTGCGCTGCATACATCAGCCAAACTCATTGATGCATTATATAATATGAGTATAGATGATATTGACCGGGCACTGGATGACACCACACATACCCCCTCGGTATCAGCAGTATCCTATGCCGTGTATATGTCACTTGCATATCTGAGACCCGATGAATCAAAACGCCTGCTACGTGCCCTTGTAAATGACGGACAGGTAACAAAGATGCATACTGCCGGAGCCGGATGCTGGCCTATAACATCTGACCGCAACGCCTGGATACTGGCCGCCCATGAAGTGTATCGGGTCACTTCCGATACAGCATGGCTCAAGGAAGCCTTCCGTATAGCAGAGGCCACGTTCAATGATGACATCAGCGTACTGCGTAATCGCAGTACAGGACTTATACAGGGGGCCATGGACTATACTCCATTGAGTGCCGACGTGTATCCGGAATGGATGGATGCCACAGATGTGTTTATGACACAGAACCTTACTCCAAACATTCTTGCCGCAAATGCGGCAAACAGCCTGCACAGCATGGCCCATGACCTCGGGCTTGATGTGGAATCAGCCAAATACAGTGCCATATACCGTGATATGCAGGAGTCCATAAACGAGTACTTATGGATACCTAACCGTGGATTTTACAGCGAGTATCTTTACGGCAGCGCATTCCCGCTACAATCACAGTGTACGGACAATTTAGGTCAGGCATTGGGCATGATACAGGGCATAGCCATGCCTGAAATGGGCCAAAGTATAATGACCCGCACCCCTGTAAATGAATTTGGCACCCCTATCATATATCCCGGGATAAATAAGAATGCAAATATTGTACCCTACGTACAAGCATTGTGGACCATAGCTGCAGCAAGAACCTCAAACGGTACAGCCATGTCGGCCGGATTGGGCGCATTGTATCGTCTGGCGGCATTGTCATGCAGCACCAATGCCATACACCGGCTCACTGACGGGAAAGAAGCCTCATCATCCTCAACCGGTGAGCTATGCAATGCTTGTGCCATATCCGCTGTAAATTTCCGCGCATTAGCCGGAATGGATTTTACAAATGGCGGTATCAGATTCAGCCCTATGATTCCTGAGGGCTATAATACAGGTATCGGCATAACCAATTTTAGATACCACGCCTCTGTCCTTGACATACATATTTCCGGAACCGGAAGTCATATAGCCGGATTCACCATTGATGACATACCGTCAGAACCGTTCATACCTAATGACTTAGAAGGCAGGCATGACATACGGATAAGTATGGCCAACAATACGTTCCACAATTATGTGCTGAACATAACAACCACCGCCCAGCTGCCTCCCATACCTCAAGTGGACTGGTATTCACCTCGCAGAGCCAGGATAAACAACTATCAGGCAGGGCAAAGTTTTCTCGTCACCATCAACGGTGCCATACAGGAGGAGATGTCACGTTCTGACTACTCACTGTTCAATGCTCACCAATTTACCGTAGTGGATTTCGTACCGGTCAGGGACAACAGATTTATAGGCTATGCCGGCAGGCCATACGAATACATACCTACATCAGCGCTTACCGTATTGCCGACCAATAAATTCGGACACACAGGCTCATATCTGATAAAGACGGACTCATTGTCAAACGAATTTGTAGAGCTGTCACCCTCGCACAATCTGAATTATACCATTAACGTGTCAGCTTCGGTGGAAGGTGTTTATTTTATGGATCTGCTGTATGCCAATGGCGCCGGGAGTATCACCTTACAGGATAAATGCGCCATACGTTCACTCATAGTCAATTCCGAACAGGCCGGAGCATTCATATTTCCCCAACGCGGCGGTGATGACTGGCGTGACACCGGATATTCAAATCGTGTAGCCGTACACCTCAATAAAGGTCATAACCGTATAGAACTCAAATATTCCATGCCTACCGACAGGAACGCATACGGAAATATCAATACCGCACTCATTAAAAAAATCAGATTCATCAAGAAATGAAGACCATAGGAATACTTTCTGATACCCACTCATGCTGGGATGACAGATACGCCATTCATTTCAAGGACTGCGATGAGATATGGCATGCCGGTGATGTAGGCGATATGTCCATAATAGAACGTCTTAAGGAGATAACGCCTATAGTGCGAGCCGTATCCGGCAATATTGACCATGGTATGGTAAGAAAAGTGTGCCCAGAAACCCTCAGCTTTGAAACTGAGGGAGTAAGAGTATGGATGACGCATATAGGGGGCTATCCCGGAAAATACTCGCCGGGAGTGGCCTCAATACTGAAATCCGAGCGTATAAACCTTATGGTAAGCGGACATTCCCACATCCTTAAGGTCATTCCGGACCGTTCGCTCGGACTGCTCCACGTAAATCCCGGAGCAGCCGGATACCATGGCTGGCAAAAAGTACGTACATTGGTGCGTATGCAGCTTGACTCCGGCACTATAAAATCACTGGATGTAATAGAACTTGGCAACAAAAAGATATGAAACGAATATTTTTAGCCCTTATAGCAGGCGCATTTCTGACATTCACTGCATGTAAGACCACCGAAGCCAACTATCGGGCGGCTTATGAAATAGCCAAAGAGAAGCGTATGGAGACCGGCGACTCAACCGTGACTGCCGGGCTGAAAAACGAGCTTACACCACGTAATATGGTGTTTGGTACTGACACGCTGCCCGTGCGCACTATATCCATAGGCATTACTAAGGATGGTGGCGGAAAGGCATCCGGCCTGAGGAAATTCAATATAGTAGTAGCGCAGTTCCGTCAGCTATTCAATGCTAAATCCATGCGTGAACGGTTGATGGGAAACGGATTTCCTGAAGCTTTCGTAATTCATGACCGTGATCTCGTGTACTATGTAGTGGCAGCATCCACGGCCATTCCATCCGAGGCGGCATCTTTATTGGCAAAAGTGAAAGACATTAAGGATATACGCTACAATGCGCCATATCCTTATGTTCTCATTCCCGTCCATTTCGCACGCTGAGCACCCGAAACCGGCATAATTCCCTGTCAGGGACTATGCATATGGTACCATTGTAGAACTCGGTACCATACAATTCCTTTTCATAGGGAAACAATGATACCACACCCTCATCAGATATCTCCGCTACAGTGGCGTGGTATTCCCTGCCCTCATATATTATAGTATGTGCCAGCACCCGGTGCATGTTAGTTGACTTTACCGGGGCGCTCTACCCTCACCCGCTCCGGGCGTACAGGAGAAATTACCTGCATGTCATCAGCCCGCCGATCCGCTGCATTTACCGGTTCATCCACAGCATTGAGGATGCCCTGAGCCTCTATAATAGGCTTATTGTTCTCAGCCTTGTGAGGCTTGTTCATGAGAAGAAAATTTTTCTGACCGGCTCTGAGCTCGCGCAGATGCGCCCCGTATCGGCTGCGATAAAGCGTGATGGAGTCAATATATGCCACTTCATCAGGTCCCGGCTTGTAATACAGGTATCCATAGACATTTTTGGCGCTACGGATAGAATCAAGCACCAAGGTGACTTCATGCCAGCCATCGCCATGGAACTGGCGGTCAACATAGTCAGCCGTGCCATCAGAGTATTCAGCCACCATTACCGCCTCGGCCACACCTCGGTTGGCTATCAGCTTGCCTCGGAACGTATAGGCATCGCCATGTTCCCAATTACGGTCAGGCGACAAGGTGAAGTTAATAAAATCAGTGGGCATGTTTGCAGCCAGACGCCGGTACTTCACCCCGGACCATACGTCGACCGAATCACCCTCGAACACTACGTTTATTTCCGCACGTTCAGTAGTGGTGCCGGCGTTTTCCTCAGCCAGCTCCAAACGCTTTTCAAGGATTTCAAGCACACGGTCATATACCTGTACATAGCGCTCCATATTATACCCATACCAGCTTAGCGATGAATCAAAATCGGCTGAACTGACGCCATGCTTGTCAAGTACGGCACGCATAAGTTCCCTCTTGGCTGAATCCGTGGCATATACTTTTGAATTGTTCTGAGCCACCACCTCAGCCGTATGCAGATCGGCAAGAACCGTGGCCATATCCTCCTTTCCCAGAACGCCTGAAGGTCTGGAACTACAGGATACGGCCAAAACAGCTGCCGCAATAACAGCTGGTAATATTCTAAGCTTGTATAGCACCACCGGTGTTGTCTTTTTTATCCTTGCTACCGCTATCCGTATCACTGTCACACTTATCGCATACGGGCTCGGCAAGGTTCTTTGAATAGAATATCAGCAAAGCCACTATGCCCACCGATATTGAGGCATCGGCTATATTGAATACGGGCTGGAAGAAAAGGAAGTTATCGCCACCCACTACAGGCACCCACGCCGGCCAGTCAAAACTGAACAGGGGGAAAAACAGCATGTCCACTACCATACCGTGAAGGAATCCGGCATAACCACCTCCCTCAGGGAACATTGTAGCCACTTCCGGCGGCAGCGGATTGTTAAATATCATGCCATAGAACAGGCAGTCAATGATATTTCCCGCCGTACCGGCTATGATAGCGGCTATACACACTATGTATCCGGTCTGGAATCTGGCACTTCCTTTTATTTTAAGCAGATACCATATGCCGGCTATCAATGCTGCCACACGGAACACTGAAAGCGCAAGCTTACTGCCAAGCTCCATACCGAAAGCCATGCCATTGTTTTCTATGAAGTACAGATAGAACCAGTCAGTGATACGGAAACTCTCACCAAGATAAAAATTGGTTTTTATCCATATTTTCAGAGCTTGGTCAGCCGCTATGACAAGTACTATAATTATGAGTGCTATCCACCCCTTTGTCAGTTTCATGTGAATGTGATCGGTTAAATTTCTGCAAGCTAAAACAGCACGGCAGACATGACTGTCCGGTCAAGTCTGCCGCGTGAGTTCTATATTGTTTACTTGCGTGCTTGCTGGTTCTTTATGTCAATACTAAGTGTGGCATGAGGTACTGCACGCAGACGCTCCTTGGGTATGAGCTTGCCCGTCTCACGGCATATGCCATACGTCTTGTTCTCTATCCGCACCAATGCAGCCTGTAAGTGCTGGATGAATTTCATCTGACGCTGAGCCAATCGGCCATTTTCCTCTTTACCGAAGGTGGATGCACCTTCTTCAAGAGTCTTAAACGTGGGTGATGTATCAGCGATGTCATTCCCTTCAGTGTTGGTTACGTCAGCTTTAAGAAGCTCGTAATCACGCTGCGCCTTCTCAAGCTTGACAAGTATGAGCTCCTTGAACTCCTGCAGCTCTTCATCGGAATATCTTGTTTTCTCGCTCATGATAACTTCTGGTTTTGATGATTTTGAAAATAGTGAAATAGCTTACGGAAACACCGTGGTTACTTACATAACGTTATTCTGACGTTAATGTTCCGTCCGTCTATATCAAGTACGGCTACATCCTCATCTCCGGGCTGTACAGGTGCCACTACCAGCGAATTTGCCAATACCTGATTGGATATATAGTCAGCAAATTCGTTGACGGCGCCGTCAGTAAGATCAGAGGGCTCTATCACTATATCTATCTTATCGGTTATCTCAAATGAACGCTCCTTGCGTATGTTCTGCACACGGTTCACTATCTCGCGGGCTACACCTTCATTCTTCAGTTCGGGAGTTATGGTGATGTCAAGTGCCACCGTTACATTGCCTTCATTAGCCATAAGCCAGCCGGGTATGTCCTCTGATATTATCTCTACATCGGACAGGGCTATCTCGGCCGGGGCGCCGTTGACCTCCAGCATTACCTTTCCGTCAGCTTCAAGGGCTGCAATATCACCGGCCGACATGGCGGCTATGGCAGCTGCCACCTGCTTCATACTCTTTCCGAACTTAGGACCAAGCTTTTTGAAGTCAGGCTTCACACGCTTTACAAGAGTGCTCTCACTGTTATCTATAAGCTGCATTTCCTTGACATTGACCTCGCTGAGAATCAGGCGGCTCATAGCCTCAAGGGCGCTCCTCATGTCATCGCTGCCCACCGGAATCATTATCCGGCTCAGTGGCTGACGTACTTTTATGGAAGCTTTGCGGCGCAGAGCCAATACCATAGAGGTAACGGTCTGTGCCAAATTCATGCGCTGCTCAAGCCCCTTATCTATGGCATCAGTATCTACCTTCGGGAAGAAATCAAGATGAACTGACTTTTCATTGCCCCGGGTTACAGAGGTCAGATCAAGATATAAGCGGTCAGCGAAGAATGGCGCGAACGGTGACATAAGGCGTGCCACCGTTTCCAGACATGTGTACAGAGTCTGGTAGGCCGACAGCTTGTCGGCATCCATCTCACCGCCCCAGAAGCGTTTACGGTTAAGGCGTACATACCAGTTGGACAGATTGTCATTGACAAATTCATTTATAGCACGCGCAGCCTTCGTGGGATCATAATCCTCCAAAGCTTCATCTACGGTAAGTATCAGTGTATTGAGCAGCGATATTATCCAGCGGTCTATCTCCGGACGTTCGTCAAGCGGTATTTGAGGCTGTGAGTTGTCAAATCCGTCAACATTGGCATAGAGGGCAAAGAAGCTGTATGTATTGTAAAGTGTGGAGAATAGCTTTCGTGACACTTCCTCTACTCCGGCCGTATCGAACTTAAGATTGTCCCACGGCGATGAATTGCTTATCATGTACCAGCGCAGCGGGTCAGAGCCGTACTTTTCAATGGTGGTAAACGGATTCACGGCATTGCCAAGGCGCTTTGACATCTTGTTGCCGTTCTTATCCAGGACAAGGCCGTTAGATATCACCGCCTTATACGCACAGGAATCGAATACCATTCCTGCTATGGCATGCAGAGTGAAGAACCAGCCACGGGTCTGATCCACACCTTCAGCTATGAAATCAGCCGGATAAAGCTCACCGGAATCCAGTCCTTCCTTGTTTTCGAACGGGTAATGTATCTGAGCATACGGCATAGATCCGGAATCGAACCATACGTCAATAAGATCCGTTTCACGATGCATGGGCTTGCCCTCAGGCGATACGAGCACTATGTCATCCACATACGGCCTGTGCAGATCTATCTTCTCATAGTTCTGCTTGGAGTAGTCGCCCGGTATGAAACCGGCTTTCTTATATGGATTCTCCTTCATGAAACCGGCGCTTACGGACTTCTCTATCTCATCATAGAGCATCTCCACACTGTCTACGCACAGTTCTTCCGATGCATCCTCCGTACGCCATATAGGTAACGGTGTGCCCCAGTATCGGCTTCGTGACAGATTCCAGTCCTGAAGATTCTCAAGCCATTTACCGAATCGGCCTGAACCGGTTGAGGCCGGCTTCCATTTTATAGTGTCATTAAGCCGCATGAGCTCATCGCGCACGGCAGTGGTGCGTATAAACCAGCTGTCAAGCGGATAGTACAGAACCGGCTTGTCCGTACGCCAACAGTGGGGATAGCTGTGTACATGCTTCTCTATCTTGAACACGGCATCGCGCTGCTTGAGCCACATGCAAATCTGTACATCGAGCGTTTCGGTATTTTCATCGGCATCGGCATCAAACGCATTCTTTACATACTTGCCTTGCCATGGAGTGTACTCCTCTACATTGACCATCTTCGCCACGAATTCCGGGTCAAGGTCAGACAGCATGTAGAAACGGCCTGTCATGTCCACCATAGGACGTATATTCCCGTCGCGGTCTATAAGATGAAGCGGGGGCACTCCGGCCTGCTTTGACACCCTGAGGTCATCGGCACCGAAGGTACCGGCTATGTGTACTATACCGGTACCGTCATCAGTGGTGACATAGTCGCCCGGTATTACACGGAATGCGCCTTCGCCGGGATTGACCCAAGGCATGAGCTGACTGTAATGCAGCCCTACAAGATCCGAGCCCTTACAGGTGCCTACCACCTGATAGGGTATCATCTTATCACCCTTCTTATAATCATCAAGCGGCAGCTCAGCGGCTCCGGGATTGAAGAATTTTCCTAACAATGCTGTGGCAAGCACCACGGTTATGGGTGAACCGCTGTATGCATTGTATGTCCGTACTATGCTGTAATCTATGGCCGGGCCTACTGCCAATGCAGTGTTGCTCGGAAGGGTCCATGGAGTAGTGGTCCATGCAAGGAAGCAAGGCGTGCCCCACCCGTTCATTTCATCAGTGGGGTCTGTGATGGTAAACTCTGCCACACAAGTGGTATCTTTTACATCACGGTAACATCCGGGCTGGTTAAGTTCGTGCGAACTCAAGCCCGTACCGGCTGCCGGCGAGTATGGCTGGATAGTGTAGCCTTTGTAAAGGAATCCCTTGTCATAAAGCTGTCGGAGCAGCCACCAAACACTTTCTATATATCGGTTGTCGTACGTTATGTACGGGTCGTTCATATCCACCCAATAGCCCATGGATGAGGTCAGGCTCTCCCACTCGCGGGTATACTTCATGACCTCGCGCCTACAAGCTGCGTTGTACTCATCCACGCTTATCTTATGGCCTATATCCTCTTTGGTGATACCAAGACTCTTCTCTACGCCAAGCTCTACGGGCAGTCCATGGGTATCCCATCCGGCCTTACGCTTTACATGGAATCCCTTCATGGTCTTGTAGCGGCAGAATATATCCTTTATGGTGCGCGCCATGACATGGTGTATGCCGGGCATACCGTTGGCTGATGGAGGGCCCTCATAGAATACGAATGAAGGACAGCCTTCCCGTTCCTTCATACTGCGTTCGAAAAGATTGGCCGCATTCCACTGCGCCAGAACCTCTTTATTGATTTCCGACAGATTGAACCTGTCGTATACTTTGAACTTCTTTTCCATAGCAAGGTTAAATTCCTAAATTTCCGCAAAGATAGTGATTTTACACGATATAAGCGCCCGACTTTTCCAAAAATCTGAACAGGGTCAGAAATACCAATCGTGCTCTCTAACGAACCGAATTCCGCGTTGTTGGCCGGGAGCCGCAATACGGACAGCATGGCTTGGCACACGCCCGTTGTACAGCGGGTCGGCCGGATCATAACTGCTTTCATGCACCATGCCGGATGCATGGATATAATGAGTGCCCCCTTTTGACAGGCCCACGTGAGTAATGCGTCCCTCAGCGTTGGCAAAGAATATTATGTCGCCCGGTTGAAGCGTATCAAAATCTGACAGCTCAATAGGTACGCCACACTCCGCTTGGGCTGACGCATTGCGAGGCAACATCACACCGGCATCACCGTAGCATATTTTGGTAAGGCCCGAGCAGTCAACGGACTTGGTAGAATTACCGCCCCACAGATACGGCACGCCTAACAGTGCCTCTGCTATATCAATGATTCTGTCCGGAGCGGCGTACCTATTCATGTGCTCATGAAAGTAGGCCACTGATGCTGTACGTATATATCCCTGGCGGCCATCAGGAAGTGTGACTGCCGTCCATCCATCGGCCTTGTCCACGCGCCCTTCAAGAATGCATCCAAGTACCATATCCGATACCGGCTTACCGCTTATGGTATCACTTACCACATGTGATTCATTGACATCAGTTACTATGACCCTATGAGCCGAACGCCACCGGGACAGGGCTTCCGGGGTAAGAATCTGTACGGCACTTCTGTGTATAAACGCACTATATCCATCCGGCAAAATGGCAGGAGTCCAATCCGGATGGCTGAATGCGGTATCTACGTAAACCGGGGTGCCGCACAAAGCCTGGGTTTCAAGCTCTGCACTATGAGCCGGGGCGGATCGGAGTGATGCCACGGAAATGCGCACAAGAGCGTTAGGACTGAAGCCGCTTTGTGCATTTGCGGCGACCCATGTCATGACAAGGATCGCCGCAAGATATATTCTTTTAATCACGGATTTACTTGGCCATTGATGCTATGACATCCTTTATTTTCTGCCCGAGAGCCTCGGCCTCAGCCATGGTATGGGCTTCAGAATAGATACGTATTATCGGCTCGGTATTGGATTTGCGCAGATGTACCCAGCAGTCGGCAAAGTCAATTTTCACACCGTCAATATCCGTTATCTTCTCAGAGGCATACTGCTTTTTTACCTCGGCAAGTATGGCATCGACATCAATATCAGGAGTGAGCTGCACCTTATTTTTGGCTATGGCGTAGGGCGGATATCCGGCCTTGAGTTCCGACACTGTCTTTCCGCTCTTGGCAAGAAGCGTAAGGAACAGGGCTACGCCTACGAGCGCATCACGACCGTAGTGAGCTGCCGGGTATATAACACCACCGTTACCTTCACCACCTATCACGGCTCCGGTCTGCTTCATCTTAGTTGTGACGTTCACCTCGCCCACTGCCGATGCCGAGTATTCACATCCGTGTGCACGTGTCACATCGGCAAGCGCACGTGATGAGCTAAGATTAGATACCGTAGCGCCCGGAGTTTTTGACAGTATGTAATCGGCCACAGCCACAAGAGTATACTCCTCTACGAACATCTCACCGTTTTCCATAACTATGGCAAGGCGGTCCACGTCAGGATCCACCACAAATCCGACATCGGCACGTGAAGTACGCATCAAGTCAGATATCTGAGTAAGATTTTCAGGTATAGGCTCCGGGGTGTGAGCAAACTTACCGTTAGGCTCGCAATTAAGTTCTATGACGTTCTTCACCCCGAGGGCACGCAGTAACTGAGGTATCACTACGCCACCTACCGAATTGACGGCATCGACAGCCACCGTGAAATCAGCAGCGGCTATGGCGTCGGCATCGACAAGATCAAGCGCAAGCACCTGCTCTATATGGCGGCGTGTATACGTCTGATTACTGTATTCATGCCCCATCTGCTCTACAGGTACAAAGCTATATGCCTCTTCATCAGCTATCCGAAGCACTTCCTTACCCTGGGCATCGTTAAGGAACTCCCCGCATGAGTTAAGGAGCTTAAGAGCATTCCACTGCGTAGGGTTATGGCTCGCCGTAATTATGATACCGCCATCGGCACCTTCGCCCGTAACGGCTATTTCAGTGGTGGGGGTGGAAGCCAGCCCTATATTTACCACATCATACCCCATGGCACACAATGTAGATACCACTATACCGCTCACCATCTCACCTGACAGGCGGGCATCGCGTCCTACTACTATAACGCCCTTACCATCGGGACGTTCCTTACGGATGAATGTAGCATACGCAGCAGTGAATTTCACGATGTCAAGTGGAGAAAGACCATCGCCCGGTGCGCCGCCTATAGTGCCGCGAATGCCGGATATAGATTTAATAAGTGTCATGTTGGGTAGTTTATGGTGTTATAATTTTTATATCTGACTCTTGAAGTAGGTTATGTTATAGAGGAACGGCTGGACGTATGACATTTCACTTGTCATGCCATACTGTGACTTGATTACCACATTCACCTCTGAATTCAAAGGCACGAATCTAAGCGGTATCTGTATGCCACTGCCCCAACTTGAAGAGGTGGGCAATGTATAATTGTTGTAGACAAAATAGGTATTCTCGGCAGCAAGATTGTTCTTGTTACCATCGCCGTCAGGCATTTGGCCAGGGCCGCCATAGTACATGAGATTATATCGCATGAAGCGGAAATATACGCGCTGGTCATCCTCTACCATGGCGCCGTCACCGTATTTTACCACCTGCATATATATATTGCCGTCCTCATCTATCTGATAGTAAGGAGCATTCTCTCCGGCTTCAAACACACTGTCGGCCGGAATTTGAGGTATCACCTTCTGGTCTACCAGAAAGCGGTTTACGGCCTGATTCTCCGAGTTGAGCATCTCGGCATAGCTCTGCCCGTCCTCACATGACACAAGCGGTAGCATTATCACTCCTATGGCCAGAGCCACAATACATTTCAAAGATATCTTCATGCTTTATTATTACTGTTCAATATTTATGTTGTTACTATTGTTATGTTCCGATGGATTATACTGATGTATCACTTCAAGCACACGGTCAAAAGCCTCCTGCATGGAACCGCGTACCTCGCCACCGGAAGCATTGACATGGCCTCCGCCACCAAAATGAGCGGCACAGATGTCACGAACGGAGAAATCACCTTTACTCCTCATGGATACTTTAACGTACCCCTCTTCGCTTTCGCGCAGATATATGGACCACTTGATTTCCGGCATACTAAGCGGGCAGTTAACAAGCCCCTCAGTATCGCCCTTATGATATCCAAACTCTTTCAGCTCCGGCACCGACAGCGTAATCAGAGCGCATGACCGCTCGGGTATCACTATCATTTTCTTGTACTGGGCATAGCCCATGAGGCGTATTCTGCGTTCGGTAGACGTATCAAACAGCCGTTTATAAAGGGCATCCTTATCAACCCCGCGCTGCATCAGCGCTCCGAGCACACGATATATCTCAGGGTCATTGGCATTGTAGCTGAAATTGCCCGTATCGGTCATCATGCCGGCTATACAGCATTCGGCTGCAAACCGCCCCACATGGCAGTCCCAACCCTCGGCTTCAAGCACCCGGTACAGAAGCAGGCATGTCGAGGAGCTTTCAGGCACAGAGAACGTCACATCGCAAAACTCCGGCTGAGGGTTCAGGTGATGATCTATCATAACCTTAGGGGCCTTGGCACGCATAAGCATGGCCGACATGCGGTCAACCCTTGCCGGCTCATTGAAGTCAAGACAGAACACAAGATCGGCACCTCGCAGCACACCCTCGGCCCGGGTATGCATATAGGATGCTATAACCACCCTGTCGGCCCCCGGCAAGAATGTGAGGTCAGCCGGAATGGCATCCGGAGTAACTATCACAGGTTCCTTCCCCATAGCCAGCAATGTATGCCACAAGCATAACGATGAGCCTATGGCATCACCATCAGGGGTCATATGGCAAACAATGGCCACCCTGCCGGCATGGCTTACCAGTTCTTTTAGCCGCTCCAGTTCTGAAGCGTGTATATAGGCCATATCTGTTGTCATTTCAGGCATATCAGCTTGCGCTATATGATTTGCGAGCTACAAAGATACGAAATTATCACAGCTATAATGTATCATTCTATAATTTTTAACTGTGGCGACACAAAAGTGATTTTCTCAGTGGCTCTGGTAACGGCTGTATATAGCCACCTGTAGAAATCGACGGTGCGCGTAGCCTCATCAGCTATGGCCCCCATATCTATAAACACATGACTCCACTGGCCACCCTGAGCCTTATGGCATGTCACCGTATAGGCATACTTTACCTGAAGCGCGGCCACATAAGGATCCGCACGCAGTATTTTCATGCGTGCGGCGTAGGGAGTATCGGCTGTGAACATGTCAGCATCCATTACGGCAGCCTGATAAAACTCGCCAAGCTCATCCGAAGGGAGCGTGGCATAATCAGAGGTCAACGTGTCAAGCATCACCTTGCAGTCAAGTGTCACGCCGCCACGATCAGGAAGAGATATGCTCACATCGGCAAATCTCAATCCATACTTTTCATCCACGCCATATACGCGTTCCACCGTTGCCATGTCGCCATTGGCTATGAAGTCAAGGCCTTTCACCTTGGCACTCCAAAGATAATTGTTACGCGCTACCATCAGTCGCTCTCCCTTGCACAGCTCCTCATCACGGCCGAGTATCCGGCTGCGAATAGCCAGATTATAAGCTGTGGCCCGGCGGTTGGAGCGTGTAATCATAATGGTAGCTTCTTCACCAAAGCTTGAATATGATGATGCTATGGCATCCTCAAGATCAGCAGCGTCCACACATTCCACATCCGGGAATCCTTTAATCACAAGGCTCGGTATGGGGAGAAGCCCGTCCTTATCCACTCCGCGCTTGATATTGCGCCGGAGCCTTGTGGCATTATACAGTATGCCGGAGTCATGTCCTTGACGCACAATACGCGTAAGCACGGCCTTCATAACCCTTAATCCGTAGGAACGCAACTCTCCCACATTCATGGCCGGGCTTTCAGTACATCCTACCGGCGGAAGCTGGGCGGTATCGCCAAGAAGTATCATACGGCATCCTTGCCCCGTATATACATAGTGTATCAAGTCCTCAAGAAGATTACCCTTGAAATCACTGCCATCGGCGCCTATCATAGAAGCCTCATCCACTATGAACACAGCGTTCTGCATGGGATTGTCGGCCACCTCTCCGCTCATATATGACAGTCCGGACATAGATGATGACCGATAGATACGCCTATGAATGGTGGTGGCCATCATTCCGGACATAGCTGAAAGCACTTTGGCCGCCCTACCTGTAGGAGCCATAAGCACCACGGGTATAGATGCCTCGCGTAGCGCCCTTACAAGAGCTCCGGTAAGAGAAGTCTTACCCGTACCGGCATATCCGCACAGAAGAAACACGGATCCGTCAGGCATATCGGCTGAACAAAATTTAGACAGGGCCGCTATAAGCTCTATCTGCTGATCGGTAGGGTCATAAGGCAGATTCAGAAATATACGCTCGGCAAACTCGTGGATATCCATCATCGGGGGGTGTTATATGACAAATGTACGAATTTATTTTCGTATCTTTGCGCCATAAAATCAAAAAACGATAATTAAACATGATTACCCAGGAACAATTAAAAGAGACTTTTGAACGCAAGCTGGCGTTGAGGAGGTATCTTTGACGTCGACAGCAAGAAAATACAAGTAGAAGAAGAAGAACTCCGTACGCATGTGCCTGACTTCTGGGAGCATCCCAAGGAAGCCCAGGCTCAGATGAAGAAGATAAAGGATATCCAAGCGTGGATAGACGGCTATGAGGAAGTGGCCAATGCCGTGGATGAGCTGCAACTTGCATGGGATTTCGTAAAAGAAGGCGCCATGGAGGAGGATGAGCTTGATGCCATGTATGCCGATGCCTTGGACAAGATAGAGCGCCTTGAGCTCCGCAATATGCTTCGCCGCGAGGAAGACAAGCTCGGTGTAGTACTGAAAATAAATTCCGGTGCAGGCGGCACTGAAAGCCAGGACTGGGCATCAATGCTTATGCGTATGTATCTGCGCTGGTGCGAGAAACACGGATACAAGACATCTATGGCCAACCTTCTGGAAGGCGATGAGGCCGGAATAAAGTCATGTACTATAAATGTGGAAGGTGACTTTGCTTACGGATACCTGAAGAGCGAGAACGGTGTGCACCGTCTGGTACGCGTGTCGCCATACAACGCCCAAGGAAAACGTATGACCTCTTTTGCATCAGTATTCGTAACCCCTCTGGTGGATGACACTATAGAGGTAAAGGTGGATCCGGCGCTACTGTCGTGGGATACATTCCGAAGCGGAGGTGCAGGCGGCCAGAACGTTAACAAGGTGGAATCCGGCGTACGACTCCGCTACCAGTTTACCGATCCATATACCGGTGAAAAGGAGGAGATTCTGATTGAAAATACCGAGACCCGTGACCAGCCCAAGAACAAGGAGAATGCCATGCGCCAACTCCGTTCTATACTTTATGACAAGGAGCTGCAACATCGTCTGCAGGAACAGGCTAAGGTGGAGGCCGGCAAGATGAAGATAGAATGGGGCTCACAGATACGAAGCTACGTAATGGATGACCGCCGAGTGAAGGATCACCGTACCGGATTCCAGACCTCAGATGTGGGAGGCGTAATGGACGGAGAGCTTGACGGCTTCATAAAAGCATTCCTTATGGAGTTTGCCGGCACTGAAGAGGCCGATTGATTGTACTAATTCGGAAACCCAATACAACTTAAAATAAGGCTGCACCGTGAGAATCACTACGGTGCAGCCTTAAAAATTTTGTGCATATAGTAGTATAGGGTTAACCTGCATAAAATAATACAGTGCTTTTAATGGGCGCTCCCCTAAACCGTATGGAGTATGTTAATGTTAAAATAAAAAACTTTATATGGATTGGTTTGCCGAAATACTCCGTAACTATCCGGCCATAGCTGTATTCCTCACCGTGGGTATAGGCTTTGGCATAGGACGGCTTAAATACAAATCATTTACACTCGGCTCTGTAACTGCCGTGCTGCTTATAGGATTATTGATAGGTCAGCTTGATATACCCATATCTGACCAGATCAAGAACCTGTTCTTTATGATGTTCCTGTTCTCCATAGGTTACAGCGTGGGGCCGAAGTTTTTCAGTTCACTCAAGGGGGTAGGACTGAAGCAAGCGCTATTTGCCGTAGCCATGAGCTTCAGTTGCTTCGGTGTGACGGTATTGGTAGCGCACCTGTTCCATTACTCTGCCGGTGAAACAGTAGGACTTTTCTCCGGCTCACAGACATGCTCCTCACTCCTCGGCGTAGGTGCCGAAGCCATACAGAATCAGCCCGGCACCCCTGAATACAAGACGGCACAGCTCAACATTATACCCATATGCTACGCCGTAACATATATATATGGCACACTCGGCACTGTAATAATATTAAGCAGTGTGGCTCCGCGATTATTAGGTGGACTTGAAAATGTACGCAAACAGACAGCCAAACTTGAGGCGCTATACGACACAAGCGCCTGGCACAATGATCCCGCCTATATAAGTGCCGGCAGGGAAGTGGCCTTCCGTGCATATAAAGCCAATTCTGCATTTTTCAATGACGGAGCCACAGTAAGTGCCACGGAAAGCTACCTGCGTGACAAGGGATTGCTGCTATTTATTGACCGAGTCCAGAGCCATACTGACGGAGCCAAACTGATGGCCACGCCTAATGCTGTGATACATAAAGGTGATACGGTGGTTATATCCGGGCGCCGTGAGTTCATGGTGAAAATAGGGCGCCTCATAGGTGCGGAAACGTCAAGCATATCACTGCTCAACTTTCCGGTGAAACAAGTTCCCGTATTGCTGAAGAACCGGAAGGTAGTAGGCCGGAGCATCAAGGATTTGGCAGAACGCTCATTTATGCGTGGCGTAATAATAAAAGATGTGTCACACGACGGCAAATCCATAAAGCCTACTCCCGATTTGGTTCTTAATGCCGGCGACACGCTTACCATAGTGGGCGCACGGAAGCTACTCAACAAGGCTGCCACACATTTAGGACATGTGGACCGCCCAAGCATACATACCGATATAATGTTTATGGCGCTTGCATTATTTATAGGCGGCAGCTTAGGCACCGTTACATTCATGTTTGACAGCATTCCTATAAGTTTCGGCACAAGCGGAGGGTCACTGATAGCCGGACTTGTATTCGGATGGCTACGCTCGCGGCGCCCCACCTACGGACACATTCCTCGGTCAGTACTGTGGTTCATGAATCAGATGGGACTCAACGTATTCATAGCCGTGGTAGGGCTTAGCGCGGCACCCTCGTTCATGATGGGTATAAGGACCGTAGGCCCGCTTCTGCTCGTGGCCGGAGTCATCACCACGACTGCCCCGCTGCTTATAGGCTTATGGCTCGGGCATAAGGTGTTCAAGTTCAATCCAGCCTTCACACTCGGCTGCTGTGCAGGAACCCGCACATGCACGGCGGCTCTCGGAGCCGTACAGGATACATTAGGGTCATCGCTGCCCACTATAGGATACACGGTAACGTACGCCGTGAGCAATGTGCTTCTTATCCTGTGGGGTCTTTTTGCCGTAATACTCGCCTAAAAATAAGGCATCCTTGCCGCTATGCTTGCGGCAAGGATGCTTTGTTATGTGAAGATTATTGTCTTATTACTTGCTTTTCTGCACTTTATTATAGCGGGCATTCAGTCCGGCTACTATCTCCTCGGTTATGTCAAGAGCCGGGTTGAAGTAAACTCCGGCAGCCTTGAACAGGATAGCGTCGTAACCCTTGGTCTTGTTATATTCCTTAATATAGTTCTGCACTGAATCCATGAGCTGCTGCTGCTGCTGAGCCATTTCCATTTCAGTATTGCGCTGAAGGGTGCCAAGATAATTCTGGGCGCTTTCCTGCATTTTATTAAGCTTGGCCACGTCAGCGTTATAGCTGTCCTCTGACAGATAACCGTTGGAGCGCATTTTCGACTCTATCTGAGAGCCGAATGTCTGTATTTCTTTGGCTTTACTCTGCTGAGCGCTTTCCAGGCGGCTGAATGCGCGTATGGAGGCTTCTTTGAAGTCCTTGGCCAGATTATAATGTGCGCTCAGGGAGTCCTCATCAATATATCGGATATTAATAGAAGTGGGCACAGCTTCTGACTTGGCATCGGTTTTGACACCTGCGGCAGGAGCTTCCTGTTTTGAAGTTTCAGAATCAGAACATGCCACCGGACCGAGCATCATTATCAGGGCCGAAACGGCAATCAAAGTTTTTTTCATTTTCAGGATAATAAGGTAATATTATTTCTTATATTTATTTTTCGCAGTTATGTGATGCGCATCATGGGACTCGTTTTCTTTGGAGAGGCG
>JAMPBB010000069.1 GCA_023666885.1 Muribaculaceae bacterium | reverse complement strand
CTTTGGGGAGATGTAATCAAGGTATTTTAAATGAAAGAGCCGTGCATAATTAAGAGATATTAAGTAGAGTGTCGCCACGGGAATATGATTTTTTCGCTAATTTTGCATCAAAATTACTACCTATGAACACTTTGTGCACCATTATAGCCTTTATGGGACTTCACACCCCCGAGATTATAGTAATAGCCCTGGCAGTGCTGCTGCTGTTTGGAGGCCGCAAAATTCCGGAACTCATGCGCGGGCTTGGCAAGGGAATCCGTTCATTCCGTGAAGGCATGAACGACATTTCCGATGAGCTGAAACAGTCAGAATCGTCGGACAAGAAATAATATGTCATCAAACTCATCATCCGCCGGGGCGGAAATGGGGTTCTGGGATCATGTAGATGCGCTGCGAGGCGTAATACTGCGTTCCGGGGCCATAGTTCTTGTACTGTGGGTGCTGTTTCTCGCACTCATGCCCCGTATATTTGACAGCTTCATTCTGGCTCCATGCCGGGCCGATTTTCCGCTGTACCATTTAGTAAGCAGGATACATGGTGGCATATTGATGCCTGATTTCACTACCGATGACAGCTTCAAGGTGGATCTGATAAACATACAGCTCGCATCGCAGTTCTTTATCCATATATCCACAGCATTCTGGCTTGCTCTGACGGTATCAATACCGGCCATATTGTACTTCCTGTGGCAGTTTCTTGCGCCTGCGCTGTATCGCACCGAGCGCCGTGCCGTATCGCTTGCCTTTGCCTCGGGTACGATAATGTTTTTTATCGGGGCTACGGTGGGTTATTTCATTGTGTTTCCACTGACGCTACGGTTTCTGTCCGGATATCAGGTAAGCGAGCTTGTTCCAAACCAGATATCGCTTGATTCGTATATGGACAACTTTACCATGCTGATACTCATGATGGGGCTTATGTTCGAGCTGCCGCTTGTGGCATGGCTTTTGGGCCGTTTAGGGTTGTTAAGCCGACAGCTGTTCAGCCGCTATAGGCGCCACGCTATAGTAGCCCTGCTCGTACTTGCTGCCATAATTACGCCCACAGGCGATCCGTTTACGCTTATGGTAGTATTCCTACCGGTTTACATGCTTTGGGAAGCCGGCGCTCTGCTCGTACCCCGCGAAGCTTATACATCGGCCGAGTCACAGCAGTCATAATGTACAAAATGACTGCCGGCATGGCACATATGTATCCTACCGTCCACTATCACATGCTTATTGGCCATTGACGCTATGGTGGACATTTCATGCGATACTAATATTATGGTGGCCGCGCCCTTCAATTCGGCAAGTATATCATAAATCCTGCTTTCAAAACGCTTGTCCACATAGCTGAGCGGCTCATCGAGCACCAGCACATCCGGTTCGGAAATTAAGGCCCGACCCAGCAGAGCCCGCTGCATCTGTCCTCCGGAAAGCTCACCCAATCCATTGGATACATGTTCACGCAGTCCCATACGGGTAAGCATCGCATCAATTCTTGCATTCCGTTCCTGAGTGCTGAGCCCCTTTACGCACATAAGTCCGGACTGAACCACCTCGCGTACCGTTATGGGAAATCGCGAGTCGATTTTGTTCTTTTGAGGCAAATATCCTATGGAAAGTCGGTCTGCCGGGGTTCCGTCAACTCCAAAATATGTGACGCGCCCGAATGTGGGACGCAGAAGTTTCAATATTATGCGAAGGAGAGTAGTCTTACCGCCTCCGTTAGGGCCGGTTATGGCCATAAAATCGCCACGGCATATCCGGAGATTGACATCCTCAAGGACATTTCGCCTATCCCACCGCATACCCACATCGGCCAGTCTTATTATGCAGTTATCTTCACTCATAGGCTAAGGCATCAGCCAGTTTAATTATTTCATCAGGCCAGCGGTATGACAGCATGTCAATCTCCACTGCTTTTGCTCCGGTCTGGGCAGCCAACGACTGTGACCGGCCGGCATCATATCCTTTTTGAAGGAACAGTACCGACGCTTCTCCACTGTTTACAGCCTTGATACGGTCACGCAATGATGCGGCAGAAAGCTCCTTGTTCTCCTCGCCCAAGGCTATCTGGCGCATACCATAGTCACGGGCAAAATAGCTCAGCGACGGGTGCCAAACCATAAATGCGCGTCCGGCTTTTGACTTCAACCGATCAGATATGGCCCTGTCAAGCGAGTCAAGCTCTGCATCAAGCTCTTGGTATCGCTCGGTATAATATCCCCTGCCGGCTGTATCAATATCACATATGGCATTATACATATTACGGGCTATGATCCGCGAATTACGTACCGAGCTCCATGTGTGAGGGTCATACTCCGAATGTACGCCCACATGACGGTGACCGGGTATACTATCCACTCCTATGAGATCTATCCCCACCGTACAGTCTACCGTATGTAATCCGTGCCCTCCGGCTTCAAGCCGTTCAAGAAGCACCTCTTCAAAGGCTCCTGCGTTAATGGTGAAGTACGCATCGCTGCCCTCAAGGGAACGCATCACGGCCATTGACGGGTCAAAACTTTCAGGATTCACGCCACGGTCTATCACCGATACCACCTCGGCTCTGTCACCTGCTATACGTTCAAGAAGATAGCGCTGCGGCTCAATGCTTACAGCGAGCACGAGTCGGCTGTCAGAGGTACGTTTCTCAGCACTTCCACATGCCATAAGGGATGTCATAATCAGCGCACTTACTACGTATATTATACTGTATGATAATCTCATTTTCCGTAAACTTCCTTATGTAATACTGCGGCCACGCGCCCAATGTCAAGTCCGGATGAAGAGCTCATAAGCATAAGCCGTACCGGAGGCAGCCCGGGTGCGTAGGGCGGTTGTATATATTTGAATTCGGTATGTCCTGTAAATCCGCAGCGCTCATAGAAGCGTATCCGCCGGGCTGCTATAGGCCCATCAGTGGCAGGTTCCACTTCAAGCACTATAGGTACGCCACCGGCTCGTGCCACAAGCTTACGTATGGCATCGGCTCCTATTCCTTTACCACGCAGCGATGATTTGACAGCGAAATGCTCCACATAGTCAAATCCGGGCAGATGCCAGCACGTAATCATCCCGGCTACTTCTCGCCTATATATTATAACCAGGAATTCCAGAGGACAGCTCTGCGACTCTGACCGTTCCAAAATATCGTTCCACTCCCGCCGTTCCTCCGGTGGGAATGATGTATGATACAGCTCTGACAGCTCACCAAGATACGCATCATCGCTTCCAAGTTTTGACAGCGTGACGCGTGGAGCCTTCCTAAGCATATAGTCAATCAGCCTCCACAATATCAGCGGCAGGCATATTGCCCCGAGGCTGTCAGCTATGAAATCGGCAAGCTCCGCGCTCCTTCCCATATTCATAGCATCTTGCAGCAACTCTACAATACCACCTATCGCTATGGAGGCTACCACGGGTAGCCACAGCATATGAATTGTAGCCTTGGCGAGCCCTCTACGCCTACACTCTTCCCACCACCATACTGCGGCCAGAGTGCCGAACATAAGGAAATGAACCACCTTATCAGCATGAGGGAATAATCGTATGCCGCCAATATCGCCACGAACAGGAAGAAGAGTCATAGCGAGAATGGCCGCGCACACCAGTCCGGTAAAAATATAGTCCGGCACACGGGCAAGAAAATCATGTATTGATGACACGCTTTTCATATATGACACAAAAGTACCACAATATGTCGGATTCCGCAAATGCACGCTCCGCATAACACGGATGTAAAAATATGTGAAAAATATCGCATCGCCGATTGGCATAACACCGAAAAAAGCACTACCTTTGCACTCTCAAATAAGCACATTAATGCTAATTACTTATTAATCTATAACTTCCCTAAACCACAATGGATTTTTCCTGGTTAACAAATCTTATCGGTCCGGGCAACACTTCACTGGCGAGCACCATAGTGCTTTACTCGTTTGTGATAGCAGCGGGCGTATATCTCGGAAAGCTTAAGCTGGCCGGTGTATCGCTCGGTGTCACGTTTGTGCTGTTCGTAGGAATACTCATGGGGCATTTCGGCTATACCGTAAATGAAGAAGTGCTGAAATTTGTCCGTGAGTTTGGTCTTATCTTATTTATTTTCTCCATCGGTATTCAGGTGGGTCCCGGTTTCTTCGCCTCGTTCAAGGAGGGTGGCATACGGCTCAACATGCTTGCTGTGACGGGGATAGCCCTCAACGTAGCCATAGTGCTGGCCATATTCTTCATAGAGAACGGCAACACCAGCATAGCGGCACTCGTAGGCGTAATGTCAGGCGCCGTAACGAATACCCCCGGTCTGGCCGCCGCACAGCAGACTGCCGGCTCCGTTGAAGCCATCAACACCATGTCCATGGGCTATGCCGCAGCATATCCCCTCGGTGTGATAGGCATAATCGCAGCCATGTTCCTCATCAAGGCAGCTTTCCGCATAAACACTGCCGATGAAATAGCATCGCTTGAAAAGGAGAAAGAAAGCTCACAGCAGAAGCCCAGCATGATTACCGTGGAGGTACACAATAGCCTAATTGACGGCCGCTCACTGCGTCAGCTGCATGACATAATCCAGTGTGACTTCGTGATATCACGTATGATAGGTGCCGATGGTAATATTGTAATTCCCACATCGGTAACTCAGATTCATCCCGGCGACAAGCTGTACGTAGTGATTTCATCACAGGACGTAGAGCGATTTGAATCGGTAGTAGGGCCTGAAATACAGATGGACTGGGACGCCGCCACACCAAGTCAGGTGGTAAGCCGCCGCATAGTCATAACCAAGAGCGAGTACAATGGTGTGGCCCTCGGCTCACTGCGTCTGCATAACGCATATAACCTTAACGCCACCCGCGTGAACCGTGCCGGCGTGGATCTGCTTGCATCACCGAGCCTGCGCCTACAGATGGGCGACCGCATAACCGTGGTAGGCGACCTTGGCGACATTGACCGTCTGGCTCAGAAATTGGGCAACTCCATGAAGCGCCTCAACGAGCCTAACCTCATCACCATATTCGTAGGCATTCTTTTCGGTATCATAGTAGGCTCTATCAATGTAGGGTTCGGCATGAAGCTCGGTCTGGCAGGAGGCCCGTTGGTAGTGGCCATACTCCTGAGCCGCTTCGGCTATAAGTTCAAGCTTGTCACCTACACCTCATCATCAGCATCGCTGCTCATGCGTGAGCTCGGCATTTGCCTGTTCCTTGCCTCAGTAGGCATATCTTCCGGAGCCGGATTTGCTGAAACCGTATTCAACACTACCGGTATGTGGTGGGTAATATGGGGCTTCATCATCACTTTTGTACCATTGGTAGTGGTAGGATGCATAGCTCGCGGAGTATATAAAATCAACTTCCTCACCATCATGGGTCTGTTCTCAGGCGGATACACTGATCCACCGGCTCTGGCCTATGCCAACGGAAGCACCGGGCATGACCAACCGGCAGTAGCTTACTCCACCGTCTACCCCCTCACCATGTTCCTGCGAGTAGTGGCAGCACAAGGCCTCATACTTGCATTCATGTAGATTAGTTGAATCATACATACAGCAAAGCCGCAACAGAATAGCTCAAATAAGAGCTGCCGTTGCGGCTTTTGCTATTTGATATTTATATATTAAAGGAATCTGTTTATCATATCCTCAAGCTCAGAGGCAGGTTTCTCACCTTCATCATGCCATACCTCCTGGCCGTTCTTAAACAGAGCCCACCCCGGGAATGCATCAAGTCCGCACTGCTTCATCTCATCGGGATACTGCTCGCCGTCAAGCTTAACGATATTGGCCCTGCCTTGATACAGGATGGTCAAGTCATCCACTATAGGCATCATCCTGTGGCAATGAGGGCACCACGTGGCATAGAACATCACCAATGTAGGTGCGCTGCCATCTATTATTGACTGTATGCTCTTCATAACTTATTCATCGCTTTTAGTGGGAATATATTCGCGTAGTTTCTGCTCAAGCTGAGCGGCCTGATGCAGACCGGCACCACGCCACACGGCCTCGCCGTCCTTGAACAGAATCAAGGTAGGCACCGACTGCACTCTATAACGGGCCGACAGCTCCTGAGCCTTGTCTACGTCTACCTTAATTATATTTACAGAATCGCCCAGCGTGCGTTTCACCTGTTCCAGAATAGGGCCTTGCATCTTGCACGGGCCACACCAAGTGGCAAAGAAATCCACCAAAGTAGGTTTCTTATCCTTTATTATTTCATTAAAGTCACTCATATCTTATTGGTTTTATTTACTCAGAATAACAACCGTGCCGTCATAAAGTTTGTGTACCCAAAATATTTGCCGTTTTACGGTTTATATGTACTTTTGTAGTCGTAATCCATCAAATGGTCATAAATATATGCCACATATAAATCTCAAAGGAATGGGAGTGGCGCTCATCACCCCGTTCCGTCAGGACAAAACCATTGATTTTGACGCACTCGGACGTCTTCTTGAATATCAGATAGAAAGCGGCATTGACTATCTGGTGGTACTCGGTACCACTGCAGAAACAGCTACACTCACCACTGAAGAGCGTATGCAAGTCAAGCAGTTTGTCAAGGAAACGGTGGCCTCACGCGTTCCGCTCGTACTCGGATGCGGCGGCAACGACACTGCCGCCCTTGTACGTGAGCTGACCACAGCGGACCTTTCCGGATATTCCGCCATACTGAGCGTGGTGCCGTTTTACAACAAGCCGTCACAAGAGGGCCTTTACCGGCACTACAGCGCCGTGGCACAGTCATCACCCCTCCCCGTAATACTTTACAATGTACCCGGGCGCACAGGAGTAAACATGACAGCCGAAACCACACTGCGCCTGGCACGTGAGCACTCTAACATAATAGGCATCAAGGAAGCCTCGGGTATAATGAGTCAGGTGGATGACATAATCAAGCACAAACACGCTGACTTCATGGTAATATCCGGCGATGACGGAATCACATTCCCCCTCATAACACTTGGAGCCGTGGGCGTGATTTCGGTGATAGGCAACGCTTTCCCTCGCGAATTTTCACGCATGGTACGTCTGGCGCTGAGCGGCGACTATGCTTCTGCCCGTTCAATACACCACCGCTTTGCCGATCTGTTCAACCTTCTGTTTGTCGACGGCAATCCTGCCGGCGTGAAATGCTTGCTCCACGACATGGGCTATATCGAGAATGAGCTCCGCCTGCCTCTGGTACCCACCCGAATTACCACGCACGAGAAAATACGGCAAGTTCTTGAGCGGCTTTCTTGAAAATAATTAGTATCTTTGCACCGTACAACAGCAACATTCCGGTCCGGTAGCTCAGCTGGATAGAGCATCTGCCTTCTAAGCAGACGGTCATGCG
>JAMPBB010000068.1 GCA_023666885.1 Muribaculaceae bacterium | reverse complement strand
ATGTGCCAATTATTTTAGGCCTTCAATCAGAAAGGTACTTTTTCAGTGCCCTCGGCAAACTCTCGGCACTTTTTGTGCGGATTTATGGCGGTTCAATTCTCGTTGAGAAAACGCTCTACGTCAAGTGCGGCCCTACAACCGGTGCCGGCTGCTGTTATTGCCTGACGGTAGTGAGGGTCAGCTACATCACCGGCAGCAAATACTCCGGGGATGTTTGTGGCAGTGGAGTGGCCGTCAGTCTTGATGTAGCCTGTGTCATCGAGTTTGACATAGTCACGCACGAGTGACACGTTGGGCGTATGGCCTATGGCCAGAAAGAATCCGTCGAGCGGCAGATCGTAATTGCGTTCCTCGGCGGTGCCTTTGTTCTCTACCAGATGTGCCCCTTCAAGATATTCCTCGCCGTAGAGCCCTACGGTGTTGGTATTGAACAGAACCTTTATATTTGACTTGTCAAAAACCCTGCGCTGCATTACCTTTGATGCCCGTAAATGATCCTTGCGTACTATCATGAATACCTCGGAAGCTATGTTGCTAAGATACAGAGCCTCCTCACAGGCAGTGTCGCCGCCGCCCACTACGGCCACGCGCTTGCCACGGTAGAAGAATCCATCGCAAGTGGCGCATGCCGATACGCCCAGCCCCATATATTTTTCTTCATCGGGAAGACCGAGGTATCGGGCTGTGGCGCCGGTACATATGATTACTGAATCGGCAGTTATGACTCTGTCATCATCGGACACAGCCACGAACGGACGTTTTGACAGGTCAATGGATGTTATGATGCCTTGTCGTATTTCTGAACCGAAGCGTTTGGCTTGTGCGCGTAGGTCATCCATAAGGTCATTTCCTGTAGTGCCATCGGGGTAACCGGGGAAGTTTTCTACTTCAGTGGTGGTGGTGAGCTGTCCGCCCGGTTGGTGCCCTTCGTACATTAACGGCTGAAGATTGGCACGTGAGGTGTATATGGCAGCCGTGAAGCCGGCCGGTCCTGAACCTATGATAAGGCATTTGGTATGAATTTCTTCCATATTTTGGTTATCTTAGATCTATTATTTCTGCTTTTGGATACGTTTTTTTATCAAAACGGAATGCGGATGCAGCCGGAGCGGCACCGGTTTTGAATCCGGTAATCTTTATGGTGAGCGTATGGCCGTTGGCCATGACAAGTGTTATCTCAGAAGGATATAGAGTGGTGGCATTGACTGTGATAATGGCCGTGTGTATATCCGATTTGGCTTTCGCTGTTAGCCTTACACGTTTTGAACCGGCAGGAGCTTTCTCTATGCGTGCCGTATAGTTCTTGCGGAAGGCGTTTATTATGAGCAGCGGATTCACTTGCTGAAGTTCCTGTGCAGTGGGTTCGGTTATGTTTACCTCCTGCTGTGCTACGGCATATGTCCACTGTGTCTTACCGTCAAACCATGTCATGATCTGTGGGGAGGTCATGCGGAATTTGTTGCCTGACAGGAGTATGGTGCCGGATGTAGAACCATCGGAACTGTGTATGGTATAATTTGCTTCCACTGATCTTGCAGAAGTAAATTTTGCCGATACTTGCTGGAGGAGTGCATCGGCTGTCTGTTGAGCCGATACGGGGAGCAGCGAGCCGATTACTATACCTATTATGGTTAGGAGCATTTTTCTCATCATGAATGTTTTTGTGTTATAACGTCAAATGATGTTCACTTTGTTCATGACTGTGCTACAAGCTGGTCAAATGTCACTATATCCATCAGTACGTTACGCGGTTTGCCGCCTTGTGACGGCCCTACCACTCCGGCGTTCTGCAGCTGATCCATAATTTTGCCTGCACGGGGATAGCCCACGTTGAAGTGGCGCTGTATGGAGGTGGTGGAGCCTATGCCGGTTTCTATCACATAGCGTCCGGCTTCATCAAACAGTGTGTCACGGTCCGATGCGCTTAGTCCGCCTGCTCCTGACTTGCCTTCATTGGCAGGAATGTATTCAGGCAGTTCATATGCTGTGGAATAGCCTATCTGGTCAGATATGAACTCGCATATGCGCTCTACCTCCTCTGTCTCTATCAGAGCGCACTGCACACGGTTGATGATGCCTCCGGTAGAGAATAGCATGTCGCCGCGACCTATCAGCTGCTCGGCGCCGGGGCGATCTATTATGGTGCGTGAGTCCACGGTCTGCATTACGCGGAAGGCTATGCGTCCGGGGAAGTTGGCTTTGATGGTACCGGTAATTACGTTTACCGACGGACGCTGCGTGGCCAGGATCATATGTATGCCCACCGCGCGTGCTTTGGCAGCTATGCGTGATATGGGTGTTTCTACCTCTTTGCCTACGGTGAGCATAAGGTCAGCAAACTCATCCACTATCACCACTATGTATGGAAGGAACCGGTGCCCCTTCTCGGGGTTGAGTCGGCGGGCTATGAATTTATTGTTGTAACTCTTTATGTCACGCACGCCTGCATTCTTGAGCATCTCGTAGCGATTCTCCATTTCTACGCATAGTGAATTAAGCGTGGCCACTACTTTGGAATGATCAGTTATTATGGCATCCTCTTCATCCGGAAGCTTGGCTATGAAATGGCGCTCCAAGCAGCTGTACAAGCTGAATTCTACCACTTTAGGGTCAATGAGTACAAACTTAAGCTCTGCGGGATGCTTTTTATAGAGTAGTGAGGCTATGATGGTATTGAGTCCTACAGATTTACCCATACCGGTGGCTCCGGCCACAAGCAGGTGTGGCATCTTGCACAGGTCTTCGATATATACCTGATTGTCAATAGTGGAACCCATGGCCATAGGCAGCTCTGCCTTTGACTCCTGATAAGCACGTGATGACAGAATGTTACGTATTGATACAATCTGTTTCTCACGGTTAGGCACTTCCATGCCTATGGTGCCTTTGCCCGGCATGGGGGCTATTATGCGTATGCCTAATGCTGACAGGCTCATGGCCATATCATCGCCCAACCGTTTTATCTTGGCGATCCTGACACCTTCGGCAGGTACTATCTCATAAAGGGTGATGGTAGGGCCCACTGTGGCTGAGATGCGTGATATTTCAATGCCGTAACTGTTGAGGGTGCGTGTAATACGCTCCTTGTTCATCTCCTGCTCCTGCTGGTCAATACTGTAACTTTTTTGAGCTACTTCATTGAGCAGGTCAAGCGATGGCAGCCGGTAACGGCTCAGCTCGGCAGTGGGATCATAGGTGTCGGTCACTATTTTTTCAGCTTGGTCTATGGTATTGACCACAATGTCCATCTCGGTTTCTGTGGCTGACTTTTGCTCTGTGTCCTGATCAGCGGTGGCGGTGGTGTCATCAGATGAGCTTGGCGTTGACTCCTGTTCAACGTTCATTTCAGATGCCGTATTCTCGGATATTCTGTTTTTCAGATTGGTAAATATGCTTTTTACGCCATTGGCCGCTGAAGATTCAGTTGCGCTTTGCGATGCATCGGCATCCTGCTGAGTGGGGGCAGATTCATCCTGTTCATAATCATATTCCTCTATGGCTGAGGCCGCTTTTTGACGGTGCTGTTCAAGTGACATTTTGTATCGCTCAAAATGTTCGTATATGAGTGTGAACAATTTTTTTAGTGTATCAAAGAATATCAGTGCCACAGCCGTGAGCATGAGTATGTTTATGGCTATATCACCCCAAAGTCCGGTGTTGGTCAGGAAAAACTTGTTTACGAAATATCCGTGCTCCCCCCCCCAGAAGGTGGGGCTTGCGGTGCTGTATGTTGCAGCTCCTACAAGTATTGATGCGGATATTGCCGATACAAGCGACTTGAATGTCAGGTTCCAGAAGTTAAATTTCTTGATTTGAAGCAGTGACAGTGACAGCATTATCAGATAAAATATCACTATGAAGCTGCCTACGCCAAGCCATCGTGATATCAGGAGGTAGGACAGCATGGCTCCGAACGGGCCTCCGGTATTGCTCACGCTATCAGAACGGCCAGAAAGTTGTTCAAGAGTGTTGTTCTCTACCAGGTTCTGATCCGCAGAGCCTGTGGAGATGTATGACAGTGTGGTGATGAGCATGTATGCCGCTACGAGCAGGAGCACGACACCTACAAATATGCCGAGCCGTCCGTTGGTAAACATGTTAAGGAAACGCTCAGCCATTCCCGGTCCGTCCACTTCCTTAGGCTCAGGTTTCGGTTTACGTCTTGGTTTGGGTCGTGGAGTATCCGGGGCTTTAGGCTCGTAGGTTTCCTCCTCGTACACATCGTAAGGGGGCGTATTGTGTGCCGAGTATTCTTCCGTAGGCCTGTCGTAGCTACTGTCGGTATCATATTCCGGCTCTGAATACGGTATGGATTGGGTATGATTTGAGGGTTGGCGGTGCAGCCGTGGATTGGCAGTCGGCGAGGCCGCCTGCCATTGAACAGTCTGCTGCGTCTGGGAGCGTTTTACGCGTTTGCGCTGTGCCATGCTCCTGTCTGATGTGGCTATGGAGGAGGACTGTCCTATGGAGTCGGGCATCTCAAAGGAGTCCTTGTATTCGTTGTTTTCCGGATATGACATTTCTTATGAATCAAGAGGTGTAGCCGCAAAGATAATAAAAAAAACGCGCACAGCAATGCTTGAATTTACTTTTGTAAACTCAATATGTAAACAGGGTTGTGAGCCTTAGTTAAAGGGCTTTAAGATAGGATATTATGCTTTTCGGGTCAGCGGCTGAGAATACATAACTGCCTGCTACCAATACATCGGCTCCGGCTTCTACTACCTTGGGGGCCGTTGCGGCATTTATGCCTCCGTCTATTTCTATAAGTGCCTTTGAATCATGGCGAGTTATCATATCGCGGAGCCGGACGGTCTTGTCCACCACATTGTTAATAAAGCTCTGAGCAGCGAATCCGGGATTGACTGACATAAGCAGTACCATGTCTACCTCGGATATGATGTCCTCAAGCATGCATACCGGAGTGGCCGGATTAAGAGTTACGGCAGCCTTCATACCTGCCTGCTTTATCTGCTGTACGGTGCGGTCAAGATGAGTGCATGCCTCCTGATGTACATTCATTATGTATGCGCCGCAGTCACGTACCTGACTTACGTACCGCTGTGGATCCACTATCATCAGATGCACGTCAAGGGGCTTTCGTGCATACTTGGCTATGGCTTTCATCACCGGGAATCCAAACGATATATTGGGCACAAATACACCGTCCATCACATCTATATGCATGAAGTCAGCATCTGACTCATTGAGCATCTCAATGTCTGAACGCAGATTGGCAAAGTCGGCAGAAAGTAACGATGGTGATACTAATGGCATGATTATTCCTGTGTTTTTTTATTGGGCTTGAATGCATTGTAGAGTATGAATAGTACGCATATGACTCCTAATGCTAATCCTGCGTAGGTGAGGTAATCGTTATAGCGCTCTACTTGTTCATACAGTTGGTTACGGGTCACTACGGTGCCGAGCCAGTAACCGAGGGCGGCAAGGATGGAGTTCCATACCAATGCTCCGAGTCCTGTGAAAGTGATGAATTTAACTATATTCATTTTTGCCAGTCCGGCAGGTATGGATATGAGCTGACGTACGGCGGGGATGAGTCGGCCCACAAATGTGGATACGGCGCCGTGGCGATCAAAATAGGCTTCGGCGTGCTCTACTTTTTCTTGGGTTATGAGGCAAGCATGTCCTATCTTAGAGTTGGCAAACCTGTATACGATAGGACGGCCTATCCATACTGACAGATAATAATTTATAAGCGCTCCGATAAGGGCGCCCACTGTAGCCAGCAGGAGTATGACCCAAACATTTACTTCGTGCGATGTGCAAGCAAGATATGCTGCCGGCGGAACAATCACCTCGGAAGGAAACGGTATGAATGAACTTTCTACTATCATCAGTCCTAATACTAACAGATATACTGTCAGCGCAGGGGCACTCAAGAAATAGTTGATGATACTTTCGGCATCAAATAAAATAGCGGATGTAATCATTCGTTATCACATTTACGGTCTTTTCGGTTGCAAAGTTACGGTATAATATGGCCTTTTCCAAGTTTCCGGTCATAGGATTCCTGTTTTGCGGAACATGGCGGCATAGAAAGCGGCTTTCTTGTCAAGAGCTAAGGGATAGGCTCTGGAGGTGGAGGGCATGCGGAAAATGGACAGATCGCGATCTATGCCGGGGCATCGGCCTGCTACTTCCTCGCCCATGCGCGGTAGGGGAGTGCCGGTAATGTCGGCTATAACGCCGGCGGCCTTCTCGCCGGTAGTGGCTATGGCGCAGCATTCGGGCATTTCGGCAAGAAGTGTTGCTAACGGTACCGGCTCGATGATGTCAAGATACTTGTCGGATGCGTTGCCTTTCAGGCGCCTTACCTTACGCGCTGTGTCGTTTAGCGCTATATGATGGCGGGTCATTAATGCCTTTATGTCATCGAGTCGGAACAGTCGGGTAGATGAGTCGTATAGGGCATATTTGTCGCCAAGAAATATCAGCCCCATCATGTACCAGAAATCGTTCGTGCGGTTAGGATAATAGAAATCCATGCTCCAGCGGTGATTGCCTGGAGGGAAAGTGCCCATTATAAGTATCTTGGCTCCTTCCGGTATGAATGGAGGCCAGGGATGGGTTTCGGTTTGAAAGTTTACATTGTCCATATGCTTGAATAACAGCGGCCGAATGTTATTGTTTACATTCGGCCGCTGTGATATGGTTGGTATATGGTTTCTATCAGGCTTTAGCGCGAGATATGTATGAACCGTCGCGGGTGTCTACTTCTACCATGTCGCCTTCGTTTACGAACAGAGGCACGCGTATCTCGGCACCGGTTTCCAGAGTGGCGGGCTTGAGTGTGTTAGTAGCGGTATCGCCCTTTATGCCGGGTTCGGTGTATGTAACCTTCAGAACGGTCTTCACAGGCATTTCGGCATAAAGTACAGTTTCAGTTGAAGCATCGCTTACCACCTCCACTGTGTCGCCTTCCTTCATGAAGGGGGCGCCGGTAACGAGATCCTTGCTGATAGGAATCTGCTCGAACGTTTCGTTGTTCATGAATATGTCATCAGCTCCGTCAGCGTAAAGATACTGGAAGGGGCGGCGTTCTACCCTTACGTCCTCAAGCTTCTCACCTATGTTGAAGCGGCGTTCAAGTACGCGGCCGTCAACCACGTCCTTAAGCTTTGTGCGCATGAAAGTGTTTCCTTTACCGGGCTTAACGTGGAGAAACTCCACACAGAAGTACAGACGGCCATCCATGCGTATGCATGTGCCGTTTTTGATGTCTTGAGCGTTAATCATAAAAGTGTTAAGTGTAATTTCCGGCAAAGATAATAAAAAACGTCAAAGTGACAAAATTACATTTCTCTCGGCGCTGAACTTAGCTGCCCTATTGATGGTTAAGTAGGCCTTGGTTGTTTTATACTGCCCTGTCTGCCGGACAATGCTTAACTTTTCATCGCAAAATAGAGCTATTTTGCTTGATAAACAGTAACTTTGTAGCCGAAAGTTAACTACTCAATTTTTTTGACAATGAAATAATACGTATAAATTGACATATTAAATAAAGAATCGCCCGCTTCGCCCCCTATACATTTCGGCTTATAAGCCATA
>JAMPBB010000067.1 GCA_023666885.1 Muribaculaceae bacterium | reverse complement strand
TGTATGCCAGCGAGTTTGAAAAATCCAACAATTTTTAAATGAAAGAGCCGTGCTTATTAGACGCAATGACATGTCAGTTTGTTACAACTTGCACAAAAATTTTTTATCTTTGCCAAATGTTGAAGTATTTTACTGCATTTCTTGCACTTTTGCTTGCGTCCATACCATGCCTGGCGCAGAATGAGCGGCCTGAGGTCAGGGATGTACCGCCGGGGCGCGAGCTGCCTCCGGTGCCTGACGTGCCATCCGATGCCGATCCCATAGTGCCGGCTTACATGTTTACGCGCCAGAGCTTCTATGCCCACGGTGTGCGCCCCGATTGGAGCCGCCCGTTGCGCTATCAGCCGTTCGTGTTCGCGTCTAATCCCACTACTGTCAACGCCGCCGGAGTGGCTCCTCTGGCACTATGGAGCAGCGGTGGAGTCATAGCTACGGGCGAGCGCGTGTCCATGCCGGGACTCATGGGCGTGGAATCCGGCAGCATCATGGCTACACAGACATTAGGGCGCCTTACCGTATCGGCGGGAGCCGTGGCTGAGAAATATGGATATTTCCGAGGCCTACAGACGGTTTACGGACTGCAGGGAGTGGCCATGTGGCGGTTCAATGACCGGCTCTCGCTCACCCTGTTCGGCTCATGGTACACATCGGCCAATTTTACCGGCCCGGCAATGATGCCATATATGAGTACGAGCAATTTCGGCGGCTATCTGTCATGGGACTTTGCCGAGCATTTCGGAGTGGATGCCGGAGCGCAGACACAATATAATAATTATACGGGCCGGTGGGAAACGCGCCCCATAGTGCGTCCGTACTATAAGTTCAGTAACGATGCCAAGATAGGTATTGATTTCGGTGGACTTATATATGATGCCGTAGACTCTCACCGTAATCACCGTGCCAACCCCACTGTGGGGCCGCCTGTGCCAAAAGGCGCTCCGCCCGTAAGAATGGACCGTAGATAAAATATATCTGTATCATGAAACATAAATTCCGCATTGGCCTGCTTGGCCGTATAGTCATTGCCATAGCCGCAGGTATAGGCTTAGGTATGGTGTGCCCTGAATGGTGCGCACGCGTATGTGCCACGTTCAACGATATTTTCAGTCAGTTCCTCGGTTTCGTTATCCCGCTTATCATAATAGGATTCGTGGCACCGGCCATAGCCGATATAGGCAAAAGCGCCGGCAAGATGCTTCTGGCTACGGTGCTGCTGGCTTATTTTGCCACCCTCTGTTCGGGATTCATATCTTACTTTACCGGAGCTGAGCTGTTCCCGTCCATGATATCTTCGGCCGATATGAAGTCAGTGGCCGGAAGTGCCGACTCTGAGATCGCGCCGTACTTTACCGTGGACATACCTCCCATGATGTCAGTTATGACGGCTCTGGTGTTTGCCTTTATGTGCGGGCTCGGCACGGCCTATCTTCCCGGACGTGCCCTGCGCTCGGGCTTCGATGAGTTCCGTACCATAGTGGCGCATACCATATCGCTTGTCATAGTGCCGCTGCTGCCGGTATACATATTCGGTATATTTGTCAATATGACTGTGTCAGGGCAGGTGGCCGGAGTGCTGGTGACGTTTGCCAAGATAATAGTGGTGATATTCTGCCTGCATATAGGCATATTGTTGCTGCAATACTGTGTGGCAGCCTGCTTTGCCCGTAAGAATCCGTTCAAGATGCTATGGACCATGATGCCTGCCTACTTTACGGCGCTCGGCACGTCGTCATCGGCCGCCACTATACCCGTCACACTTCAGCAGACGGTGAAGATGGGCGTTACGGAGGACGTGGCCGGGTTTGTGGTGCCCCTGTGCGCCACCATACACATGTCAGGCAGTATGCTTAAGGTGGTGGCTGTGTCGCTTGCCATAATGATAATGGACGGTATGCCTTACGATATAGGGCTTTATGCCCACTTCATAGCCCTGTTAGGTATCACCATAGTGGCCGCGCCGGGCATACCGGGCGGTGTGGCTATGGCTTCGGTGGGTGTGCTTGCTTCGGTGCTTGGATTCAATGATACCCAGTGTGCTCTCATGATAGCCCTTTATATAGCCATGGACAGCTTCGGCACGGCGTGCAACGTTACCGGCGATGGTGCCCTTGCAGCAATAATTGATCGGTTCTTCGGTAAAAAATCCGTCACGGCGAGTGATTTTTCAGCATCGCCTGCGTCAAATAACTAAAAGCTGTAATGACAGGCTTGAAATATTTTTGCTATGGACAGTATACTTACTATTGACAATGTCACGAAACAGTACGGCTCGCACCGCGCACTTGACGGCGTGAGTTTCAGCGTGCCGCGTGGCTCTGTGTACGGGCTTCTCGGCCCCAACGGTGCCGGAAAGACTACCTTGATTCGTATTATCAATCATATTACGGCACCCGATTCCGGTACGGTGCTTTTTGACGGACATCCGCTTAGCGCCGCCGATGTGGCTCATATAGGCTATCTGCCTGAGGAGCGCGGGCTGTACAAGAAAATGAAAGTAGGGGAGCAGGCTCTGTTCTTTGCCCGCCTCAAAGGCCTTGGCTCGCGCGAGGCTACGGCTGCACTGCGCGAGTGGTTCGAGCGGTTTGAAATATCATCATGGTGGAACCGCAAGGTCGAGGAGCTGTCCAAGGGCATGGCGCAGAAGGTGCAGTTTATAGTCACGGTGCTGCACCGGCCCAAACTGCTGATATTCGATGAGCCGTTCTCCGGATTTGACCCTATCAATGCCAATCTGCTCCGCGATGAGATACTGCGGCTTAAGAATGAGGGTGCCACGGTGATATTCTCTACCCATAACATGGCCTCCGTGGAGGAGATATGTGACAATATAACGCTTATCAACGGCGGCCGGAACATACTTACCGGCAATGTCGATGAGATACGCCGCCGGTTTACCGACGGGCGCTACTCGCTTACCTTCCGTGGCGATGCGCGCCGGGCCATGGAACCTCTGCTGCCGCTCACGGCGTCGAATACGCTTACCGAGGTGTCGCCGGGGCTGTATAAGCTTGACATCCTTCTGGCTCCCGGTGCCACGCTTCATGATGTGATAGCCGCCGCCAACGAGGCTTCCGAGCTGCGCGGCGTGAGCGAGGCCATGACCTCCATGAACGATATATTTATAGAAACCGTACGTAACAGTAACCAAGCATCACAGCAATGAACTCAAAGACAGCGCTAATAATACGACGCGAATATCTGGAGCGCGTCAAGAAGAAAAGTTTTATCATCACCACTCTGCTCATGCCTGTGCTCATGCTTGCGCTCATGGCCATGCCTGCGCTTATCATGGAGTTTGCCGGTACGGAGCTGCGTACCGTCAGCGTGGTCGATGACTCCCGCCTTGTGGCCGACAGCCTGCAGAGCACTTCCGAAATACGGTTTGTCAACACTCCGGTGCCTCTTGAGGATCTGCTCAAGCAGGATGATGTCGATGCAGTGCTTTACATACCGGCCGACGTCATGGAGCAAGGAAAGGGCGTGAGCCTGTACACGTCGGGCGCATCATCCATGAATTTGGAGAGCGCCGTACGCTCGCAGCTCAATTCCATTATTGAGGCTCACAGGCTCCGCTCCTACCATATTGACAATCTTGACAAGATACTGGCCGAGGTGCAGAGTGACATTACCCTGTCAAGTTACCGTATAGATCAGGAACAAGGCTCCAAGGAAACCTCCACCATGATAAGTTACATGCTGGGCATAGTGCTTACCATGATGTTGTACATGTGTCTGCTGCTGTATGGGCAGATGGTTATGACCAGTATCATTGAGGAGAAGAATAACCGCGTGCTGGAGATAGTGGTGTCAAGCGTCAAACCTACACAGCTCATGCTCGGTAAGATATGCGGCATAGGCCTGGTGGCCGTTACGCAGATAGTGATATGGGGTGTGCTCATATCCGTGATGTCCGCCTTCGTGCTTCCGGCTCTTCTGCCCGCATCGGTGGCTGCCGATGTGGCCGCTGTCAATGCCGGTACGGCCGATGTGGCCGCTCTTACCACTGACGCTGATCTGCTCAGTGCTGTGGCCATGTTAGGCAATGTAGGTTACATCATACAGATATTCACGCTGCTTATACTCTTCTTGGTAGGCGGATTCTTGCTTTATTCAGCCATATATGCCGCCATAGGGTCAGCCGTTGACAATATCCAGGATGCCGGACAGCTCCAGTCCATAATCATCATACCCATAGTGCTCGGTATAATGTTTGGCATGATGGCCGCCAACGATCCTACGTCTGACGTATCTCTGTGGATGTCGCTCATACCGTTCACTTCGCCCATGGTCATGATGGCCCGCATACCGTTCGGTATACCCGCCTGGGAGATAGTGGTGTCACTCATAGTGCTCTACATTACATTCCTCATAGTGGTGTGGATAGCTGCCAAGATATACCGTGTAGGCATATTCATGTACGGTAAGAAACCTACGCTTAAGGAGCTCATACGCTGGGCGCGTTATAAGTAGCCTACCATTAAACAATAGTTAAATATTACGTGTGGGACGCCTGTTTGGCGCCCCATGTGTTTTATATATTATGAGTAACACAATAAAACTGAATTTTTTACGCTGTAATTACAGAATAATTTTGTAATTTCGCACGCTAAAATCTCACATAACGCAGATGAGACAATTAAAAATCACTAAATCAATTACTAACCGCGAAAGCGCTTCGCTTGACAAATACCTTCAGGAGATAGGCCGTGAGGAGCTTATATCCGTCGATGAAGAGGTAGAGCTGGCTCAGCGCATTCGCCAAGGTGATGAACGTGCCCTCGAAAAGCTCACACGTGCCAATCTTCGCTTCGTAGTATCGGTGGCAAAGCAGTACCAGAATCAGGGACTCAGCCTGCCTGACCTTATCAACGAAGGTAATCTCGGCTTGATAAAAGCGGCACAGAAGTTTGATGAGACACGAGGATTCAAATTCATCTCCTATGCCGTGTGGTGGATACGCCAGTCCATCCTTCAGGCATTGGCCGAGCAGAGTCGTATAGTGCGTCTGCCTCTCAATCAGGTGGGCTCGCTTAACAAAATCAGCAAGGCTCTGTCCAAATTCGAGCAGGAACATGAACGCCGTCCCTCGCCTGAGGAGCTGGCTGAGCGTCTGGATGTGCCGGTTGACAAGATCAGCGACACTCTTAAGGTGTCAGGCCGCCATATTTCGGTTGACGCACCGTTCGTTGACGGCGAGGACAACAGTCTGCTCGACGTGCTCACTAACGATGACTCACCTATGGCCGACTCCACGCTTACACAGGAGTCGCTCTCCAAGGAAGTGGACCGCGCACTGCGTCAGCTGCATGAACGTGAGCGTGAAATCCTCAAGATGTTCTTCGGCATAGGATGTCAGGAAATGACCCTTGAGGAGATAGGTGCCAAGTTTGACCTCACGCGTGAACGCGTACGCCAGATTAAGGAAAAGGCTATCCGTAGGCTCAAAGGACAGAAGAGCCGCCTGCTCAAGCCTTATCTGGGTCAGTAAGGCATTACATAGCTAATTTTATGATTCACTTTAGCGGCTCGCCCATATCCGGCGGGCCGTTTTTTTTATTGGGCTTAATGGCTTGGAATTAGGCTATTTTTGCGCTATTTTAATAATTATTTTGTATTAAAATAACGTATTTTTGTCAAAAAGACCGTACCTTTGTCCGTAGTTTTATCACGTTTCAGCTAAACCAATTTTAACGAAATATCTTATGAGAAAAACTTTTACCACATTATCACTGGCCGCTCTTCTCGTACTCCCCCTCAGCGGCCAAGCCCAGCAGCTGCCCAACAACGGCTTTGCGCAGTGGAAAGAATCATGCGGCTCTACACTGGCATTGTCCAAGAAAAGTCTATTTAATAGTACAATAGTCAGTGAGGAACGTGTTCGTCCAGGTATTGAACCAATGGAATGGAACGGATCAAGTGTAAATCAGAAAGTAGGTTTTGAGGTTCAAAAAGAATTGATTTCAAAAGTTTCAGATGGCGATGTTGATGTACTTCAAATGCAAAATGTATTTGTTGGATTCGGAACTATAGGTTCTGTCGCCCCGGGATATGTGAATTTAGGCACACCTTGGGTTTATGCCGAAACCTCTGTTAGTAATTGTGATGGCGGTTCCTTTGGCGGATTAGACTTCACTTATCGTCCGGATGCCGTGCAGGGTACTTTCAAGCGTACTGATACCAATGAAGAGAAATCACACCTCATATTCTATTCATGGAAGGGTACCTTTACCTCTAAGATAGGTACTGCTGATGGAAAATATGTAATAGATCAAACTGATGTTGACCGTGCTATTCTTGGTAAGGTTGAGGCCAGTCAGAAAGGCACTCTTATAGGAAGTGTTGATTATGAATTTGACGGTTCCGATTGGCAGACTATTACTGCACCCATAACATATGTTAGTTCTGAAATACCTGAAAAAGTTAATGTTATAGCTTGTAGCGGTAACTATTGGGATCGCACAGCACTTGTAGAGGGAACCACTCTTTTGTGCAAGGATATAAAACTGATATATCACTCGCGTCTGAAAGATCTTCAAGTAAATGGCGCAACAATCGACGGTTTTGCTTCTGACAAGTATGATTACACCGTTGATGCCGAGCTGCCTGAGGAGGATGCTTTCAGCTTCGCTACTCTCGGTAACAGCGGAGTGGCTCAGGCCTCAATAGCTCTTGACAAGGAAAATGCCAAGACTACCATTACTGTGGCCAACGCTCACGGCTCTGACATTGATGATGCCGCCAGCCACGTATATACTGTTCAGTTCAGGAAGGCTTCAGAGGCAACGGAGCCAACCGAGGGTGATAAATACACCGGCGACCTTGATATATGGTTAGGAGGAGATAACATGACCAGCGAGGAGAAAATACCGGCAAATGTATACGTTAATTATGTAGATGATAATACATGTACAGTAAGTCTTCCGGGCTTTACTCTTGACGGTGAACATATGGCTGACATCATAGTTCCGAATGTGAAGGTGTCACATGATGGTGAAAAGGTATGCTTTGAAGGCGAAGCTAATGATCTTACTCTTGATTTAGGCCTTGGCGCTCCTATCAGTGCTTCTGCATCCTTGAGCGCATCAGATTGTTACATTGATGCTAATGGTACTGCATATTTCAAGATTGTTGTTACCTGGCATACAGGTTCAGATATGGGTGACATGCCTATAGATGTAATCTTCAATGGCAACGGTCCCAAGCCTGCCGGGATCAATGGCTTGGACGTTGACAATAGCAATGCTCCCGTTGAGTACTACAATATTCAGGGCATACGCGTGAGCGGTGACATGGCTCCCGGCATTTATATCCGCCGTCAGGGCACCGAAGTTAAGAAAGTGCTTGTGAAGTAATCCATATAGGATTTATATAAAATATGTACGCCCGCCGGGTTCAGTTCCGGCGGGCGCTTTTTGTATATGCTTTTCAAAAAAAGTGCCTACCGCGTCACACCCTGAGCCGGGTGGATGGCGGAGGCGCAAAAAAAATTACTCATCATCACGATGAATAATCTTCTTACCTTAAATCTAATACCATGAAAAACTGATGCAAAGGTAAGCCGCGGCTCGGAATTGTGCAACCCCTCCGCCGATTTT
>JAMPBB010000066.1 GCA_023666885.1 Muribaculaceae bacterium | reverse complement strand
GGGACACAAGGATTTTCAGTCCTTTGCTCTACCAACTGAGCTATGGCACCGTTTTTGTTTTGCGATGCAAAGATAGAGCTTTCGTTTGATTTACACAAATTTTTGGTGAGATTTTTTGAGATTCAATGCGTAACAATGAGGAAATCAACTGATTTGATGCGTGTTATGCTTCGGAATTTTTCTTTGATATCCATGTGCGCGCCAGACCGCCTTCGCCGGTTTCTTTGTATATCGACGGAAGATCATGTCCGGTCTGTTTCATCACTTCCACTACTCGGTCAAATGATACGCGGTGACTTCCATCGGTAAACGCCGAGTACAGGTTTGAGTCAAGTGCTCGGGCGGCGGCATATGCATTTCGCTCTATACAGGGTATCTGCACAAGTCCACACACTGGGTCGCATGTCATACCAAGATGATGCTCAAGGCCCATTTCAGCTGCATACTCTATCTGTGCAGGGCTCCCGCCGAAAAGCTGATTGGCGGCAGCGGCGGCCATGGCACACGCTACGCCCACCTCTCCCTGACAGCCCACCTCTGCTCCGGCTATGGAGGCATTCTGCTTGGCCACGTTGCCGATAAGTCCGGCGGTAGCAAGAGCTCTCAAGATGCGGGCTTCTGAGAAGTTTCGACTCTTCTGTAGATGATACAGTACTGCGGGAATCACGCCACAGGATCCGCATGTGGGTGCCGTTACGATCTCGCCTCCCGACGCATTCTCCTCGCTTACAGCAAGGGCATAGGCGAATACAAGCCCACGGCTCTGGAGATTGCTTTTGTATCCTGACGCACGCACATGGTACGTGGCGGCTCTACGCGGCAGGCATAGCGGCCCGGGTAGCACGCCTTCACGGTCAATACCGCGCTCGACGGCGCGTTGCATAGTGGCCCATACTTTTGACAGGTGATCCCATATCTCAGGACCTTCACAACGCTCTACGTATTCCCAAAACGAGCAGCCTGTGTCCTGGCACCATTTCAGTATCTCGGTCAGTGTGTTCAGATCATATACATCCGGGCCACCGAGCCGTGGCTTCCCTTCCTCTGCGAGCTCTCCGCCACCGATACTGAATACGGTCCATTCATCGGTGACTGCTCCATTCCTATCATATGAGCGGAAACGCATACCGTTAGGATGGAACGGTAGAAATATGGTAGGTTCCCAAATAATTTCGGTAGGTGCCGTGGGATTAAGGCTCTCAAGTATTGCCACATCCGTAAGGTGTCCCTTCCCGGTTCCGGCCAATGCCCCATAGAGAGTGACATCAAAACGTGCTGCATCCGGATGACGCTGTGCAAATGTGGTAGCTGCCGTGCGAGGCCCCATAGTGTGGCTGCTTGACGGGCCGGTTCCTATCCTGTATAGCTCTTTTAATGATTTCATGGCGTGATATTATATATGGTTTTATGTAAAAAAGTTTCGACCCGACCGGGGAGCATTTGCTCTCAAGCCGGGTCGAAATCAATATTCTAATATTCTTAGTCCTGGAAGAATTTCAGCAGGTTATTTGTCACCTTCTTGTTGCCGAGAAGCAACTCATTGAAGCGCTGGCTCAGAGCCTGGGCGCCACGCATGCGGGTAAACAGCAGAGCGCTTTCATCAAAGCTGTAGGGACGGCCTTCAGAGTCCACATCCACTACCTGCATCACTACCACGCCGTTGTTGCCCTTAACGGGGCCTACAAGCTTTCCCTTAGGAGTTACAGAAGCAATGGCGGCAACTTCCGATCCGGCAAAACCGGGATTGTAGAAAGTAATCTGTCCGAAGTTAACTGTAGCAGAATCCACTTTGGCATCCATCAGCTTTGCGTATCCGGCCAGATCGTTTGCCTTACCGTTATACTGTGCTATCAGGGCTTCGGCTTTCTTGTCGTTGCGCACCTGTGCAGTCAGAGCCTGTTTTACCTGCGGATCAGTAGCCGGTACATAGTCCTTGTAGATATTGTCAATAGCGGCAGCTACAAAATGGCCGGTCTGTTCATCGCCGAATATATTTGACACAGCACCTTTCTTTGCCTTCATGGCCCATGCTATGACATTGCGTGTATCAGAAACGCCTGAGAGCGACGGGGTAGAAGCGTTGACACGAGCGGGGAACACCTGATAACCGGCCTGTGCAGCATTGCTTGCAAATGAAGCTGCATCGGGATTGGCGTTGATGTATTCCTGAAGCTTGTTCTGAAGAGCGTTGACCGTGGCCACTGAAGGCTCTGCGGTATATGTTATCACAGCTATATCAGCTACAGGCACAGCTGCTTTGCGATTGTTTACGCGGAATATCATGCCGCCTTGTGTAGCCGCAGTATCAGGAGTGAAGTACACTCCGGCAGAGGCTCCGGCAATAGCATCCTTGTAATTTCCTAACTGAGGATCGAGAAGTGAAACCCACATGCTGTCCTGAACGCCCTGCACGGAAGCAAAGCGGCTCAGCGAGTCAATGCTCGTACCGGTGCGCAGAGCTGTGAGCACTGAATCAAGCGATGCCTTGCTGCCGCCCACCATTACCATGTCAATGTTTACAGAGTCAACTTCTACTGAACGGGAGAACAGTTTTGCAAGTGTGAAGTCGTGGCCCATACGGCTTATCAGAGCCGCCTTACCGGGAGCAGCCGAGTCAGCAAACTGTTTGAGGCGGGCATCAGTAAAGCTGGAAGTAGTCACTTTATGACGTTCGGCCACAAAATCATTCTTGCCGTCAACACCGATCAGATCCTCTGAACTGTTCAGTGCCATAAGCACATCCTCTACAGCCTTTTCCGAGTTACGGATATCAGCCTCAGAAGGAGCTATATCCACAGTTATGTAGCTGAGAGTGCGCATTTCCTCAGGCAGGCGGTATCCGGCCTTGTGCTGCTCCCACTCCTTATTAATATCGGCATCGGTCACGGCATATTTGCTGTCATCATCAGGGAGCGATGAATATAGCTTGCGTGCATATGCTATGCGCTGTGTGGTGGCATTCTCATCGTAGAGAGCCTTTGCGTCAAGCTGGTTTGCCACAAGCGTACCGGCAAAAAGCACATTAAACTTGTTCTGTAGAAGCTGCTGTTCGGTCTGCTGTTCGAGCATCACCCAATAGTCGCGTAGCTGCTGAGCATTCTCCTCGGGGAGTCCGTACTTGGTGGGGTTGAATGCCATGTCATGGAACACAGCGGCGCTTTCCACACCCGTCTGCTGCATTATCATCTGGTCAAGCGCAGCAGAGCCTGAGCCGAGCATGGCCTGTGACAGCTCCTCGTCAGTCACTACCAGTCCGAGTGCATTGAGTTCATCCTTATAAAGCTTTTCAGCAATCATGCCGCTGAGCACCTGCTGCTGGAGCACGGCCTGATCCACTTTCTGACCCGATGCCTGAGCCTGCTGATTGGCCTGCTCCATCTGATGCTGGAAGTCACTGATGCTGATTTTCTGCGAACCCACCTTCGCCACCGTATCGCCGGTGCCGAACAATGTGCGGCCCGATGTAAAGAAGTCACCGATGATAAAGGCTAAAAGAGCCGCACCGATGATAACGAGCAGAAGCACTGATTTGCTTCTGATTTTTTCTAAGGTTGCCATTGATTAGTTTTACTATTTTTTGTGTTTCTTTCTTGTTTGCGGTATTTAATCTACAGCCCTCGGCAGAGCCAAATGGCCATAAAACGCACAAAGATACATTTTTTTTCCCGCGCAAACAAATTACTATACACCGAATTCTTTTTTGAACATAGGAACGAGGTCAAGTTCCTCCCATGTAAACAGGCGCACGGTTACGTCCTTGGCCGGTTCGTATTTCGAATGGAAGTGCTTGGTGACGGTACGCGGACGGCGCCCCATGTGCCCGTATGAGGCAGTTTCACGATATATGGGATTACGCAGCCCCAGACGCCGCTCTATAGCCTTAGGCCGCATATCCACAAGCGCCGACACCCTGCGCGACAGCTCCGCATCAGTCAATCCATTTACTTTGCACGTACCGAAAGTGTTGACATACAGGCTCACCGGCGCAGCCACGCCTATAGCATAGGCCACTTGCACCAACGCCTGCTCAGCCACTCCGGCCGCTACAAGGTTCTTGGCTATGTGGCGGGCTGCATACGCTGCCGAGCGATCCACCTTCGAAGGATCCTTACCGGAGAAGGCGCCGCCTCCGTGAGCGCCACGCCCACCGTAAGTATCCACTATTATCTTACGTCCGGTAAGTCCGCTGTCGCCATGCGGGCCTCCCACTACAAACTTGCCGGTAGGATTTACGTGCAGTATCACATCATCATCTATCATAGCAGCCACATTCTCAGGCAGCTTGGCTTTGACACGAGGCAGAAGATACTTTCGCACATCATCCTCAATGCGCTTCTGCATAGCAGCATCAGCAGCTGACTCATCCATAGCTGCCAAGGGGAGCACGAACTCATCGTGCTGTGTGGAGATGACTATGGTATGCACACGCACCGGATGGCCGTCGGGAGAATATTCCACCGTAACCTGGCTTTTAGAGTCGGGCCGCAGATATGAGCGTTTGTGTCCGTGGGCATCGGTATATGCCATCACCTCAGCCTCCCGGCGTATATCGGCAAGCTCCAATAGCAGCCTGTGGCTCAAGTCCAATGGCAGAGGCATGTAATCAGGCGTCTCACAGCATGCATAGCCGAACATCATGCCCTGGTCGCCGGCACCTTGATTCTCTTCCTGCTCACGCACCACGCCGCGCGCTATATCCGGGCTCTGTTCATGTATGGCCGACACAATACCGCACGCATCGCCATCAAATTTCAGCTCGCTACGGTCGTAGCCAATTTCTTTTATCACTCTACGCGTCACCTCCATCAGGTCAACGTAAGCATTGCTCGTAACCTCACCGGCCAAAAACACTTGTCCGGTAGTAACCAGCGTTTCACAAGCCACACGGCTCTGAGGGTCATAGGCAAGGAACTCATCCAACAGCGCATCGGAAATCTGGTCAGCCACCTTGTCAGGGTGCCCCTCCGATACTGATTCTGAAGTAAAAAGATAATTTTTAGTATCCATAAGCATGTTCACAAATTCATATCCATGTCGGATAGCGAACATCTTTGGCTCCGTGGGGTATATCCCCTCATACTGTAGTCGCACCTATTATTATAATGTGCGATTAGTGCAGTTTTAGCATTTTTTGAAGTGGTTGCAAGCAGCCAAATTTGTCCACTGTCCATCATAGGACCATTTTCAGGATGCAAAATTAATGAATTCCGGCAATATACCGAAATTCTTACACACTATTATTTGCCAACAACGTTTGGACTATTCGTTCGGCAGACTAATATGGTACATATAGCTACATCGGTTTAATCATTGATTCTATGAAAGCGATTTCTTCATCGGTCAGGCCGTATTTGGCATAGAGTTGAGCGTCAATCTCAGCCACACTCTTGCTCCAATCAATGTCGCTCCCCTCGGTGAAATTCTGCATTGGTACAAACTTGTAGGTGTCGCGAGTCATATTCTTTAGCTTGCGAATACCTACCATAAATCTGAAGAATTTGGTACGACAATAAATGGTTACGTTTGTCGCCTCCAATTCAGATGAGAATGGGGCAATAGCTAAAAAAGTTTCAGAGCATATTGTATCAGTATCTCCGACAACACCTTGCCCAATAATACGAGCAGGTATGGGGTTCCCTAATTGTCCGGCTGCGCCATCAGCTTTAGAAATGAATACTTTCCACGACTTAACAATCTCAGAACCTTTAGTTGGCTTGTATGAAACAGGGAGATAACGCAAGTCACGACCTCCGTCAAATCTGCCAAACAATTTTAAGCCATTGGGAATGTGGGTTGTTGAAATACCCTCTACATAATTAGAGGTATTGAAAGGATTACGAGCAAGTACTTTTTCATAAAAATAATGCTTAGTCCTTTCAACAACCTTAGTCAAAATAGAAAGTGCCCCAGCATCTCGGATAATGACATCCGAATCGTGATCATCAAGATAACGTTCTACTAAAGATATTCCTTTCGATGTATGAGAAAAGAACTCGCATAATCCTTCATGAACAGTGTCTATAAGGAAATAACAAATTCCGCCTTCAATAGCAACATTGGTAAAACAATCGGATGCATTGAGATAATCATGCATTACTCTAATGTTATGATTGCCCAACATATATGCTCTAAAGTCGTCAAGTCCCTTACCTCCTGTCATCCAACGGGACGGCATAATCATAGAAATAAAATTGGGTTTTACCAAATTTGAAATTTTCACAAACTTATCGTAAATAGGTTTTGCACTTGAGCCTCCACCTCCATCAACTTCTTGATAGGGAGGATTGCCAACTATTGCGTTAATTCTCACGTTCTTTCCGATTAGGTCGCAAACTTTCTTAATGAAAAGTTCGGGTTGATTCTTAATTTTGTTGATAAGGCCCTCAGGCACGTATGTATTGATATTGTCCTTGCGGAAGCCAAGGAGAGTGCGCCGGGTAATGGCTCTCGCCATCTTGGTCTTGCAGATAACGAAGATGTTTTCTGCAACGGCGGCATCCCATAGAGCTTGATGTCCTTCGAGGGTGTCGGGGGAAAACATCGCGTTGCGCAAGCGTGAGCGGTAGATGTTGTAAGCGAGATAGAGAGGATATAGACCCGACTTCGAGTTGATTTCGAGCAGATGACTTTCGGGCGAGAAAACATCAGCGGTCACTGCGCCACGGTCAACGAAGCGCGGTTCTTCGATGGTTTCGGAGAAATCCTCGTTGAAGAATGTGTAGCCACCGAGGCAGTCGCTCATGTGCATATTTACCACTCGCCACGGAGTCAACACCGTTTCCTTGTCTGGGTTGCGGAATGTGGCGAAGATAGCCGCAATACGCTCTATACGCTCCTCAATAGAGAGTCGGTCGGCAGCGCGAGCCATTTGGCGTATGCGCTTGGCGGCTGCGGTGAAGATGTCAGGGTCGTAATATTTCTTGAAGGCGTTGAAGCGTTGCTTGCTTACACCTTTGGGCATAAATTCCTCCCACGATTGGGGGTCAACAAGCTGTGTGAAGTTGTCAATCGTCAGCTCCTTGTCCTCATCCGTGATGTCTGCGCCATATATAAGCAAGGGCATACGGATAGAGATGCCGCGAAGAATTGAGATAGCGTCTTCACGGACTTTCTTCTTTGACTTTTCTATTTTTTGGAATTCTTCAAGGCGAGCCTTTTCTTCCTCGGTAAACTCGCGCTTTTTCTTCTTTCCGAGCTTTTCCTTTTCTTCGTATTCCTCATTCGTAAGACCCTGGTCGTTGACGGTAATGTCGTTGGTCTTGCCCATCGCCTTAGTCTGACCGATAATGCCTTTCAACTCATCAAACTCTTTAATGTCAAGGTCGGTAAGTTTCATAAGTTGGTTATTGTAGAGGCAGCCATCTTCAAAACCGTTTTGAACCACACGCTCAACGTAAGCGCGTTTGAGCTGCTGAAGCATATGCCCGGTGTCGAGCTGCTTCATTTGGCTACCCTCAATGGCTATGATGGGGCAGAAATTAAGGAAGTTGCCGAGCTGCTGACGGTCCGATTCGCCCTGCTTACCGGCCTTAGTTGAGATTTTGGCGGTTTCAGCGAATACTCGGAGGGTGCGGTCGGGAGCGAAGTCAAACACATAGCAATCTTTCTTGACGCGGCCATTGATAGTTGCTGGCGTCTGCACACGGAAGATTGTCTGCATATAGGCAGAGGCGGCAGTGTTGAAGCTGCCCGAAAGCATAAACACGCCCGTCCACGGCTTGACGCTTACGCCTGTGGTTAGTCGGCCACAAGAAAGCGTAATAGTGCGTGTCTTGTCAGGGTCTTTGCCTATGGCTTTCTCTACCTTACGTAGTGCTTCTTCGTTGGCTTCTTCCTCATCGCCATCACCGGCCACGTTGACAATTTCAAACATACTGAAAACCGGGTGCTTTTTGAGCATAGCCGAAAGAGCCTTTGCCGACTTCACGCCCGGCACCATCCACAGAGTGTGACGGAATATGTCGCGGTAACGCTTGTTGGCAAAGGGATACATACTATGCTCATCAGTCTTTGTGAGCAGATTGAGGAAATTCTCAACGTGCTTCTCATGCACAAAAGAGCCATCCTCTTTGGTGCGGAAAAATTCGCGGA
>JAMPBB010000065.1 GCA_023666885.1 Muribaculaceae bacterium | reverse complement strand
TGTTGCAGGGTCAATATCGCTTGTCGATTTTAAATGAAAGAGCCGTGATGTTTTTCTAAAAAATTTCATTTCAAAGTCGGTTCAAAGTCGGTATTAATAGTGCTTCGCGGCTTGGATGCTTGTAGCATTCATGAATTAATCCTACTTTTGCCATGTGAAACCGTTGTTCTTAATGCATAACATGACTATACGCTGCATAGTATTTTCCTTGGCCGTTACGCTCTCATCTGTATTTGTCTGTGCCGGAAACCGAATTAGCCGTACAGCAGAAGTAGCCGAAAATATTGCTGACACTCTGGCGTTCAATCATTACTTATGCTCCAACTCATCAGGAGTGATAACAGTGTATGCTTCAATAGTAAGCAAGAACAAACCGTTTGAAGTGTACGGCATAGAACTCACGCTCAATGACTCTATTTATCACCCGATAGAGCCGTTTGCAATGTCAGCAGATTCCACACAGGTAGCCGACAGTCTTGTAACATGGGAGGTATATGTGGAATTCCCATACAGTGCGCAATTCTTCAGATCCGACAGTACTATCCTATATACGTCAGAAGGCACATTCAAAACCCCGATACTACCCGGCTCGCCCGATAGTTCCCATTCATCCGAACCGGAGCGGCACGTTCCGTTTGCAGTAATAGCGGCAGGTTTGACAATTATTATTGCGGGTGTGTCAGTGCTTATTGTCTTGTTTATGTACCGCCGGGCCAAGCGACGCCATTCAGAAGAAATCATGCGCTATGATGAGCTCCTTGACAGCAGCCGTCGTCATAGCGAAGCCCTGAGTGAAAAGATAGAGGCCCTCTACTCAAACAGGTTAGACATATTCAACCGTCTATGCGATGAGTATTTCAACAAAAAGGATGTGGAGTCCGAGAATGTCAGGCTGTCACTGTACCGTGAGGTAGAAAGCCAGATAGCCGACCTACGCAGCTCAAAATCGTTAAGCGAGCTTGAATCTATGGTGGACACATATCTTGACAGCCTGCTATCAAAAGCAAAAGCTCAGATGCCATGGCTAAGCAAGAGCGACATTACATTCCTCACATACCTATACGCAGGGTTCTCGCCCCGTGCAGTATGCCTGTTCACAGATATAAAAATCAAGAATTTCTACAACCGCCGTAGCCGACTCAAGGAGCGAATCCTCGCATCTGACGCTCCTGACAAGGAAATGTTTGCCTCAAAGATGTAGCTAACCCCCTAATAATCAACAAGGGGAAAAGTCCACCCCTCCTCATTCTGTATTTCAGCATGTTAGACCTCATGCTGAGGAATAAATTCATCATCATTCCGGCTCCGGGTAAGCATGATGCAAGCTATTTTTGTGTTGACAATCCCTTATTATCAACCCAAGAACTGACTAAAGCATCACCGCCATGCTCCGATTACACATTTTCCTGACATCACTTTTAACGACCATTCTGGCTGCTACAGCTGCACATCCTGATAAACTGACCATAAAAGTCAATGCCGTAGAAGGCTTCACCGGCGAAGCTCTGAAAAACGCCACGGGAGTAATGCTCACCGAAAAGGGCGATACCGTATGCAAAGCCACTAAAAAGTCGGTCTATGCAGGACGCGGCAATAGCATTAATCAATACGTAACCCTGTCCTTTGACATACCGCGCACGCCTGGCGAATATATAATGGAGGCATCAGCCGACGGATATACCACACTGTACCGGCAAGTGAAAGTAGAACAAGTAGGCCCGCGCGAAACGGAGCGTTCATTGCCCGATCTGGTATTCTATAAGGCTCCAAAACAACTTGGAGAGGTAACTGTAACCGCGTCAAAGGTCAAATTCTATATGAACAATGACACTCTTATATACAATGCCGATGCGTTCCAGCTTCCGGAAGGATCAATGTTAGATGCACTCATAAAGCAACTGCCGGGTGTAGAGATACGTGACGGCGGGGAGATCTATGTCAACGGCAAGTATGTGGAGAGCCTATTGCTCAATGGCCGTGACTTCTTCAATGGCAACAAGGAGCTGATGCTCAACAACCTTGCTTATTACACGGTCAAAAACATATCAGTCTATGACAAAATGAGCGAAAAGAGTAAGCTTGCCGGTCGGGACCTTGGCGACAGCCAATATGTAATGGACGTAAAGCTCAAACGCGACTATATGTCAGGGTTTATAGGAAATATAGAAGGCGGTGCCGGAACAGCCTCACGCTATCTTGGCAGGCTGTTCAGCATGTGGTACACATCACGCTCGCGCCTTGCACTCATTGCCAACGTCAACAATCTAAACGACAGCCGACAGCCCGGTCAAAACGACCAATATACAGCCACAAACGCCCCCGGCGACTTCAGCACACGCATGGCCGGACTGTCCTACAACGTCAATTCGGTTAATCCTGACAATGATTGGGAATTTTCAGGAAGCACCACAGTAAGTCACATACGCAGCAACACGCAGGCAATAATCAACAAAACCAATTATCTTACCGGAGGAAATACATATGAAAACAGGTTTAACAATGCACTCTCTCACAATCTTACAGTAAGCAGCGACAACACTCTGCACCTACGCCCGAAAGACAAATACATCGGCATTTCACAAACCTTCAGCTATCGCAACAACGACCAGACAGCACGAGCCCTATCCGGTGCTTTCAACAGTCAGATCACCGACCTTACCCAGGAAGTGCTTGAAACCATCTATTCCGGCGAGGCCACATCGTTCAGCGATATAACCCTCAACAGTGCCCTTACGCAAGCACTCCTTTCCGGACACACCCTTTCGGCGGGTGGTGGAGTCAATTTTGAAACGAAGGTGCCTTCCACCCCCGACTTGTTCTCGTCCTCGTTCAATATTGATTATACGCGCAGCAATTATTACGGATTCGATCTATACGATATAAACTATAATCGCGACAACGCACACTCCACTTCCTATAGCTATACGCGTAATCATCCTGACCACGACCTAAACTTCAACGGCGGTCTATCATACACCTATGTCCCAAGCGATGAACTGTCCATGCTGCTTTCCGGCTATTACTTTCATTCATCATCCACTAAGGACTCTTACTTTTACCGTCTTGACCGTCTTAGTGACGCAGGCATATTCGGGAACCTTCCGGCCGATTACCAATCGGCCCTTGACAATGGGCAGTCACACATATCGACTATGCGCACTCACGATGCATACGTACAATTAAACCTTAACTATAAGAAAAAATTTGCATCCGGAGGCATGCTGACACTATCCATAAAACCCATAGGTGAATACTTATGGCGATCACTTGACTATCGCCAGACTGCCAATGACCAGTATGTCAAGGACAATTCATTCAAGCTCTGGTTTTACAACACATATATTTCTTATAAACACGGTAACAATACCTTCCAGCTGAAATATGACCGCAACGTCAATATGTTGCCGCTTGACCGCCTTGTCACGATAACCGACACACGCGATCCTCTCAATATATATATCGGCGCAAAAAAGCTCAAAAACTCTGCACAAAATGACTTTACGCTCAGCTGGCAGTACAATGTATTCAATAGGCATCCTTGGAGCAATTACATATCACTTGCAGGATCCATCACGCAGGATGCCCTGGTAAGCGCATACAGCTTCAACAGCCTCACCGGTGTGCGTACTTATATGATGCAGAATGTAAGCGGCAACTGGTTTGCGCGCATACATGACAACTTTTACAAAGCATTCGGGCCTATTGACCAATTCAACATAACCGCTACATCACGTATCACATACGGCAATAACGCGGATCTAACGGCCATTGACAGTGATCACTTCACCAAAAACATAATCAAGAACCTTGAGCTATCTGAGGACATGCGCTTAAACTGGCGCATAGGCAAGCAGACCATAGGACTGAGAGCACGTGTAGAATGGCGCGACACTCGTGGTGACAGACGGGACTTCATCAACTTCTCGGCCACTACAGCCCAATACGGCCTGAACGGCACTTTCGCGCTCCCCTATAATCTCGGCATTGCCACTGACCTCAACCTCTATACCCGCCGAGGATATGATTACTCTGAGCTCAACACCACCGATGTGGTATGGAACGCCCGTCTGACATACACTCCCAAAGGTGGCAGGTGGACATTCATGCTTGATGGATTTGACCTTCTTCATCAGCTAAGCAATGTAACCTACAATGTAAATGCCCAAGGCCGCACCGAAACGTGGACCAATAGCCTGCCTCGCTACGGCCTCCTTCACATACAATACCGTTTCAATAAGCAGCCACACAAAAAATGATTTGTGTCGGAACTAAAAATGCCTTATCTTTGTCCGATGATTACGGCACCCTGTGAGGATGCCGGCGTTGTTTAACTAATCCCTTCTATCCTTGGACATCGACCCTTTACCGGCCACTGACCCTCTTTTATGCGCTGTGTCTACGCTCGCTGCCGTAATGACGCAGTTTGACTTAAGTCATATCGCGGCCATAGTGTGCGCCCTGTTGGCGCTGTGTGTGTCAGCATTTGTATCAGGCAGTGAGATTGCCTATTTTTCTATTACTCCTGAGCAGGCCGAGGAATTGGCCGAGGATTCGCGCTGGACCCGTGTGCTCAAGCTTGTATCAAACCCCGAGCGACTTCTGGCCACGATACTTATAGTCAACAATCTGGTCAACGTCACCATAGTAGTGCTTCTCAATTTCGCATTGGCACCTATATTTGACACCCTACGGAGCCCGGTCCTCTCATTCCTGCTTCAGTCAGTACTGCTCACTTTCCTCATACTGCTGTTCGGTGAGATTCTGCCTAAACTCATAGCCAACACCAACACACTGCGTTGGGCCCGCGTAGCATCATCGGGCGTTGCGTTCATGATGAAGCTCACTCTTCCGCTCTCTGCCATGCTGGTACGCAGCTCCGGATTTGTAGGCCGTGTGGTTACCAAGCACGATGATGACGTAACGGCACAAGACTTGTCGCAGGCGCTGGAGATAACCGATGTAAAGACCAACTCTGACAAGGAGATGCTTGAAGGCATACTGCGTTTCGGCGACACTACAGCATCAGAGGTCATGACACCGCGTGTGGACATGACCGACATTGACATACACTCAACATTTGATGAAGTGATGCGCATAGTCATTGATTCGGGCTATTCGCGTCTGCCCGTCTACGAGGATTCGGAGGACAATATACGAGGTGTGCTCTACTCTCGCGATCTTCTGCCATACGTAGGCAAGGCCGATAATGATTTTGACTGGCGCAAGCTGCTGCGCGAGCCATACTATGTGCCTGAATCGCGTATGATTGATGACCTGATGGAAGACTTCCGCCGCCGCCGCATACACATGGCCATAGTAATAGATGAGTTCGGCGGCACACAGGGCATAGTAACCTTAGAGGACGTGCTTGAAGAAATAGTAGGCGACATAAACGATGAGTACGATGACGATGAAAAGACCTACAAGCGCCTGCCCGATGACACTTATGTGTTTGAAGGCAAGACCGTGCTCAGCGACTTTTTCCGCGTGACAGGCCTCAATGAGGAAGACTACTCCGATGTGACCGAGGACTGTGAGACACTGGCCGGAATGCTGTTGGCCATAAAAGGCGACTTCCCCAAGGACAAGGAGCCATTAGTGTATGGCCGATGCCGATTCTTAGTGCTCAACGTGGTAAATCACCGTATAGCCGATGTGCGCGTAAAGGTGATGTCCGAGATACAGCAGCCCATAAGCCATGACACCAAGTAGGGAGGATCTGCGCGCTACCGCTTTGGCGGCATTATGTGCAGTAATAACGCTATTAGGGTGCAATGGCCGTGGCGGTGATTACACGCCTCTGCCCCGGGCATATCCGCGCATTGAGATTGCCGACTCCGCCCACCACACATTTGCACCTGATACACTACCGGTACATATTGAAATCAATGACCGCGCCACTGCCATCATTGACTCTACAAGCCGGAATCTTTCCACGATATGGCTCACCATAAATTACCCTACGTACCGCAATAGCCGCATATACATAACCATGCGATCAATATCCGGTACAGCGCTTGATAAGGCCATAGACAATCGGCGGGAACGTATGGCTCTGAATGCCGGTGACACACAGTCAGAACTCATTATGCTTGAGAACCCTTACGGGTTCCGAAGCGAAATACTCCTCACACGCCGAGGCAGCATCACCCCGATACAGTTCATAAGCAGTAACGACAGGCGCCTCATAAGCGGTGCTTGCTACATAGCTGACGCTGCTACAGCACCCGATTCCGTAGCTCCGGTTGTGGACGGAATGCTCTCCGACGTGTTACATATAGTAAAAACCATACGATGATCCGCCCCGATTTCCGTACTGAACGAACCGGCATATACCTTAGACCGCTCCCTGAGGATCTGTCACGTGGTACGCGCCATGAGGCCGAGCGCACCGCCGTGTTGGAATTGGTAAGGCAAGTGCTCGGCGCTGACTGCCATTACGGACATGCTCCCGACGGCGCACCGTTCATAGCGGGCATAGACCAGGCCATATCCGTGTCACATGGCGCCGGCATGGCGGTACTTGCCGTAAGCACGGCCCAGACCATAGGAATCGATGCCGAATCATGGCGCCCGCAGCTCTTACGGATAGCGGGGCGATACCTGTCGGCTCGCGAACAGTCCGTTATAGCCAATGTCCCTGAAGGGCTGCTCAATGCATGGACTGCCAAAGAAGCCGTATATAAAGCCGCCCGCATCCCCGGGCTCGCCCTATCTGAGATAGAAACCACCCCTACCGAGGCCACGGCCCGTGAGCTATGCTTCAGGCTACACCGCTTCGGGTCATTTCCCATAAGCATAACATTAGCCGAACCCAAATCCTGATATATGAACACACTTGACACACCCTCCGGAGCCGTGACCGTAGCTGACCGCATACGCTACATCATAAAACAGTCACGCATGAGTCAGGCTCAATTCAGCCGCCGGCTCGGCATTGATCCGGCCAATCTGTCAAAGCACCTCAACGGCCACCTCCCCATAACCGCAGGGCTTATTAACCGTATAGCCGTAGACATGGGCATATCCAAACGCTGGCTACTGGACGGCTCTGACGTACCGTTCTCAAAGCACCCCGAACCGGCGGCAAATAAGAACCTCACTCCCATATATGATGTGGATGTAACCGCCGGAAGCACCGAGCTGTCAATGCTGCTTACCGAGGATAGGATAATAGGCGCCATGGCCTTTCCGGATCTGCCGCAGGACTGTGTGATAGTACATGTGAGCGGCGACAGTATGACACCGGAGATAGTCGACGGCTCCTATATAGCCATACGTCCGGTTTCGGACCGGTCATACATCTTTTGGGGGCAGATATACGTTATAGTACTTGACGACTACAGACTGGTGAAATATGTACGGCGCCATCCGTCAGACCCTTCAAAGGTAGTGCTCCGCAGCGCCAATCCTGACTACGATGATATGGAAGTGGCCATAGCCGACATACGCCGTCTGTTTATAGTAGAATCCATAATGAATATCCGACACCGATGCTGAAATCACTCCTCATCATAATTACAACCTCACTGCTTGCCGCATTCACCTCGGCAGCCCGGAGCGGAACCGCCTCTGACTACTCTACGCTCGCCGCCAAGGCCGAACGGTTCTATAACCACAAGGAGTGGAGCAGTGCCTCAGCCATGTACTCCCTCATGCTTGATGAACGGCCTGACTCCGCATCCATCTACGGATACGCTATGGTGGCAGCCGGAATGCGCCATGCCGATACCGAACAGATAGCGCTACTGAGGCAAGCCCTTAACGCGCATGTGCCCATCGACTCATTGGTGTCCAGCACCCGGCGAGCCGCATTTGAAGCCGGCGAAGCCGCCCAATATGAGAAATTCTTACTCACTGTAAAAAAAGGCGAGCCATGGCTCAAGCGGAGCATTGACGCATATCTACTTGACTACTACTTGTTTCGCGATGACGGCTCGGCTATAGTACAGCTGAGCCGCGAGATGCTGGCCGGACTGCCTGACAATGAAGGCTTCCTTTACAAATTGGCACAGGGCCAACTGCTTATGTCAGACATAGGCGGTGCCATGGATACCTACCGGACAATACTTGACCTCAACCCCAACGCGTACGATGCGCTGCTGTATCTGGGATGTTACCACGCCATGAGGTACACTGCCGGCTCTAAAACTGACGCCCCGGTGGCACGTGAATATTTAGAGCGAGCCCTTCGCATACACAGCACCCCCTACGTACAATCCCTTATAGGTACACTGCCTTAAGAGGCTGCCCCACAAACTAAAAAGGGTCAATGTAAAAACAATGTTGTTAAAAGAAGAGCAAATATAAGTAACTTTGAG
>JAMPBB010000064.1 GCA_023666885.1 Muribaculaceae bacterium | reverse complement strand
CTTTCAATAACCGGTTAATGTTTAACCTGTCCAACTTTTGGGGGTCACTTCAAATGGTGGGGCTTGTTCGTATTTCATGGTTTGTAATACGGGTACTTTATATCCCACAGATACAAGGCATGGCCGGGCATTGACGTGCCTGCGGCACAGCGGTCACGAGCCTCGATTATACACTTGAATCCGTCAAGTGTAAGCTGCCCTCGCCCAACCTCTACAAGGGTGCCCACTACGGCACGTACCATATTGCGCAGAAAGCGGTCAGCCGATATCTGAAACGCATAATAGTCCTCACCCATACATATCCACCGGGCTTCCGTAACATGGCATATATTGGTCTTCACATCCGTGTGCAGCTTGCTGAATGAGGTAAAATCCTCCACTTCGAGCAGAAGCTCGGCAGCCTCGTTCATGGCTTCAAAATCAAGATTCGGCGAGCATGACCATACAAGCGGATATAAGAACGGCGTACGCGATGTACATGCATAGTACCGGTACGTGCGCTGCGTGGCATCAAACCGTGCATGAGCCGAATCATGCACCGGCTTGATTGAGTAGACCACGATATCCGGCCCGCATATGGAATTGAGGCCCCTTATAACCCGGTCAACGTCGGCCAACGGTTCCGGCGCGTCAAAATGCGCTATCATCATACGGGCACTGACCCCGGCATCGGTACGTCCGGCTCCGGTTATAGGTACAGGGGCACGTAAAATGGTGCCTAACGCCTCTTCAAGTACCTGCTGCACGCTTATATCACCGGGCTGACGTTGCCACCCGTGAAAATTGGTACCACGGTAAGCCAGATGCATGAAATATCGCTGAGCCATCAGGCGGAATTTTTTCAGTCCTTCTCCAGATAGGTATAGCCGTAGAGCCCGGAGCGGTAATTGCTCAAAAATTCACGCCCCTCCTCCGGTGTGATGTGTCCGGCCTTCATTGAGGCCGTAACCCATGTCTCCACATTACGTACAAGCCTCTTGGCATTGAACTGCACGTAATCAAGCACCTCGGCCACCGTTTCTCCGTCAATGATACGATCTATCTCATACCGGTCACGGTACACGTCGATATGCACGGCATTGGTGTCGCCAAACAGGTTATGCATATCACCGAGTATCTCCTGATATGCGCCCACCAGGAATACACCCAAATAGTACGGTTCATCAGGCTTTACCGTATGTACAGGCAGGGAGCTTGAAGTACCGTGGTTAGTTATGAAATTGGCTATCTTACCGTCGCTGTCGCACGTTATATCCTGAATGGTACATGTGCGTACCGGCTTCTCATCCAGATTGCTTATAGGCATTATGGGGAACACCTGATCTATAGCCCATGAATCGGGCAACGACTGGAATAGCGAGAAGTTGCAGAAATACTTGTCAGGTATCATACGGGCTATCTTGCGCAGCTCCTCCGGCGGATGTTTCATGCCGGCTGCCATATCGGCCACTTCGCGTGCCACGGACCAGAACAGCTTTTCCACCTGTGCCCGGGTACGCAAATCTACCAGCCCGAGGCTGAACAGATCCAAAGCCTCCTCACGTATCTGAAGCGCATCATGCCAGCTCTCGAACAGGCGCGCATGGTTAAGCTTGTCCCATATGTCGTACAGCTCCTTGGTCAGTTCGTGGGCATCCTCAGCCGGTTCTTCCGTATCCTTCCATATGGGAAGCTGTGTGGTGGCAAGGACTTCAAATATAAGTATGGAATGGTGAGCCGTAAGTGACCGTCCGCTCTCAGTGATTATGTTTGGCTGCTTAAGGTCATTTTTCGTACACGCATCTACAAGCGCCGACACGGCATCGTTGGCATATTCCTGGATGGAGTAATTCATGGAGCTCTCCGAGGCGGCATTGCGGGTACCGTCATAATCTACTCCCAGGCCGCCACCTATGTCCACAAAGTCAATGTCAAATCCAAGCTTGGACAGCTGCACATAGAACTGCATGGCCTCACGCAGGGCATTCTTGATACGCCTGATCTTAGTGACCTGACTGCCTATATGGAAATGTATCAGTTTCAGGCATCGCTCCATCTTATGGCGTTTCAGTATGTCGAGAGCGTCAAGGAGTTCACTTGAGTTCAATCCGAACTTTGACTGGTCGCCGCCTGACTCCTCCCACTTTCCGGAGCCGGCCGATGAAAGCTTTATACGTATACCTACGTTAGGCTCTATCTTGAGCCTGCGGGCCACAGAGGCTATAATCTCAAGCTCATTGATTTTTTCCACCACCAGATATATCCTGCGCCCCATCTTTTGAGCCAGAAGAGCGAGCTCCACGTAGCTCTCATCCTTATACCCGTTGCATATTATAAGGGCATTCTCATGGATATTGGTGGCAAGCACGGCATGAAGCTCGGGCTTACTGCCGGCTTCAAGGCCTATGTTGAATTTCTTTCCGTAACTTACTATTTCTTCCACCACCGGCCGCATCTGATTGACCTTAATGGGGTATATGATGAAATTCTGGGCGGCATAGCTATATTCCTCGGCTGCCCGACGGAAACAGTTGGATATCTTTTCTATCCTATTGTCGAGTATATCAGGAAATCGTAGCAACACCGGAGCGGTCACATCACGGACCTGAAGCTCATCCATAACTTCCTTCAGATCCACTGAAGCAAAACCCTCGCGTGGAGTCACTGCCACATGGCCTTTCTCATTGATAGAAAAGTATTTCAGCCCCCACCCATTGATGTTATAGAGCTCAGCGCTGTCTTCTATACGCCACTTTCTCATCAGCTTAACAGATAAAACGGTATAAAAAATAGTAGTTTATTCGGGAACAAAATTAATCAAAAAAAGTGAATAAACCGTAGCTACATCACAATAATATAGCCGCCTGCCATAAAGCGGACGGCCATATATGCTTGCTTAACAATTAGAATCAGTATATCAAAGTGATTGCTTATCCTTTTATTTAGCTGATTTTGAAACATATCCTACCAGTACAAGGATAAATGCCACAAGCGACAGTCCGGCACCGATGGACGGATATACCACGCTTGCTCCCGGGGTAAACAATGTAGCTACAAGGAATCCTATTGCTACAACTGCAAAAATAATAGCTAAAACGATTAAAAGTTTCATGATTTCTAAGAATTTAGAGAGTTTCTATTTACCTTATAACACACTTTTTGATGATGCGGATGTTGGAAGATTCTTGATTTAACCAAATTTCACACAATACACCACCATAAAAATATGTACATTTGTACATGTCAATAACTGAACTGATTAAAGCACGGCACTCCGTGCGCACATTTGACGGACGCCCTCTATCGGACGCCGACAGCGCTGCTATCAGCCAAGCCATAGCTGATGCCTCTACCCCTTTTGGCGGACAGGCCTCTATAGTGATAGTACGCTTCGGAGCGCCACTTGCCGCCATGAATGGCACTTACGGTGTGATAAAGGGCGCAAGTGATTTCATGGTAATGTTTATGGCTGATGATGATGAGTCATGGCTATCGGCCGGGTTCATGATGGAGCAACCCGTACTTACAGCCACCGGACTTGGGCTGGGCACTTGCTGGATGGCCGCCACGTTCAATTCCTCGCTATTTTCTAAGAGCTTTAACGTACCTGCCGAACAAAAGTTGAGAATAGTGACACCTGTGGGATACCCTGCCCGGAAAAAGCGCTTTGCCGAAAGGCTGACAAAGCTTCTGGCCAACTCCGCATCACGTAAGGATTTCGATTCGCTGTTCTCATATCACGAACCGGGCATCAGCATCCCTCAGGACAATACTTTCCGGCTTCCGCTTGAAATGATGCGGCTGGCTCCGTCCTCAGTCAATTCTCAACCATGGCGCGCCATCGTGGCTGATGACACCGTACATTTCTACAGCGCCGGCAAGAACAGGCTGTCAATGATAGACATGGGCATAGGGTTGTGCCATTTCCATCTTACTTGTCAAGACAGCGGTCTTAAAGGCCGGTTCACCACCATTCCCACGGAAGAAATAGATTATTCGCGGTGGCGCTACATATGTTCATTCGTAACCGCCCCATGACGGGTGTAATGGCAGTTGCTTTTTATACATAATTTGAATAATTTTGTGCGCCAAAATTTGAATTATGGATAAGTACCGAGAAATTATTACAAATATATACCGTACCGTAAAGTCAATGCCGGCTTCAGGACATGTGGCCGACTACATACCCGCACTTGCCGATGCCAATCCTGAATCATACGGCATAGCAGTAGCTTTCCCTGACGGGAGCGTTGAGGGGATAGGCGACTGGCAGACAAAGTTTTCCATACAGAGCATATCCAAGGTGTTCACCCTTGCCATGGTTATGAGGCACATGGGTTCTGAATTATGGGCTCACGTGGGACGCGAGCCGTCAGGCTCCCCGTTCAATTCGCTTGTACAGTTGGAGCACGAGCAAGGCATACCACGCAATCCGTTTATCAATGCCGGAGCACTCGTTATAACTGACCGCATTCTTTCATTATACCAAAGCCCAAAACAGGCCATACTGTCATTCATACGTTCCGTTTCGGGAAGCGAGGACATATACTTTGACAAGCATGTAGCGGAGTCAGAGTACGAACATGCCAGCCGCAACATGGCACTCGCCCACTTCATGAAAAGCTTTGGCAATATACAGGGCAGCGTGGAGACCCTGATTGACGTGTACTGCCACCAGTGCTCTGTATCCATGACCTGTGCCGAACTGGCCCGGGCCTTTCTGTTCCTGACCAATCGCGGCGTAAATCCTTTTGACCGCCAACGCATACTTAGCATAAGCCGGGCCAAACGCCTGAGCGCACTAATGCTTACCTGCGGATTCTATGATGAGTCGGGCGATTTTGCATTCCGCGTAGGCCTTCCGGGCAAAAGCGGCGTAGGCGGCGGCATTGCAGCCATAATCCCTGGAAAGCTTAGCATTGCCGTGTGGAGTCCGGCACTTAACGAATTCGGCAACTCGGTCCGAGGTATCGACACCCTTGAACGCTTCACCACCGATCTGGGCATATCAATATTCTGAGAATCTGTTTAAAACAAAAAAATTACCCGTCATCACGACGAATAATCTTTTTACCTTAAATCTAATACCATGAAAAACTGATGCAAATATAGAGGTTTTATGTTTTACAACATAATTTTAGTTTAAAAATCTGCTTGTGTTTTGCACATTTTAACATTTACACATACTTTTATCGCATACTATAAGGCATGTTAACACTCGTTTATCGCAATTAAACATTAACACGTATTATCCACACCCCCATTCCCATATTTTTGCTCATCATAAAAATTCACCAGTTAAAAAAAGATGTCCCCCAACTGGTTAGTGCCACTAACCAGTTGAAGGTGAAAGCACCAGATGGCAAGATGCGCCTCACTGATATGCTTGATGCTGAGGGCGTTTCGGAGCTTGCAAAGCACATGCCGCGCAACAAGGCCATGGGCTTTCTTGATTGGTTTACTTATAGCGAGAACACCATTGACGGCCGAAGCCGTAAAAAAGCCTACGACCTCTTTGAATCCGGACTACTGAAAAAGTTAGAACCGGGCAGCATTAAATACCTCCAACAAATTCACGCATACATCTTTGGCGGACTATACGATTTTGCCGGGCAGATTCGCACAAAAAATATTTCTAAAGGTGGCTTCACATTCGCCAACTTCCTGCACTTCCCTTCAACGCTTCAAATGATAGAGCGAATGCCCGAAATCACATTCGATGAAATCATGGATAAATATGTGGAGATGAACGTGGCTCACCCATTTATGGAGGGAAACGGCCGAAGCACACGCATTTGGCTCGATCTCATGCTCAAACGCTCACTCAAACGGTGCGTTGACTGGAGTATGATTGACAAAAATAAATATCTTGAAGCCATGCGACAAAGCGTTGCCGACTCAACTCACATCAAATCATTGGTAGAGCCGGCCTTGACAATTCGCATCGATGACCGTGAGATGTTCATGAAAGGAATAGACTATTCCTATTATTACGAACAAAACGACTAAGCAAAAATGTCCGATAGCTTTAACACGCGGATGTTTTAAGGATCTAAAATTTTTACTATCTTTGTATCTGATCAGTAACGCCAATCTGAAAAAGGCCTAATATTCAAACAAAGAAACACGGCGAGAGCCAAAAAACCTTTGAAAACTCCTCCGCAGCCGTTACAGGTCCCGGTCTGCCCTCAGATGCTACCCGGGAGTTTCCACTTTTTTTCAACATGGCTAAGAAAGCTGCTAAACAGAAAGAGGAGTTCCTCGAAGATATATTGTTCAGTTGTCGCGACAGTCTGCGCGGTCGTGCTGCTTTGACCGATAAGCGTGATATGCTGCTTACGCTTGTGTTCCTCAAATTCATCTCGGAACGCTACCACGACAAGCGCAATAAGATTCTTGCCGAGAATGCCGATGACCCGGATTTTGCCCAAATCATGGCTAACAAAAAATCGGCTTACGGTCAGGATGGCGTGTTCATGCTCAATGAAGCCACCGACTGGGAGTCGCTGAAGCTCATCGAGCCGAAGAATCTTGCAGTGGCTCTCGATGATGCCATGACTAAACTTCAAGACTCCGACGAGCGGCTGAAAGGTGCGCTTCCGCTTGGTTTGTTTGTCAATTCGGGCACCGAGGGCAATGTCCTCAAAAAGGTCATTGACGAAATCGACAAAATCGACCATAAAAAATTTCAGGAGCGCGACCTCATCGGTCGTGTATACGAATACTTCCTTCAAGCATTTGCAATCAATGCCAATAAGGAAGACGGCGAGTTCTATACTCCCAAGAGCATTGTGGAACTTATCGCTACTTTCGTCAATCCTATGGACGGCACTCTCTACGACCCCTGCTGCGGGTCGGGCGGCATGTTTGTGCAATGTGCCAAGTTGGTTGAGAAGCACGGCGGCAACACTATCGGAGTGAATGTGTTCGGCCAGGAGTCTGACCCCACCACATTCCGCCTCGCCAAGATGAACCTTGCTGTGCGCGGCATCTCATACCACCTCGGCGAGCGTCACGCCTCTACATTCACCCACGATATGCACCGCGGATTGACTTTCGACTACATCATGGCCAATCCTCCGTTCAACTTGAAGAAATGGTACGAGTCAACCCTTGAAAAAGATGCCCGATGGTGCAACTATGGTCTACCGCCAGAGAGCAATGCCAACTATGCATGGATTCTCCACATGCTCTCTAAGCTGAAACCGGGCAAGGGCATTGCCGGATTCTTGCTCGCCAATGGCGCTCTTGATGATGAAGACACCGTCAGCATCCGTCAGAAGCTCATTGAGGAAGACAAATCGAAGCGATTATCGTGCTCCCTCGTGAGATGTTCTATTCCACTGACATTTCCGTAACTCTTTGGATTCTCAACGAGAACAAGAAAGGAGGCCCGCGCAATGGTCTTACACTGCGCGACCGCTCCGGCGAAATCCTGTTTATGGATTTACGCACATGGAATCAGAACATCTATGAGAAGAAGTATGTCCGTTTCTCTGACGAGCAGATAGCAGCCGCCCACAAAATCTACACCGATTGGCAAACCATAGCCGAGCCGGGCAACTACGCGCAGCCTGAGCTTTACCGCTCCGTCACCACCGACATCATTGAAAAGAACGGTTGGAGTCTTGTGCCAAGCCGTTATATCCAGTTTGTCGACCGCGATTCAGGGGTTGACTTCAATGAAGTTCTCACCAAAGCCGGAGCAAAGGTCAAAGATCTTCTCGCCAAACAGGAAGAAAACCGTACCTCCCTTATCAACGCCTTCAAAGCAATCGGCTATGACGCAGAGTAACAGACATAATTTGCCGCTTCATTCACCTTCTGGAATTTCTGAAGCTGATTTTCATGCTCTTGTAAAAAGGGCCTCCGATGTTATTGACACCGCCCGGCAAACGGCTTACAAGCATATAAATGAATCACTTGTACGCCGCAACTGGCTCTTAGGACAGTTGATAGCCGAAGATGAGCTCAAGGGCGAGGGTCGGGCCAAATATGGTCTTGATATTATCAAGAACCTTGCAAAACGCCTCACCGCCATATATGGCAAAGGGTTTACAAAGACCAATCTTTACAGCTTCGCACAATTCTACAAGCTATATCTCGAGATTTTCCACTCACTGAGTGGAAAATCTGACCCCCTTTTGTCGTGGACTCATTACCGCACACTTATTCAGGAACTTAATGCGGATGCACGCGCCTGGTATGAGCGCGAAGCCGCCTCGCAGGGTTGGGGTGTGCGTATGCTCCAGCGCAATATCAGTTCACAATACTACTATCGCATTGTAGCTTCACAGAAGAAAGAACTCGTAAAAGCCGAAATGTTGAAACTCACAGCACCACTGCAAAGCGTCGACCCAACTGAGTTTATCAAAAATCCCGTGGTAGGTGAGTTCCTCGGTTTTAGAGCCGACAGCTCATTCCGGGAATCCGACTCAGAGCAGTCAATTATTGACAATCTTGAAAAGTTCCTTCTCGAATTGGGCAAAGGCTTCGCCTTCGTTGCCCGTCAGCAGCATATCCATACCGAGAAAAAAGATTACTTCATTGGAGGGCACTGAAAAAGTACCTTTCTGATTGAAGGCCTAAAATAATTGGCACAT
>JAMPBB010000063.1 GCA_023666885.1 Muribaculaceae bacterium | reverse complement strand
TAGCAATTTTCATCGTACCTTTATCACCTTCGCCCTGTTTTCTTACAGAAACTTCACCTTTTTCAGCCTCTTTTTCACCTACTATAAGCATATAGGGGATGCGCTTGAGCTCGTTGTCGCGGATTTTCTTGCCTATCTTCTCATTGCGGTCATCCACTATGGCGCGGATGTCAGCTTCGGCCAAGGTGTCGGCTACGGTGCGTGCGTAATCGTTGAACTTCTCGCTTATGGGGAGCACCACTACCTGATCGGGTGCCAGCCACAGCGGGAAGCGTCCGGCGGTGTGCTCGAGCAGTACTGCCACGAAGCGCTCCATGGAGCCGAACGGCGCACGGTGTATCATTACGGGGCGGTGCTTCTGATTGTCCGAGCCGGTGTATTCAAGCTGGAAGCGCTCGGGCAGGTTGTAGTCAACCTGTATGGTGCCGAGCTGCCAGCGGCGACCCAGTGCATCCTTTACCATGAAGTCAAGCTTGGGGCCGTAGAAGGCGGCTTCGCCGAGCTCGGTGCGGGCGTTGAGTCCCTTTTCGGCACAGGCTTCTATGATGGCCTGTTCGGCAAGGTGCCAGTTCTCTTCGGTGCCTATGTATTTTTCCTTATTGTTAGGATCGCGGAGCGATATCTGAGCTTCATAGTTGTCAAACTTCAGAGCCTTGAAGATGTAGAGTATTATATCCACCACCTTCAGGAACTCATCCTTGATCTGCTCGGGGGCGCAGAATATGTGGGCATCGTCCTGCGTAAAGCCGCGTACTCGGGTCAGTCCGTGGAGCTCGCCGCTCTGTTCGTAGCGGTACACGGTGCCGAATTCGGCCAGACGCAGGGGCAGGTCACGGTAGCTGCGGGGGAGTGCGCGGAATATTTCGCAGTGATGGGGGCAGTTCATGGGTTTGAGCAGGTATTCCTCGCCTTCCTCGGGGGTGTGTATGGGCTGGAATGAGTCCTTGCCGTACTTGGCGTAGTGGCCCGAGGTGACGTACAGCATCTTGTTGCCTATGTGGGGAGTTATCACTTGCAGGTAACCGTAGCGCTTCTGTATCTTGCGCAGGAACTGCTCGAGGCGGTCGCGCAAGGCGGCACCCTTGGGGAGCCACAGGGGCAGGCCGGCACCCACGTTCTGTGAGAATGCGAAGAGCTCCATGTCCTTGCCCAGCTTGCGGTGGTCACGTTTCTTGGCTTCCTCAAGCATGGCCAGATACTCATCAAGCATCTTCTGCTTGGGGAATGTTATGCCGTAAACGCGCACCAGCTGATTGCGCTTCTCATCGCCGCGCCAGTAGGCTCCGGCCAGCGACATTATCTTCACGGCCTTGATGGGAGCGGTGTCGGGGATGTGCGGACCGCGGCACAGGTCGGTAAACGCGCCCTGTGTGTAGGTGGTTATGTGGCCGTCCTCCAGCTCGCTTATGAGCTCGCACTTGTACTCTTCGCCGCGATCGCCGAACATCTTGAGGGCATCGGCCTTGGATATGTCAGCGCGTACTATGGGCTGCTTGGTGCGGGCCAGTTCTATCATTTTCTTCTCTATCTTGGGGAAGTCAGCGGCGGTAATGGTGTGTCCGGCGGGGTCTATGTCATAATAGAAACCGTTTTCTATGGCCGGGCCTATGCCGAACTTCAAGCCGGGGTACAGCTCCTGGAGCGCTTCGGCCAGAAGGTGTGCCGAGCTGTGCCAGAATGCGTGCTTGCCTTCGGGATCGTCCCATTTGAAGAGCCGCAAGGAGGCATCGGACGTGATGGGGCGTGTGAGATCCCACTCAGCGCCGTCGACAGATGCGGCCAGCACGTCCTGAGCCAGACGCGGGCTGATGCTGCGTGCTATGTCAAGAGGGGTGCTCCCGCTCTCGAACTGCTTGACAGAATTGTCAGGGAAAGTGATGTTTATCATTGATGTATAAATCTTTATTACATGCGTAGAGCCTGCGGCCGGAGCCGTAGGCGTTTCAGAGTGCAAATTTAGCTTATTTATTTGAGTTTTCAAGTGCTTAGCCATTTTATTTTGTTATACCTGAAAAAAGTAATTACCTTTGCGATGTTACCCTTAATGCACCATTATGCAGAAAAACTATGACAGGATTATAGAGCAGCGTGCTGAGCGCGTGTTCAATATAATGAAGGTTCGCGTTACGCCATCGGAGCTTGAGCGGCTGCGGGCTGCGTTCAATCTGGCCCGGAAGGCTCATGCCAATCAGAAGCGCAAGACGGGCGAACCGTATATACTGCATCCTATAGCGGTGGCTACGATAGCGGCCGAAGAGCTGCGGCTCGGAGCCAACCCTGTGATAGCATGCTTCCTGCATGACGTGGTGGAGGATACGGACTATACGCTTGAAGAGATAGAGCGCCGCTTCGGTGCCGATGTGGCCTTTCTGGTCAAGGTGGTCACGAAGCAGAAGAAAGACAAGTACGAGATGTCAAAGCAGCTTGACAACTTCAAGCAGATGCTCGTATCGGTGCAGTATGACATACGTGCCCTGTTAGTGAAGCTCGCTGACAGGCTGCACAACATGCGCACCCTTTCGTCCATGCGCCCTGACAAGCAGATGAAGATAGCCGGTGAAACTGACTATTTCTATGCCCCGCTGGCCAACAGGCTCGGGCTTTACAAGGTGAAGACGGAATTGGAAAACCTCAGCTTCAAGTTCCGCTGTCCGCATGAGTATTCGGAGATAGCGGCAGCCGTGGCGCGCGATGAGGCTTTCCAGCATGAGCGCCTGGAACTGTTCTGCGATGATATCCGCGCCATACTCCGTGCTGCCGGAGTGCATGCCGAGGTGTATGTGGAGTACCGTCAGCCCTACAGCCTGTGGCGAAAGATGCATAAGTACGGCGACGACTTCAATCATCTGAAATACCGGCATTTTACCGATGTGGTGTTCGAGGCGCCGCGCGGAGTGTCGGAGAAGGACATGGCGCTTAAGATATACTCCATGCTCACCGACCGCTTCAAGGAGAAGCCCGGTGGGATAGTGAACTATATAGACTCGCCTAAGGAAAACGGGTATCAGAGCTTCCATGTGAAGCTGATGGCCGACTTCGGACGGTGGCAGGAGGTGCATATAAGCAGCCGCCGCATGGTGCGCGACTCCCAGCTTGGCTGCGTGGCCGACAGGCGCGAGGACAACATAGCGCGGTGGATAGAGAAGTTCCGCTCCGTGCTGCGTGACATAGCCGAGCAGAGCCGTGACAGCGGGGGCAACTTCATAGAAAAGGTGGTGACATCGTTCTACAACGATGACATAATGACGTTTACCCCCAAGGGCGAGCCTGTGGTGCTACCGCAGCGATCCACGGTGATAGACTTTGCCTACGATATAAGCCCCGAGCTGGGCAATCATGCAAAGTGTGCGCGAATCAACAATAATCTGGCCTCGGTTAAGACCCGTCTGCATCGAGGCGATGTGGTAGAGGTGATTACAGCCCCGGAGCTGACCCCGGCTCGTGACTGGCTACAGAATACGGTGACTTACAAGGCCAAGAAAAGCATCACCGAGTATTTTGACTCGCTGCCGGTGCCGGTGTATAACCGCTGCACATGCTGCAATCCCATGCCGGGAGAAGAGGTGGTGGGATACCGCGAGGCTGACGGACGCATTACCATACACAAGCGTGACTGTCCTACCGTGATACGTCTGGCCACTCAGCAGGGCGACAATATAGTGTCGGTCAACTATGAGTCGGACGGCACGCTGTATCCGGTGACTATGGCTATAAAGGCCGTGGACCGCGTACACCTGTTTGTGGACCTTGTGGATAGCATAACCAATGAGTTCAACCTGTCCATTGACAGCATACATGCCGATACGGTGGACTCCATAGTGAATTTCGAGATGTCATTCTCAGTACATTCGTTCGGTGAGCTTCAGGCCATAATGAGGCACATAGGGTCGCTTGACGGTGTGGATGAGGTGCGCCGTATCAATGCCGGGGGACATGGCGCTGCCGGGACGCTGCGTGATAATAAGGGCTGATAATAAGGTAGAGCAGCGAGCCGAACAGCCCCAAGAATACCATGTAAGTAAGAGCATCGGCTACGGCAATTTCGCCGGAGGCCAAAGTATCATGCACATACGTAGCGCCATAGATGGCCGTGACTATAAGGCCTATTATATATACGGCATATTCTATGCGGGCTGCCATGGCTGCGCGCCGCTGTGGCAGCCGGTTGAGTACCTTGCGAGTGAACCAAGGCGAGGGGGGGGCCTGCGGCAGGGATTCTTTGAGGATTCGGCTCAGTTCGGCCGGGCTTATTTCATTGCGTGGTTTCATCATTGTTCAAGTGTTTTGGCCATTTTTGCTCTGGCGCGTGACAGATAGGATTTAACAGTGCCTTCAGGCAAGCCGGTGATGGAGGCTACCTTCCTGAGTGGCAGGTCATCAAAGTAGAACAGCAGTATGAGGGTGCGCTCCACTTCGGACAGTCGGGTCAGAGCCACGCGTACATCGTGGCGCCTGTCCGAGGCCGGTGCGGTATCGTCCGTACGGTTAAGCCAGTCAGCGTATCCGGCAGAGGGCACATCGGACAGCGGCACCTCATGGCGGCGGCGTACGGCAGTGTGGTATTCATGACAAGCTATACGGTACAGCCACGTCTTGAAGCTTGACATACCCTTGAATTGCCTCAGGCCGGTATAGGCTTTGATGAATGTGTCCTGAGCCACATCATCAGTGAGCGAGGCATCGCCGAGGGTGAGGTTGAAGAGAAATCTCCGCAGCCCCGGACTGTATTCGTTGACGAGCTTGCCGAAAGCCCGGTGGTCATCGGTGGTGACGCACCGCGCTATCAGAGCGAGTTCTTCAATACGGCTTATCATTGTCAGCAGGTATGGGTGGCAGCTGAGATGCAGTTTCGTTATTTTTTGAGTCACGGCGTCCGGCCATGTATACCGCCAGGCGTGACAGCCCTATGAACAGAGGTACAAGACCTACCCACTTGATGGATGCGGCATGCTGAGTGAGGAAGAAAAGGAATATGGCTACTCCCCACCCTATCCATACTATGCCTGAGCGCAGGAGCCGGGTGGGCTGCGGCATTTCACTCAGGTAGAAACTGTCGGGCAGCGGAGAGCCCATGCGGATGGATGCATCGATGAGTGCGTACTTGGCACGCCAACGCGCTGCGCGATAGTGGAGCACCAGCCAGAGTATGGCCATGACAAATATTATAGGAGCCACAAACGAGGCAACTACGGCTATAACAGCCACAGATATGCCGCGATCCATGATATGGGAGGGCGGGTCCACTTGCACCGAAGTGTCAAGGATGTCAGATTCCGATATGGAATCGGCCGATGCGGCTATCGATTCGAGCCGTTCTATAGCGGCTTTGTGCGATGGCTTGGCATCGGCACCTATAGGCATTGAAAGGAGTGCAATCAGCATCAGCGGAAGCAGGATGCGGATACTGATGCGCGGTAGCAGTGAGGTCTGTGTCATGTCAGTGAAAAATTTTGATTGTTATATACCTTTGACTACCGTGCGGGGGTGTTTGGTTGCACCGTTTAATAAAATCTTTTTGCCTCGGGGCTGTATTCGAGCCCGAGGCTCTTCATGTGAGCCATGAGTTCGGCGGGATTTATGTGGAGGTCATCGCACATGTCCTCAAGTGAGGAGTACTGATCGCGGAGCTTCATGTTGATGTAGCTCTGCAGTATGGCGGGGTCTTTAGGCAGATTTTCCATATAACTTTTACGTTTGGAGGCAAAAGTACGAAAAATGGTCATAAATTTGAATCCATATTAGTATCTTTGTGCATATGAGAACTCATATGATATTTTTGGCCGTGGGTCTGTGTGGGCTGCTTGCTGCATGCGGTGGCGCCGGGCGTGGTGAGTCCGTGCCTGACATTGCCATAGATGTACGCACGGCTCCGGCTGACATGGCAAGGATTATGGCCGATACGCTTTCCCCGACCGTGTCGGCTGAGATGGTTGTGGAGTGGTTTGCCGACGGCGGACCTGATTATGTACGTTATGCCGGTGAGCTTACGCGAGAGCTGTCAGCGGCGTATGGCACGGATGGCAGGGCTGAACTGTTTAACACGGCCGTTGACTCCATAGTGCATACGCTCCCTGTGGCAGTACAGGCCCGGATATTCGTGGCCGTGTCCACTCCGGGGCGGTTGGGTCGGGCTGTACGTGCCGATGCCGATTCGGCGCTGCTCAAACCGGCCATAATAAATGCGTACGGGACTGACTCGGCGTGTATAAATGAATTTTTAGAATCGCTATACTGATCTGATATATGCTTACAAAAACGGAATACGCCGGCATAGTGGAAGAGGAAATCCGGCATATGCATCTGCCGGCTGAACCTGCCGGGCTATATGAACCTATACGGTATGCCCTCGACTGTGGGGGCAAGCGTCTGCGTCCGGTGCTTACACTGGCTGCGTGTCAGGCATTCGGTAAGGAGCCGGAGGCTGCCATAAATCAGGCTGTGGGAGTGGAGATGTTCCATAACTTCACTCTGCTGCATGACGATGTAATGGACAAGGCTGATATGCGCAGAGGCCGGCCTACGGTGCATGTGCAGTGGGATGAGCGTACTGCCATACTGTCAGGTGACGCTATGCTTACCTTGGCGGGGCGTATGGTGACTCGTGGATGCAGCGATGCCGAGCTGCGTGCCGTGCTTGAGCTTTTTGACCGTACTGCCATGGAGGTGTACGAGGGGCAGCAGTATGACATGGATTTCGAGCAGCGCACTGATGTGACGGTGGAGGAGTACATGGATATGATACGCCTCAAGACGTCAGTGCTACTGGGCTGTGCATGTGAACTCGGAGCCATAATGGGTGGTGCCGGCGAGGGCGCACGTAAGGCGCTCTATGATTACGGCGTACAGCTCGGACTGGCTTTCCAGCTTCAGGATGACTATCTTGACACGTATGGCGATCCTATGGTGTTCGGTAAGGAGATAGGCGGCGATATAGCCAATGACAAGAAGACGTGGTTTAACATCATGGCGCTGAAGGAGGATATTACCGGCACTGTAAAGGACGAGGTACGTAACCCGTCAGATGCCGATGTGAAGTTTGCCCGGGTAAAGGCTGTGTACGATGCCCTTGGACTGCCGGAGCGGTGTGACCGTTTGATTAGCGGCTATCTTGACAATGCCATTGTGGCTCTTGACGGAGCCGGACTTTTCCCGGCTGCCAAGAATTTCTTTGTGGCTATAGCCATGGAATCACGTAACCGTACCTACTGATGCTTGTAGATACACATACGCACCTTTACCTTGAAGAGTTTGAGGGTAGAGGCGCCGATGCCGTGCGCCGTGCGCTTGATGTGGGTGTGGGGCACATGGTGTTTCCTAACGTTGATTTGTCCACCGTGAAGCCCATGCAGCTGCTTCATGAGGAGTTTCCTTCGGTCACATCTATGGCCATGGGGCTGCATCCTACGGAAGTAAATGAGGGCTGGCGCGATGACATGGCGCGCATAAAGGATATGCTTGTCAGTGCGCCGCAGGATTATGTGGCTGTGGGTGAGATAGGTATGGATCTTTATTGGGATTCTACTTTTCGTGAACAGCAGATGCAGGTGCTTGATATGCAGTTAGGATTAGCGCGAGAGTATTCGCTGCCTGTTATAATTCACTGCCGTGAGGGGCTTGATCCATTGCTTGAGGTGCTTCAGGATTATGGTGACCTGAGAGGCGTAATGCATAGTTTCGGAGGAACGGCTGATGACGTTGACCGCATACGTAAGTATGTGGATTTCTATTTCGGCATTAACGGTATAGTCACGTTCAAGAATTCCAAGCTCCGAGATGCTCTTCCTGCCATAGACACGTCACGGTTGGTGCTTGAAACGGATTCACCGTATTTAGCTCCTGTGCCCCACCGGGGTAAGCGCAATGAGAGTGCTTTCCTGCCGCACACGGCGGCCTACGTGGCAGCAGCCATGAATATGCCGCTTTCAGACATTGAGGATGTCACCACCCGCAATGCCGCCACCCTCTTCCGCTTGACGGTGTAGGCGGCGCCAGCAGCTACGCAGCTTAATGTTTTATATGCTGTATACCCCGGTTTACACCGGGGCCTATTGTATCACACATGCTACGCATGTAGTTGTTGGGGATGGTTGGTGCATGCGGTTTACGAGGGCGATGAAAATTGTATTGTACAGCTACGCATGTAGCTGTTGGGGATGGTTGCTGATGGGGGTGAAGAGCGGCGCCAGCAGCTACGCAGCTTAATGTTTTATATGCTGTATACCCCGGTTTACACCGGGGCCTATTGTATTATACATGCTATGCATGTAGTTGTTGGGTATGGTGTGTGTTGTGCGGTTGATGGCGTGCGTAGCATGCCGAGATATGATAGGCCCGTGCGTGAGCGCGGGTGTTTATGAATATGCGGGAAAAACTGCGTAGCTGTTTTTTATTGTGGCGCGTCAGGGAGGTACTCCGGATTGGCCGTAACATTGAATGCAGATAAGAATTTTTGCATCTCGTCCCTGAACGACATACGGCTGTGATGATAGCGTTGGTTCTCAATGTATTTGATAAGGGTGTTCAGTCTGTCATATGAATAGCTGAACCGGCCGCTTCCACGTTGCCATGCAAATTTGCCTCGGCAAAGCTGATTGTCATTTATCCATTTTGATGAATTTGATTTTACTGCTCTGACAATGTCCTTTGTAGCAGGGGCGTTAGCTCCTTTTGAAATCAAAATGTGTATATGATCTGATGTGCCTCCTATTTTGATAGGACTGCAATCATATGCCTTTAGAATACTCCCGATTATTGCATACAGATCATTTTCCCATTTTTGGTCTATCAGTCCTAACCGATATTTAACCCCAAAAACTATCATTATGTATTCTTGATTGAATGTATTCATGGTATAACCTTTAAGTGTTTGACAAATATAGCGTTTTAACGTCAATTATTAAGCAGCTACGCAGCTTTTCTCGCTTATTCAGAAAACCCGCGCTCACGCAGAGGGCACTGAAAAAGATATATAAATTCATAATTTCCCTCTGAAGAGACTAAA
>JAMPBB010000062.1 GCA_023666885.1 Muribaculaceae bacterium | reverse complement strand
CACATGCCGAGGGGATAGCATCACATTTAGGATGTGATATCCGAGTGATGCATTTCAACGTGGATGACTACCGAAAATTACACGGAGGCTCCACCGAGATGGCCTGCCGAGAGCTTCGTTACCGATGGTTCGCGGAGCTGAAAACCGAGATTGGAGCACAAGCCGTGGCCGTGGCTCACAATTCGGATGACAATACCGAAACGTTTTTCCTTAACCTGCTAAGAGGCACATCCATAGCCGGACTTACCTGTATGAGCTATAAAAGCGGCGACTCCATTATACGCCCTATGCTCGGGATATCAAGAGCCATGATTGAAGCGTATGTATGCAGTCGCGGATTAGCATACGTTACTGACAGCACCAATCTTACCAACGATTATAAACGTAACTGCATACGCAATGTGGTGCTACCCGCCATACGTAAGTATTTTCCACAAGCTGATACAGCTATAGGCACCACCATACGTCATCTCACTGAAAACGAGAGCCTGTACAGGGAATCCATCAGGGACAAGATAACGCCATATATCCGTATGGCCGGTGATGCTGCTGCCATTGATGTAGGCGCTCTATGCTCCGGCGAGCCGCATCACGCTGCGCTTATCCTATACGAGTGGCTAAGGAACAAGGGATTGACCCACAGTCAAGCTGTAGATATAGCTGAAGCTCCTATGCGTTCCGGAGCCGTATACCCTCTAAAAGATGCCACCCTGTTATTAGACCGGGGAATCCTGTCATACTATAATCCACATTATGACGTAGCATTAGAGGACATGATAGACATTTCCGTAATTGATGCCTCAGATTTTACTCCTACGGGCAGCAAAAATGAAGCATACTTTGATGAAGCGGTATTAAACACCGGTATGCCTATAACCATACGTGCATGGAAAAAGGGCGACAGAATGCGCCCGTTCGGTATGCGAGGCAGCAAGAAGCTAAGCGATCTGTTCTCTGACGCTAAAATTCCCGTAGATATGAAAGCCCGTATACCCGTAGTGACACTCGGTGAGGTAATACTGTGGGTAGCCGGCGTACGCGCATCATCACACTACCCCGTCACCTCAAGCACGCGCCGCATAGTCAGGATGCGTCTGAAATCGTAAACAGAAACATAAAAAGTGCGATGCCATTGCCGCAGGGGCAATGGCATCGCTCAGTTAGTATAATATTACCTATCAGAGAATCACCTTGGTTGACTTGGAGCCTTGACGGCGGATATATATTCCTGATGTAGGATTGCTTACGCGTATACCCTGAAGATTATAGTATTCTACGGGAGCGTTCTCATCATAATCAGAAGCCATAACACCTTCAATGGCGGCAAACTTAAGCGCATCGGGCAGTTTTACTTTTGTGCAAAGCACACCCCAAGCAACAGGCTTGGCAGTGTCCTCACTGATTCCACGCAAGCTAAATACGTTATTGCCTCGTGCGGCCAGATACAGGAAGCCATTGTCATGGTCATACGCATTTGCCATATAAGAAGGCGAGCCGCCCTTGGTTACAAGATTATATTCCTGAGCCAGATCAGCCTCAAGCGTCTTTGAATTGTAGCCACGCATGAATACGCCTACATTAGCGTTCAATACATAACCAATTACATATATCATGTCATCCTTTTCCGGATTGGCTATAACATCCATGTAGCCTGTCAAACCGGTCTTGGCTGTGGCTCCACCTTGACAAAATTCATCGTCACGACTGTCACGAGCTCCGAGCCAGTCACCGTTGGCGGCATCAATCTTCACTACGAAACCTTCACGAAGGTTTCCCTGAGTAGAAGCTACGAAATTTTCTGCATTGTCAGGATCCGAGAACTTAAGATTATACATACCTACAAAATACAGATTTTCGTTTACCTTGCTAAGGCCTACGTTCTGAAAGCCCATTTTGTTCTGTACCTTTTCGCCGGGGAAACACTTGGCCCAGCTTACATTAAGATTAGCGTCGGCACACACAAGCATCGGACTCATCACGCCATTGGTGGGCTTAAGAGCTATATTACTGATAGTATTCTCACTACCATTACCGGTTATGTACCCCTGTGCATATATCTTTCCATTATCCCATACCAGCTTCTGGCAGTAAGCCGCAGTGGCTGTACCGTCAAGGGTAAGTGAATTTCTATAATATCCGTTCTTGTCAAGACCAAGCAGGAGGAAATCACCTGCAGCGGTCTGAGAATCTCCGGTCCACGTAGCTATATTACTCGGTGTAAAAGTCATATCCGAGCCATCAGTTTTGGGCACCCTGAATTCATTTCGATAATTGATGGCAAGGTATATATTGTCATTTTCATCTACCTTTACCTCACCTATTTTCATGCAATCAGACCAAAACGAGGCATAATTGCCGGATGCCTTCGGCCCGGGATTGGTAGATATGTCATACAGATGCAGCCATTCTACCTGTCCGTCACTGCTTATCTTTGTGAGCATCAGGCGGTAATAGCGCTTCTCGCATGTCCAGTCTATAACGTATTCAGTGCCATTAGCCTGAAACAGATTAAGATTCTTGTCAGTCATGCCGTCAGTGTGCCGTACATATGCAGCCACTACCACTCCGCCATCTGATGTAGCAGCGATACCGCCCACATTGGAGGCATAATCACCACTGTTGGAATACACTGCCCAAAGCTTTTTACCATTAGGATCAGTCTTAAGGATGGTGATATTATTACCATATGAAGTACCGGCGTTATATGGCGCACCGTCAAACAGGAACTCACCGGCATAGTTTAAGCTCAGCGCGCTCTCAGTGGAACCGAGTGTTCCATACCAATACACGTCGCCGGACTTGTTCACAGCCACTCCGGTACCCTGGTCGCCGGCTGAAGTACCTCCATCCATCAGATACCCCCACTCAGCATAAGGGGCAGTCTGTGCTCCTGCGCAAAAAAATGCGCTGAGAGCCACAATAGCAAGTAGACTTTTTCTCATAAATATAAAAGTTGTGTTATAAATTTAAATTTTACCAATGCAAAATTACGGCCTTGATCACTCCTGCAAAATACCATTATTTGATGATTTTAAAGTGCCGTTTACATAGAAAATACTTATTTTTGATTATTTCAGCACTTAATCGGCTAAAGTAATTTTGCACTATTAAATTATGGAAAAAGTAATCATACTCCTTATAATATTATTTTCGGTACCAAGCAGTGCATGGTGCAGCGATCCGAAGCCTGCCACGCCACCGAAAGAAAAGACCGACACACTCCGCAAGTCAGACCTTTCCGATGGCATTAAGCTTGGCGAAGTGGTAATCACAGCCCGTGAAAGTCAGGGCATAACGTCAAGTTCCAAAATTGACCGCTCTGCCATGCAGCATTTGCAGCCTACCAGCTTCACTGACCTGCTTGAACTTCTGCCGGGCAACATATCACAGATCCCTGACATGGGCAAGGTAAATACCATTACCCTGCGTGAAACGGGTGGAGTAAGCGCTACGGGCGCCAAGTCATCGCTGAGCGATGACTACGCCATAACATCACTTGGCACCCTGTTCATGGTGGACGGCGCTCCCATAAACGGTGATGCCAACCTTCAGTCAGTGCCCTCAGCGTCAACTACCGATCCTGAAGGACGCCGAAGCACCACGAACAAGGGTGTGGATATGCGCAGCCTGTCAACGGACGATATAGAGAGCATAGAAATAGTGCGCGGCATACCCTCAGCTGAATACGGAAATCTCACCTCCGGCCTGGTAAACATAAAGCGTGTACGCCGTGCTACACCCTTTACCGGCCGCTTCAAGGCCGATGAATACAGCAAGCTGTTTTCAGCTGGCAAAGGCGTGGCATTAGGACGCCAACTGATGAACTTTGACATAGGGTATTTGGACTCGCGCGTGGATCCGCGTGACAGCCGTGAGAATTACAAAAGGCTCAACGGCTCCATACGCGGAAGGCTTGCATTCGGCTCGGATAGTGCCGATGTACGCTCAGAGTGGGATATGGGGGTGGACTTTACAGGCTCGTTTGACAATGTCAAACCTGACCCGGATCTGAATTACAACAAAATCGATGAATATGAGAGCAGCTACCGCCGTTGGGCGTTTAACACTTCGTACACCGTATACACAAAATCGCTTCGCTGGCTCAATGCCGTGAATATGACAGCATCAGCAAGCTATCAGAACGACAAACTCACACGCCGTAAGCAGGTGGCTCCACAGCGTGCATCAGTGGCACCCACCGGTATGGAAGCCGGTATATACGACGGCCACTACCTATTAGGAGAATACATAGCTGATTTTGTGAGCGACGGCCGCCCGCTGGCTCTGTTCGTTAAGCTGAAAGCCGACGGCAAACGCCGTCACGGGATATTCAGCCACAATTATTTAGCAGGCGCCGAATGGCAGATGTCAAAAAACTACGGACATGGGCAGATATATGACCTTCAGCGTCCGCTAAGCGCATCATGGTCAAGCCGCCCGCGTGATTTCAGCACCATACCGGCGCTTCATGTAGTGTCGGCTTACGTTGAGGACAACATCCGCGCCACCATGGGCAGCAGTTCGGTAGAAGTGCAGCTCGGGGTACGCACCCAGAGCTTGGCCGGACTTGACAAGCAGTATTGGCTAAGCCATCATACGTACATTGACCCGCGAGCCAACGCGGTATGGAATCTGCCGTGGTTTGACGTGGCCGAAAGTCCTATGCGCCTGCTTGTGGCCGGCGGATTCGGGCTTACCACAAAAATGCCTACGGTCGACTATCTGTATCCGCAGCTGCATTACAATGACATGATTCAGCTCAACTATTATGACACCACTGACCCTGCCAAGAACAGCCGAATAAGCCTGCGCACATACATTGACAATCCGGTAAACTATGATCTGCGTGCCGCACGTAACCGTAAATGGGAAGTCCGTGTGGGCGCTGACTGGAAAGGGAACCGCGTGTCAGTAACGTTCTTTAAGGAAAACATGTCATCGGGCTACCGCTACTCAAGCGTTTATGACAGCTATATGCTCCGACGATATGATGCATCCGTCATAACACCCGGTTCGCTTACAGCGCCGCCGAGCTTGGAGTCGCTCCCCTACACTGACGTAAACATACTTGACGGCTACAGGCGTGTGACAAACGGAAGCCGTATAGACAAGAGCGGCATAGAGTATCAGATAAACACCGTGCGATGGATGCCTCTGCGTACATCGCTCATAATAACCGGGGCTTGGTTCAAGAGCAGGTATTCAAATTCTCAGATGCTGTACATACCGGTAAATGATGTGGTAGGCGGCACCGCAGTGAGCGACAATTATGTGGGGCTATACGCTACTGATGATGGCCGCATCAACGAGCAGTTCAACACCAATTTCATGTTTGACACCCAGATACCTCGGTGGGGACTGCTCTTCACCACTACGGTACAGTGCATGTGGTTTGTAAAGACCACGCGGCTGCGTGACCACGGCACGCCCATCCAATACCTGTCAGCTCAGGACGGCATGCTGCATCCGTATACGGAAGCGGATGCCAATGACGTTATGAAACAGTACCTGGTGCGTCATCTGAATGAAGCGTCGTTCGCCACACAGACTGTACCTCCGGCCATATATCTCAACCTCAAAGCCACAAAGCAGATAGGCAAATGGATGAGGATATCGGCATTTGTTAATCGCATAGTGGATTACCTGCCTGAATATAAGAGCAATGGCGTAACCATACGCCGACTGTCAGACGTATACTTTGGCATGGAGGCAAACATAACCCTTTAATACAGTGACTTATGAAATATATAGCAAACCTTTTGATTCTGATTACAGCTTTCGTGGCACCGTCATGCGCGGATTCGCTCGGCTCAGGCGAGGACACCCCACAGACCAAACTTCTGGTTCAGCTCAATATGCCCCAGCTTCCTGACGGAGCCAAGATACTCCAGCCTTTAATAACCGTGTTTAACATAAGCACGCAGTCATCCACCCTTTATAATCCGAATGAGGAAATAAGCTTGCTGCCGGGACTATATGATATAAGCTATAGCGCCAACGTAGACAATCCCGGCGCGGCAGTTTCAACCCTGCGTGGGCGTGTGGCCGCAGTGCAGATAACCGGCGAACATCAGAATGTAACCATTGACATATACAACAATATTGAGTCTGATGACCTTATCATTGAAGAAATATTCTTTGCAGGGACATTACAAAGCTCAGGAAATTCGTATTACGGTGATGACTATATAAAGCTGTACAACAATACTGACCACGTGATATACGCTGACGGCCTTACGCTGTTCGAGTCAAAATTTCTTACCACCGAAAAGCGTGACTACACACCGGACATAATGCACGAGGCCATGACCGTACAAGCTCTCTACACTATACCCGGCTCAGGTACTGACGTGCCGGTACAGCCGGGTGAGTCACTCCTGCTGGCCGATACCGGTATAGACCACAGAGTGGCCAATCCGAACTCCTTTGACTTGTCGAAGGCCGATTTCGAGTGGTACGATGTCAGCACCAAGCCAAGCTCAATGGATATTGACGGGCCGGTGGCCAACCTTGACAAATGGTACTGCTACACACAGTCGTTCTGGGTGCTTCATAACAGAGGCTTCAAGACATTCGGCATAGCCCGCATACCTATAGACCGTGATACCTACCTGAAGGATTACTATTACAGCTATGATTATATACAGGTTACCATAGCCGGCGACTTCCCTATGACCCAAAGCGCCTACCGGCTTCCCAACGAATGGATAGTGGATGTGGTGAACACATCCGTTGACGCCCAATATGCCTGGAACCTGTGTGCCCCGCATCTGGACAGCGGATGGACCGGATGCGGCACCATTGACCATGACAAGACGAGGTATTTCCACTCCGTAAGGCGCAAACTCCTTTACGTGACGGAAGGCGGAAGAGCGGTATATAAAGACACCAACAATTCATCAGAGGACTTCAACCGCATGTGCGTGGCTTCAGAAATAGAGAATCAGGGCACGGCCATGGACAGCCAAGGTACTCTGTGCACAACCAAAACATACGATGGCGTGACTCCACGATGATGAAACGGACTCTTTGCACCATATCAGTAATAGCGTTACTGGCTCTTAAGTCGGCAGCGCAGTCTGACTCTACACTGCACACATTGTCAGACCGCACCACCGGCCTGTGGAGGGCACTTCCGGAGGTATATGTCAATCCGGCTATCAACCAGTGGCGTATGTCAGGCGGATACACTATGGTAGATGCCGCATGGCATAACCGCACGGACAACAAGGCTATAAATCCGGCTAATGGAAAGAGTGAAAACATATTCAGCGGTGGAGCTGAAACGTATACCAAGTATCGTTCAAGCACCCTCTCGGGGGCGGCAAGGTATGAAAACGGCAAACGCCGCGATGTGCGCTGGTGCGAGACATCGGATCCGCAGCTCCTGTACCCATACCTCATGGCCGACTCTGTAGGAGGCGATATAAACAGTGAGATATACAGTTTCAGCGGAGCTTATGCCCAACACTCCAATAAATGGGCCTGGGGTGCATCGCTCTCATACATAGCCACATTGGAGTATCGCGGAGTGGATCCGCGTCCGCGCAATGTATCAGGGCGCCTTGACGCTTCTGCGGCAGTGGCATACAATGCCGTATCGGACTACTGGCTGTCAGCGGAAGCCGACTTCCGCCGCTACACTCAGAGCAATGACATGGAATTCAAGTCAGAGATGGGTGTTGACAAGATATTTCACCTCACCGGGCCGCTGCAGCACTATGTCAGGTTTGGAGGTACCGGACTGTCAACACATTACCGGGGCTACAGATACGGTGCCGGATTGACCGTATATCCTCAGTCAGGGCGCGGATTTTTTGCCCGCGTACATGCTGACCGCTTCAGCTTTGACAACATACTTACTGAGCTTAACAAGCTGCCGCTGGCATCAGCTACACATAACGCCATGCAGGCATCAGCCGGATTCATCCATCCCGGACGTACTGTGTCATGGGCCGTAAATGCTGAATTTTCCACATATCGCCGTCACGGACGCGAGAACATATTCGGCGATGCTTCTGCCGGGGTATATCCGCAGATAGCGGCGCTTGACATGTATGCCGACAATTCCAGCCGTGCAGCATTGACATTGGCCGGAAGCATGAATATGGGCAGCAGCCGATTGCTGCTCCGCCTCATTCCGGCCTATAATTACCGCAGCACGGTATATGTATCGCCCAAATATTTAAGCCGGATACGTAATTTTGAGCCTGCAATATATATAGATTACAGCTTTATATTCAGCACCCACTGGCTTGTGACGGCATCGGCCGGATACAAAGCCACATCCCCCTTTGACTGCGTATATGCGCCATCAGCACATGACAAAGAGTTGGGACAGCTTGCCGACATTGACCGGTCAATCTATGACCTGAACTCGCATTCCGCCAGCCGTACCGGGCTATCAATATCAGCCACACGAATGCTCAGCAGACGTATAGGCGTACGGTGCGAAGGCTCATACGCCTACAGCTCATACCACCGAAGCGTCCACTCCTCCACATGTGACATCAGCGTAGGCATAGTGTTCTGACGGCGGGACACATTTATTCGGATATGTGATATAATTGCATTAAATTTGCAGAAAATCACAGATAAGTATTATGGCGTCAACCGATAATGCAGAATCACTGCTTGAGAATGCGGGCATCAGAGTAACCGCCAATCGCCTGCTTGTAACAAAAGCATTGATAGACAGCTCAAGCCCTCTAAGCATGGGAGAACTTGAAATTCAGCTTGACACCCTTGAAAAGTCAAGCGTGTTCAGAGTACTCACACTCCTGCTTGAACATGGCATAGTACATGCCGTGGAAGATGGGCGCGGAGTGGTGCGCTACGAAATATGCCACAGCCATGGCGACTGCTCAGTATCAGATATGCATGCACACTTTTTCTGCGAGTCATGCCATGCGGTGACATGCTTTGAAGACATCCCCGTCCCGGCCCCTGACCTGCCTGACGGCTATCAGATAAATGCCATAAACTATATGATAAAAGGGCTGTGCCCCAAATGCATCAATAAGGATAGATAACGTTTCACCCGGTTCGTTATTTCTTGCACACGGCTCTTTCATTTAGAAATTAAATAACCGTATAATGCCCTTACCCGGGTAA
>JAMPBB010000061.1 GCA_023666885.1 Muribaculaceae bacterium | reverse complement strand
GCCGAAGAGCAGCAGGTTAAGCGGTTTTATGGCATGTATGGCCAATGCCAATCCTACGGCTACAGAAGCGCCCATAATGATGAGCCTGCCGGATGTAACATCACCCAGCGAGCCCATGCTCCACACCACGAATGCCTTAAGCGATTCCTCCGAGCTAAGATACTGCATGATCTGCACCACAGCACCCACTCCTGATGAAAACATCATGCCCAATATCAGAATCACCATTATGTCCTTTACTCTACGCCCCACGGCGGCTACTGCCACAAGGATTAGTGCCGCCCCTATCCATGCAGCTCCGGCCATACCTATGTTGGCTAATATCCCTGAGATGCCTAAGAGCGGCGCTCCGAGAATAAAAATGGCCACGCCGAGTGATGCTCCTGAACTTATACCGAGCACATAAGGGCCGGCTAACGGATTGCGGAAAAGTGTCTGCATCTCCAGTCCGCTCACGGATAACGCAGCCCCCACTATCAGTGCAACCACGGCTTTTTGAAGACGGATGTCAATGATTACGGCATGTACCGTTTCACTACATTCGCCGCCTGTAAGCGCCGCCCATATCTGAGCTAACGGTATGCTGACAGAACCCACGGCAATATCCAAAATGAAGAGCAGCGGGAGCAGTACTGATAATATTATGAACAAATGACGGCGCACGCAGTCAGTCCAATTTTTTATAATAGTGAAGCTCCGCATCATCCAACAGACCCGGGTGAAGTATGTTCACCAGATCCGACAGTATAAGATCCGGATTTACCACGCCTGATTCCCAGTAATCATTTCCTCCGTTGGGGTTGGTGCGCAGAGTATTGTTATATACCTTACCCTCGGTGACTATTTTGGTCTTGTCAAAACCCTTGCAAGCCTTTTTGAGGTCGGCCAGCGAGTTGATCATTCCGGTATTGATCCACACATCGGCTTCCGATGCCATAAGTAGAGCCTCCTCACGATCCACAGGTTTGGAGCTGCCGGTAGAGTTTGAGTCATACAGATACTTACCACCGGCATCGTTTATGAGGCGCACCACATAATTGTCGGCCGAAGGCATTACCCACGAGTCGGCATAAGGTGTATTGAGCATCACCTTGGTATCAGCCACGCCTGATTCTTTAACGCGGCCTACTATCTTATTATACCGTTCAGGTATGGAGGCATATGCTTCTTCGGCCTTCTGTCGGTCACCGGTAAGTTCGGCCAATGCCACCATCCATTCTGCTTTGCCGAGGGGCGACTGTTCAAGATAATCGCCCACATACATATACGGGATGTTCAGCTCGTTAAGCTTGCTTTCCATAGCACTCGCCGAGTTCACGCCGTACAGCAGCACTATGTCCGGATGCAGAGCTGCCAATGCCTCATAGTCAATGTTGCTGTCAAATCCTATTTCAGCCACGTTTTCACCCCGGGCTCTTACCGTGCTGTTCGATATGAAGTCACGTCCGGATACGCCGGTCACTTTATCGGCATTGTTGTTGGCGTCAAGAAGCGCTACATGGGTCGATGACATGCATACTATGCTCGCGGCATTGGCCTTTACCACCTGACCGTCAAAGTCGGCGGGTATCTCCTCATGGTCCCTTAACACCAGTATGGTCTTGCTTACATTTTCAGCTCCCTGCCATGGATTTTTCACTTCTATCAGTGTGCTTTTCTTACCGGGTATACCTTTTATGGTGAATCCGCCCGCATATTTGGGTTGATAAAGTATGCTGTCCGTACTCTGTAGGTGTGAAGCGGCATCATTACCTCCTCTAGCACCACATGACTGCAATACGGTGCATAGTATAATGGTTATCAATACCGCTGATACAGCCTTGAGCTTTTCCATGCCTGATAATTTGTTGTGCGAAAAATGGTAAGCTGCCGCCCATAAGGCTCATATGGCCACAGGCGGCAGCTTTGTTTCAGTTAGTATGATATTATTTGTTCAGGGCGCAAGCCTTGCACTTTTCTGATATTTCAGTGAAGAAGTCATTGCCCTTGTTGTCCACGAGTATGAATGCAGGGAAATCTTCCACTTCTATCTTCCATATGGCCTCCATACCGAGCTCGGGATATTCTAACAGTTCCACTTTCTTGATGCTGTTCTGTGCCAGAATGGCAGCCGGACCACCTATGGAGCCAAGGTAGAATCCGCCATGCTTATGGCATGCATCGGTCACCTGCTTGCTTCGGTTGCCCTTGGCTATCATTATCATTGATCCGCCGGCAGCCTGGAACTGGTCAACGTACGAGTCCATACGACCGGCAGTAGTGGGGCCGAATGATCCTGACGGCATTCCTGCCGGAGTCTTGGCCGGACCGGCGTAATATATGGGATGATCCTTAAGGTACTGAGGCATTTCTTCGCCACGGTCCAGACGCTCTTTGATCTTGGCATGAGCTATGTCACGACCCACTATAATGGTGCCGTTAAGCGACAGACGGGTCGATACGGGATACTTGTCAAGCTCAGCAAGCACTTCAGGCATGGGGCGGTTAAGGTCAATCTTGACAACATTGCCTTCACCCTGTTTGCGATATTCCTCAGGAATGAGTTCGCAGGGGTTTGAATCGAGCTTCTCTATCCACAGTCCCTCACGGTTTATCTTGGCCTTGACATTACGGTCGGCCGAGCAGCTTACGCCCAGACCTACGGGGCATGAAGCACCGTGGCGGGGCAGACGGATAACCCTTATGTCATGGGCAAAATACTTGCCGCCGAACTGTGCGCCGAGTCCTATCTTGCGTGTTTCCTCAAGCAGCTGCTTCTCAAGCTCTACATCGCGGAAAGCATGACCCAGTTCATTGCCCTGTGTGGGCAGATTGTCATAATACTTTACCGATGCTTTCTTGACGGTGGCAAGATTCATTTCAGCCGATGTGCCTCCTATTACGAAAGCTATATGATAGGGCGGGCATGCAGCCGTGCCGAGTGTCTTCATTTTTTCTACCAGGAATGGCACGAGAGTCTTGGGGTTTATGAGGGCTTTGGTTTCCTGATAGAGATATGTCTTGTTGGCTGAGCCGCCTCCTTTGGCCACGAACAGGAACTTGTATTCATCGCCGTCCACAGCATAGAGGTCAATCTGCGCCGGCAGGTTGCATCCGGTGTTTACTTCATCATACATGTTGAGCGGAGCGTTCTGTGAGTAGCGGAGATTGTTTTCAGTGTATGTCTTGTACACGCCTTCCGATATGCGCTCCTCATCATGGCCGCCGGTGTATACATTCTGGCCTTTCTTTCCTATCACTATGGCTGTACCCGTGTCCTGACAGAAGGGGAGCTGGCCTTTGGCAGCCACTTCTGCATTGCGCAGCATAGTGAGAGCCACAAATTTGTCGTTCTCGCTGGCCTCAGGGTCATGCAGTATTTTAGCCACCATTTGATTGTGCTCGCGGCGAAGCATAAAAGCATTGTCATGTGTGGCCTGATTGGTAAGCACGGTCAGAGCTTGAGGGTCAACTACAAGCATTTCACGGTCACCCCATTTCTCTACCTTTACATAATCTGATGTAAGATGGTAATACTCAGTGGTGTCCTTTGACATAGGGAACATTTCCTGATATTTGAACGGTTTCGTTGCCATATTGCTAATAAAGAAGTTAAGATTTTGGTTACTGCAAATATACGTATTTTCCTCAAACAATTTAATCACTGCGTGGTTTAAATTACAAAAACGCATATATTAGTCACTATGAAAAGAATTGCTTTAGCTGTCACAGCTGTTTTTGCCCTCGCGCTCTGTTCGTGTAATGAGGCGGGAAAGTTGGCAAGCGCCGTTGAGGGGACGTGGAGTGGTGCTCCCGTCAGACTTATTGATGAGTCAGCCAGCTCGGCTATGATTATAGATAATATGATACTCACCGTAGACAGTACCGGACGCGGCGGCGAGCTCATTATGAGCGGCCTCATTACCACTACTGCCCAACTTCAGGGCACACAGGCCGTGATGCAGCCCTTCAGTATGTCGGCATCAGCCAAGTCCACAGCTACAGGATCATGGACTGCTGTGAGTGAGGATGAGATAAACGTCAACATAAATCCGGCCACCATTGCCGTCACCGTTGATCCTCAGGCCATAGAGCTTACGGCCAATCTGCTTACCGGCTCCACTACTCCCGAACCTGAAACGCTTAAGCCGCAGCTGGCCCAGTCCATACAGTCGCAGCTCTCTGGCGCGCTTCAGCTGCGCTATGCCGGCATGAAGCATTTTGATGACGTGAAAGTCAAAGGCAATGTGATGAAGCTTGAAGTCAACGATGCCGAATATACCTTCAGCCGCCAAGGCCTCGCCCCCCAGTAACCGCCTCCGCATACATGATATAAAGATAACCACCGATACTGCACCCCGCATCTCGGTGGTTATCTTTGTTATTCTGAAATAGGATTACATACCACGTCCTGCGTAGTTGTTGCATCAAAAGTTGTGCCATTTGAAATTTTTGGCATACTCCCTTTCATACATCCACTGATAAGGCCTATTGGAAATAATAAGACAGACAATGCAATTACACCGCCAATTTTACTTCCACCTTTTTTGCAACTGCTTAAGCGGAGCATAACTTTCTTGCCGTCAATGGTACGTGTTGATGCATTTGTCATGCATACTTTTCCTGCTTTTCCCCAAGAGCCATTGGATTCAGCATTAAATTCAATGGTCGCAGGCGTGTCGGCCTTGACAACTACTTGAGTGCCGTCAGCTGAATAGACATCGTTTTCCACAATGGCTGAAATTGTACCATTGTCTGCCTTGTTTGAGAAATCTGCATTCTCATTAACACGCAAAACAACAGGAGAACCACCTTCCAGCGTATAACTCCGTAAATTCTGCGATTGAGCCATAACGCTGATGGGATTACACATCAAAAGCGCAATGATGAGGAAGCCTGAAACAAGACCCTTCCCAAATTCAAATTTGTTTTTCATTGAGTCAATGATTGATTAGTGTATTTTTATTATGTCTGCATCCCGCCCACGTAACCCATAGCAGGCTTCGATAAGCGATATGCAAACGCAAATTTACTAATAATAATGAATAATGCCCCCGATCTATGACAAATTAGTTTCTTAAGCTGTATAAATATGGGAGTATGTAACTATTAATTATCGGAGGGAGATTCCTATGGAGTCAAATTTGATTAGGTCAAGGGGGCGCAGGCCGCAGGCGCTGAGGCTTACGCCTTCATTATGGTCATTGAGGTATATCGGTGGCCTTTCTTTATAGCGGGATGAGGCTACAGAGCGGCTTTCATCAAAATGCCGAGGCATGGCTATGCCCGCTATATCCGCTACGGTATGGAACAGTGAGCCGCTGGTGCTTATGAATCGGTTCTTGTTGTCCTGCAGCGCTTGATAGTGCTCAGGGGTATCACTGATGTATTTATCTGACAGCCACACCAAGAACGGTACATGGAGCTGATAATAGCTCGGCACCGGCGATGCATGCAGGAAAAGTCCGCGGCTGTCATCGTATATATCCTCGCCATGATCGCTGGTATAGAACATGGCGCTCCTACAGTCCTCAGCCTTAAGTACATCGGCCACATCCCTGAGAAGTGACGCGGTGTAGGCTATAGTATTGTCATACGCGTTGATGAGCTTAGCTCTGTTTTTGGGTGATACATCAAGAGGGGAGTCGGGCGTAAACACTCTTGCGCTGTCAGGGTAGCGGTCAAGATAGCTGAAATGTGATCCGTATGTGTGAAGCACTATCAGGGATTTGCCTGCCGTTGATGCTATATGTGAGCGCAGCCGGTTTATCAGCTCACCGTCATACGGATGCCCTGTACGGTCTGATGTTTGCTCCTTGATGAATATGCATGTATCAGCTTCCGAACCGAAAAAATCAATAAACGAATGATTCCGTGCTTGGTTTGAAAAGAATGCGGTGCTGTAACCGGCTTCCTTGAATGCCGAAATTATGCTTTTGCGGCTATAGATGGAATCTTCAAATGTGTGGGCGTCTACATCACTAAGCAGCATGGGTACGCTCTTGTGTGTGGTGTTCGATTCGCTCACGGCACGGTTGAAAGCGGTAAGGCCCGGAAGATCCATGAGCGGTGCGTTGTTGGCTCGGTCATATCCCAATAGCTGCCACTGCGGTGCGCGTGATGTTTCGCCTATAACTATTACATAGACTTCACGCTCATCAGCCGGGCGTGTGCTTGATGCGCCAAACCGGAACCGGCGCGAAGTGTCCTTGTACCGTTCCACCCGTGCGGTGCGCTCTACGGCACGGTATATATTGTCGGCCATATTAAGGGGGTATAGGTCATTGAGAGGTCGGTAGGGGCGTGCCGATGCAAACGATGCTGCAAAACATATCAGTCCGGCACCGGTCAATGCATATCCGCATAGCCTGATGTTTTTAAGACATCCGCCGGTGATGCGCCATTTTTTCACACATCCCGCTATGCCTCCGGCCAAAGGCGGCAGATAGAGCAGGCATACCACGAGGATAATTACTCCCATGTTGCCCAACAGTTCATTCACTTCGGCAGGATTGGTGGTGACGAGGTTCAGGAACATGTCAACGGCTATAACCGAGCGCCCGAACATGTAAAGAAGCACTATCTGGAATGCGGCAAAGAACATAAGGGGAAACATCCACAGTGTGGCCTTCCCGACATTGCGCGTAAGCGACATCAGCAATACGTATATGCCACACGGCAGCAGCGTATTCGCAAGCCGCTGTGCCAATGATAAGTCCTCAGTTACGGACAGCACTATATTGGGGATGCTGCACACGCATATGGTCCATACAGCCAGCAGTATGGATATGAGCTTAGCTTTCTTGTAGGGTACAATTCCGGTATCAGAATGCTTCATTGATATTAAATATGAATGCTGATTCACCTTTGCCTATGCCATAGTCAAGGCGTACATTGGTACGTTTCTTAAATTCCCACCGGTAACCTATGCCTCCGTTAGGCAGTATATGGCGGAGCCTGAAGTCGCGCGGACGTGCAAACACTGAGCCGATACCGCCCCACAGCACAATACCGTTGCGCCGCCATATGTGTTGGCGGATCTCCAATGTTACGTCAGCCTCACACTTGTCACGGAAGCGGCCGTCATAGTATCCGCGCATGGAGCTGCTGCCTCCGAATGTGGGCATCATGGACCAGGGCACATCGCCGTATCCGAATGCACCGTGTACGTGTCCGGCTATCACGGCATCCTTCCACGCGACTATATAGGCTGAAAAGTCCACAGTAGTGGAGCTGAAGTCATATTTGTTGCCTAAAAAGTGGGGAAAGAAGCGCTGCTGTATGGCTGCATACAGACCCTTTTGAGGCGCGGTAAGGTTATCACGTGTGTCATATACCGCTGAAAGTGAAAGCCCGAAATTGGATGTGTGAAGCTTCTGGCCGGCCCATAGCTCAGGGCGCGTCACCTTACGGGCATTGGCATACGCGAAGTCTACCCCGGGTCCGAAATAGAATCCGCCCCCTATCTGTCCCATGAACTGTGCATATGACCGCACGTAGAATTCATTGAATTTAGTGGAATTGTCATAATCCAGCCCGGCATCATAGCCTATACCCCAGAACTTGCGCGGAAATGAATAGAATGAAACGTTATAGTCCACTCGGTATCGGTCAGATTTCGAGAAATGATTCCCCCTTATTCCTATAAGATAGAATCCTACGGTAGATACATCGCCGTACAGCGATACGTTTGACACGGATGTAGTGGTGTCATTGGGATCCGCCTTATAGTTGCCGGCAGCCACAAGTCCGAGCCCGAGTTTGGTGTCCGATGAGAAGTGCGGCCCACCGATAATGCTGAAGTCAAACCGCTTATACTGCTTGGGCTTGTTGGATTCATTGAAGTAGTTTATAATCTTTCCTATCAGACTGCGCTTACGTGGTGTCTGAGAGTCCGATATTGAGTCTATCCGTTCCGCTTTCAAGCTGTCGGGCTGTCCGTTATCGCAGGCATATGAGGCAAATGTACCGATGTGCATGGTCAGTGCCATCGTAATTGCATATATATATACCGATCTTTTGGTCATACTGTAATTTGGTGCAAATTTAGTCATATTCCCGAATTGTACATATTGTTTTGTGGCGAAGACCGGGCCGCTTGATGCGTTTATGGGTATTTTGACATATTCTAAAGACGTTTTAGCCAAAATAAATCAGTATGTCTGCCGCACATTTCTGTTACAGAGTTGTTACAAGTATAAGTTCAACTATTTATTAATATCATCCATATGCGAAGCTTTATAACAGGAATAGTCACATGCTGTATGCTGTCATGCTGTATATCGGCTGAGGCTGCACAGCTCGCATCGGATACCGTGGGATGTGTCGCTGACACGTTGACTGCCGGGAACATGTGCAGCATTGACAGGGAGATATTCTCAGAAGCGGATTCTATCAGTGATGCATCTATGATGAACCGTGCCGAGGTAAGCAATAGCCGCGAATTAAAGCTTGATCTGTATGACTATCCTTATTCACGCACACGCAGTATGCCTGACTGGAAACGCCTGTGGGTCAATACCGGAGTACTGATGGGAGGCGGTGTGGCTACGATGGTGATTCTTGAAACGTTGCCGCAGGACGCCACCGCTTGGAATAAACGCGAGTCGGATAAAGTGCCGTTGTTCAAAAGATACGTAAATCATATAAAAGCCGGCCCTGTTTGGGATCATGACAACGCCATATTTAATTTCATCCTGCATCCGTACGGAGGTGCTGCATACTACATGTCGGCCCGCAGCTGCGGATTCAATGTATGGGGCTCTTTTCTATATAGTTTCTGCATATCTACGCTCTTCTGGGAGTACGGATTCGAGGCTTTCAATGAAATTCCGTCAGTGCAGGATCTTGTTATAACACCGGTGGTCGGTTCCCTGTTTGGTGAAGGCTTTTATCTGATAAAACGGCATATAGTGAGCAACGGCTACCGTCTGTGTGAGTCACGCATACTTGGATTTGCCGTAGCATTCCTTGTTGACCCGGTCAACGAAGTGGTGGGTTATTTCAGAGGATACCAGAAGAAGCGGTTCGGCAATCCGGGCTACAGGAAGGAGCGCTTCGTCATTGACAGCTCGCCATGGGTGCGCCCGGCGGAAGGTGGCATGGCTTATGGCATGACCGTGAGGTGCACTTTTTGAATATAGGACCACGGCTCTTTCATTTAAAATCGACAAGCGATATTGACCCTGCAACAGATT
>JAMPBB010000060.1 GCA_023666885.1 Muribaculaceae bacterium | reverse complement strand
GACCCGGGTAAGGGCATTATACGGTTATTTAATTTCTAAATGAAAGAGCCGTGTTTGTGCAACTTGAGGCAGGCCCATTTATTGAGCGTATCGAATCCTATAGGACGCACGCCATATTCCTCGGCAGCTTTCTCTACTACCGGAATATCCTCCTCATAGAATCCGCTTAAAAGCATCATACCACCACGCTTCAATACCGATGCATAGCGTGAGATATCTGCGGTAATGACATTCCGGTTTATATTGGCCATAAGCATGTCAGCGCTCTCAGCTGCACACGCATCAAGTGCTGAGGCGTCGCCAAGCACGAGGCGGATGTTTTCGCGATGATTTAATGACACGTTCTCCACGGCGTTTTCGTACGCAGCCGGATCTATTTCTACAGCTAAGATATTCTCCGCACCTCTCATTGATGCCAGTATGGCCAATATCCCTGTTCCGGTGCCCATATCCACTACTTTCTTGCCGCGCATATCCATGCTGAGCAGCTCATTCATTATAAGTGAGGTGGTGGAGTGATGCCCGGTGCCGAAAGCCATTTTGGGGTCAATCAGTATATCATACTCACATACCGGAATGTCCTTATGGAACGTGCTGTGCACCACACACCGGTCAGCTATCACTATGGGCTTGAAATAGTTTTTCTCCCATTCGCTGTTCCAATCACGCCCTTCTATCACTGATCTCCGGTATGTTACAGCAGTTTCAAAAGGGAAAAAGGATATAATGCCGTCAATATGGCAAGCGTCGGCATCGGCGTCTGCACGTATATAGGCTGTCAATCCTTTCTCATCAGGTACGAAACTTTCAAATCCGGCATCGGCAAGCATTGCCGCGAGGACGTCAGTCATATATTCGGTGCATGGCTCAAGGTCAAAACGCACCTCTTCATAATCATTCATGTGATGAATTACTATATATGTATAGCTTTATTTCCGACGCTTTACGGCACGCAGCATAGTAAATATTTTGGATGCAAATCTGTAGGCAATCACTGCATAGTCAAGATAATTAAGGCTGCCAAGCACCTTCCCGGCTATGCCATGCGCTTTTACTACGGGCACTTCCTCACGGAGTTTCGATGCCGTAAGCATCAGTTTTTCTTTCTGTATTTCTACTCTGGCCAGAGCAAACGCCTTCTGATAACGGATTTCATCAAGTGAATACCCGTCCCATCCCTCGGCATGATGAGGTGCCATCTTCGGTTCGCCGGTATGGCTCATTTCTCTATTCATACTTTTCACGATAAGATAATGCGGGACATAAAACGAGCTATAGGATTAAGCAGCAGCGGCTTCCTGAACACGACAAGCAAAATGGCCACCAAGAGATAGAAGCCTGCCATTATGGCAAACGCCCATACCAGCCCTACGGTATCAGCAATGAGATGAGCCACAGCCAGTGTTGCAAACAGGCCTATCACCGTAACAAGCATAATAAGGATAAACGCAAGAGCCACCGCACCGAAAACCATGGTTATCTTTTCAGCGGTGGTAAGCTTGGCATATTCGATCTGAAATGTCAGGTATTTCTTTGCTATCCCCCAAAGGCGAAAGAATGAGTTGTCTTTTTCCGTCATAGTTGAAATACGGGAATTTAAATAGCCGGGATGCCCGTGACATATTCACCGGGCACCACGGTTATTATAGGTATATCAATCGAGGTCAGTCCTCAATTTCGCTTGTGAGCTGCTCTACAAGCGCATCAATTTCACTTTCAGTGCATATGATTCCTTTCTTACGTAGGATATCCTTGATGCGGCGGCGAAGATTCTCACCCTTTTCCGGGGCAAAAAGCACTGCGGCTCCTGCACCTACCACTGCACCGCCAATGAAGGCATACAGTAAATTCAGATTGCTCATATACTATTCTTTTTTTATTGGTGTGTTAAATACCAACCCGGAGGCGCTGCACCATATGCAGCGGCCTCCTTGTGGCGGATGTCGGTTTCTATAATATCACTATTAAGCCTTGGCCTGAAGCTCTTCAGCTATTTCATCAGCCAGCTCTTCCATCTTTGACCTTTTGAGCTTTATACCCTTTTCCTTAAGGAACTTGATGATTTCATCGCGGGTATCAGCGCCCTTAGCGGGAGCAAAAAGAAGACCTACTGTGGCACCTGCTATGGCACCGCTTATTACAGCTAAAATGATGTGAATGGGTTTCATCTTTAATTATTTTTTGAATTTATGGTTAATATACGCAGTTATACCATCATAACAATGGTGCCCGACAAATGTTCGCCATACGGCCAATATTTTTATGTAAGCCGGTATGGATTTTCTGCGCTAAGTTAAACAATAGTTTCCTCATGTCCAAGCACACTCCAAACATTTTATATTTATTAAGTACAGCCAAAACAAATGTGCTGTAATATCGTTTAATATACGAATCACTTATGCTAAGAAATGGGACATGACAAGGATTACTCCTTAAAGGTAGCAGCAGGATACATTGCAGTAATGCTATTGTTTGGAGCGGCCATAGCTTTCGTTTGGCTGTCCATGCGCTCTATAGTGGAAAACAGCAATGATGAGCGCAGACTTGAACGCAGCGGATTGGTCACACGTCGTCTTTTGGCTGAGGCTCTGCGTACCGAGGCTGCCGCACAGATAGCCATATCCGGAACAGCCGAGGCATTGGATGCCTATGAGGATGCTTACCGCTCATTCGTGGCCGGAGTGGATTCTCTTAAAAGCATGTACCCCGACTCTTCACTTATGCATAATGACCTGGATTCCATTCTGGTTATATCTGACAAAAAACATGAGATAGTCCGGCAACTGGCTCTTGCAAGTAACAGCAATGACTATTTCGCAGACTTCCAGCGCACTATCAATGAGCTTGTGGCCGCACGTGATTCCTTGGCATCAAACACTACCGTTCGTGAAATTCTGAAGGAAGAACGCGAAATTACCGTACGGCACCAAGAGAAAAACTTCTTCAAGCGGCTTGGCAAGGTATTCAGCCCGGGCACTCCTGACACCGCGCTTATAAGCAGCAGGATCCAGGTGGCTCACACTGACACCACCAATAGCAGCATAGCCGATGGACTGTCAGAAGAAATACGCATGGCCAACAATAAGGCCTCAAATTCAAGGCTCGTACAGGCACGGTCCACGCAGAACAATATCCGCCGTCTTCACAGTATGAATACGGCTCTCAGCGCCCGCATAAATCTACTTCTGACCCGCGTACAGAATGCCGAGATAGAACACGCATCACTAATCCAGGAATCCATAGCCCGATCCACTCATGAACTGCTATTAATCATATGCATCATAGCCACAATGGCTATAATATTTGCGGCTATATTCTACACCATGGTACGCAGAGATGTGCGCAAGGCTGCCGAATACAGGCGCAGCATCGAGGAATCAAACGAGCAGATAACGCGCCTGATGAATGAGCGTGAAAGCATGCTGCTCACCATAACTCACGATTTGAAGTCGCCCGCAGCTTCAGTAAAAGGTTATGCCAAAGCACTCAGCCATACAGCTCTTGATGATTATCAGCGCATGTGTGCCCACAGTGTTTACAGGAGTGCGGACAGGTTGCTGACATTGGCCGGGTCATTGCTTGATTATCACCGTATAGAGGCTGGTGAAGCTGTAACTATAGCTTCAGATTTCATTCCGGCTCTGCTGCTCAGGGATATTTACAATACGTTTGCGCCTTTAGCCGCAGAGAAAGGTTTGACATTGACCCTTGACACAGATACATCATGTTCCACCCCGGTAAATGCTGATGCCGACAGGATACTTGCCATAATTGACAATCTCACCGGCAATGCTATAAAATACACCGCATCGGGCACCGTTTCAATAAGCGCTCATGTAGAGAACGGCATGCTGACAGTATCCGTTGCCGACACTGGATGCGGTATATCCCCGCTTGATCAGGCACGGATTTTCAATCGCTTCACCCGCACCGAAGAATGTATGGGTATAGAAGGTTCCGGTATAGGACTGTCAATAGTCAGCGCCATGGCCAGGCTTATTGGTGCTGACATAACGCTGCAAAGCCAACCGGGGAAAGGGAGCACTTTTACACTTTCAGTCAAAGTGGATGCTCCCACCGAATCATTCTCACCTGAGGGTTTTGAAGCAGATACTATAAAGGAGCTTCCGGTAGTGACCAACGGATTAAACATTCTGATAGTGGATGACGATGCGTTGCAACGCCGCCTTGTACGTATGGCGCTTGACCGGATCGGGGCCTCAATCATCACCATTGAAGCGGCCAATGCTACTGATGCCATGCAGAAGGCGTCATCATCGCGGCCGGATATAGTGATTACCGATATCCAAATGCCTCATATAAGCGGTGTGGAGCTGTGCCGCGATCTGAAGGAACTGTATCCTGACCTGCTTGTAATAGCACTCTCTGCCGCCGGTACTGAGCTGACCGGCATTGATACGGATATATTTGATGCCGTGCTGTCAAAACCGCTGGATGAGCATGACTTAGCCGTAATACTGTCAGATGTCTGTCAGCCGCAGGAGGTACCGGACCTATCCTCGTTCTTGGAATATGCAGGCGGAGATACCGATACCGAATTTGAGATTTTAGAAACACTACGCATTGAATGCCGCCAGTACATAGCGCAGTTGAAAGAAGCAAATGCATCGGCCGATACGCAGGCCATACGGAGTGTAGCACACCGCCTCACGCCTATACTCAAGATGGCCGCATTGGATTCTTGCGACATAAGCACTGCGCTTGACAAGGGCACCGGTGCAGAGAGTATGTCATCACCCGAGTATGATAAAATGATAAATACCGTAATACGTTCACTCATATCCATTATTAAGAAGGTGGATAATATAATAGGCGAAGAATGAAACACGAATCTCCTGAAATACTGGTTATAGAGGATGACCTTACGTTCCTTACCATGCTGTCAAAATGGATGCAGCGTAAAGGATTTGCCACCAAGAGTGCCACATCTCTTGCCTCGGCCACATCCTTGATAGCAAAAGGTGCCGAGCCCGATCTGATTCTTACCGACATGCGGCTCCCTGACGGGGACGGCATAGACATAATCACGTCAATGAGCAAACAAGGGAAACAAATTCCGCTGATGGTCATGACAAGTTATGCCGAGGTGCAGAATGCCGTAGAGGCCATGAAGCGAGGCGCCCGCGACTATATATCAAAGCCGTTCCAGCCTGAGATACTACTGCAAAAAATCAATGACATACTCCTTACAAGCAATCAATTACCCGATGCCACAACATCCCCAGTCAAAGAGGCCGCCTCACACCCTACCCCGCGAAATGACAATTCGTATCTTGAAGGCGACAGTCCGGCAGCCGCAGAGCTGTACAAGATGGTAGGCCTTGTAGCCCCTACGCCCATGTCAGTCATGATACGCGGAGCCAACGGCACGGGCAAGGAGTATGTGGCCCGGCGCATACATGAGCTAAGCAAGCGCAGTTCGGGGCCGTTTGTAGCGATAGATTGCGGTGTGCTGAGCAAGGAATTGTCGGCCTCAGAACTTTTCGGGCATGTAAAGGGTGCATTTACCGGTGCGTTCGCTGACAAAGCAGGCGCCTTTGAACGCGCCGATGGCGGTACGCTGTTCCTTGATGAGATGGGCAATCTGAGCTACGATGTGCAGATACAGCTCCTGCGTGCCATACAGGAACGCCGTATCCGCCCCATAGGCGGCTCTAAGGAACGCACGGTGGATGTGAGGCTTATATGTGCCACCAATGCTGACCTTGAGGCTTCCATTGCCAATGGTGTGTTACGCGAGGACTTGTACCACCGTCTGAATGAGTTTACCATACGCGTACCCCGCTTGTGTGAACGGGGCTATGACATAATTCTTTTTGCCGAGCATTTTCTTGATGAGGCCAACCGTGACCTTGAAAAGGATATAAGAGGATTCTCCTGTGAGGCACGAAAAGCCATGCTGTCATACCCGTGGGAAGGCAACCTGCGCCAACTCCGAAATGTGGTAAAGCGAGCCGCCCTGCTCACCACCGGCCATGAGATCACTGACAAGGAACTGGGCCTCGAACCGGCATCGATGCCCGAGCCGTCTACACTACGGCTTAACGATCCTGACCAAGAGCGCCACAGAATAATCAGCGCTCTCACTACAGCCTGTGGGAATAAAGCCAAAGCAGCACGAATACTCGGGATAGACCGAAAGACGCTGTACAACAAACTACGCACGCTTGCCATCGACGCATAACATTCCACACAAAAATCCACACTTCGGGTGTGGATTTTTTCTACACATATCCACACTTTTCCACATGCGCCACATTATGCCATACAATGCTATACTTCTGATGTACTGTGAATTGGCTTTTTGTGGCACGCTTTGGCACGAATGTTGAAACATTATAGTGCAGAAACAATCACTTAATAACAAACCCTAAAAACAACTGCATTATGAAAAAACTCGTTTTGACTTCAGCACTTGCCATCAGCCTTACCGCATCTTTCGCATTCAACGCTTCAAAGGCCTCTGTAAGCAGCAGCACACCGTTTGCATCCGACACCACATACACCGAACCGGATACTACAGCAGCCCCGACGCCGGACACAACAGCCACATCGGCCTTAATGGCTTACGTACAGATGGAGGATCCGGAAACCCCGACCACTCCGGAAACCCCGGAAACACCTACTACACCGGAAGATCCTCAGACACCGGATACGCCTGATACTCCGGACACTCCTGAAACACCTACCACTCCCGAAACACCTCAGACTCCTACCACTCCCGAAACACCGGACGCGCCTGAAACTCCCGAGCAACCCGAAACACCCGCTCCCGAACAGCTCATGGCAATGTTTGTAGCTGACGACCCCGAAACTCCCGAAACTCCCGAAACTCCCGAAACCCCGGAGACACCGGAAACCCCTGATGCTCCCGAAGATCCTCAGACGCCCGACACTCCCGATACCCCTGATACTCCGGATACCCCTGACACACCTGACGCTCCTGAAGCACCCGATACTCCCGAGCAGCCTCAGACGCCCGACACTCCGGAAACTCCCACCCCCGAGCAGTTCATGGCCTGACAATATCTCTGACTCTCATAGTTAATTAAATAAACTTTCGGCACAATACTTCATTTTTGCATAAACCATACATCCCGAGTCAAATCCTCCCAAGGGAACTGGCCCGGGATGTTTTTGCGTTTGTAGATACGGATTCTTTGGCGTATCTTTGTAATCAATTAAATACTAACCATAATCCATTATAAGTTACCATGAAGAAAAAGCTTTTTATGGCTCTTGGTACGGCACTGATCATGGGCTTGACATCATCAGCATACGCTGCCGATGTGCAAGCCGTGTACAATGTCATCCCACAGCCTCAGGAAGTGACCACCCTGACCGGTGCGCCCTTCAGTCTTAACTCAAAAACAGTAATAGCCTATCCGGCCAAAGACGCCTCAATGAAGCGCAACGCCGAACTGCTTGCCGACTACTTGAAGCAGCTTACCGGGCTTAACCTCAAGCTTGTCACTAAAGCACCCAAGTCAAATGCCATAGTACTGACCTGCAATATGGCATCAGACAACAAAGAGGCTTATACGCTGAATGTAACCTCATCGCTCATAACCATTGACGGAGCTTCATCAGCAGGCAACTTCTATGGCATACAGACACTCCGCAAGTCTATTCCCGGATCGTCCATAGGCGATGCCGTAAGTTTTGCCCCCGTGAGCATAACTGACGCACCCCGATTCGGTTACCGAGGAGCGCACCTTGACGTATCACGCCACTTTTTCCCGGCTGACAGCATCAAAACCTTCATTGACATGATAGCGCTTCACAATGCCAACAAATTCCACTGGCATCTTACCGATGACCAGGGATGGCGCTTGGAGAGCAAGAAATATCCGCGTCTTACCGAGGTGGGCTCAGTACGTCCCGGTACCTGTATAGGCAAGAACTTCAGCACCACTGACGGCAAGCCTTACGGCGGATTCTATACTCAGGATGAGGTGAAGGACATTATAAAATATGCAGCTGACAGGCATATCGACGTAATACCCGAAATAGACCTTCCCGGCCACATGCTCGCCGCACTCAAGGCCTATCCCGAGTTAGGATGTACCGGCGGCCCGTACGAATTGTGGACCCGCTGGGGTGTGTCAGATGATGTGCTCTGCGCCGGCAATGACAAGACGCTTGAATTTCTTGACGGCGTACTTGATGAGGTATGCGAACTGTTCCCATCGGAATACATACACGTAGGCGGCGATGAATGCCCCAAGACCCGCTGGAAAGAATGTGCCAAATGTCAGGAACGCATAAAGACTCTCGGACTTAAGGACGATGACCACAGCTCAGCCGAGCAGAAGCTTCAGACGTTTGTCATGACCCATGCCTCAAACACCTTGGCCCGCCATGGCCGCAAGATGATAGGCTGGGATGAGATACTTGAAGGAGGCCTCACTCCGGGAGCTATAGTAATGTCGTGGCGCGGTGAAGAAGGCGGACGTGAAGCCGCACGTCAGAATCATCAGGCCATAATGACCCCTACCAGCTACTGCTATTTCGATTACTATCAGAGCCGTGATGCAAATGAGCCGCTTGCCATAGGCGGATTCCTTCCGGTGGAGAAGGTGTACAGCTACGAGCCCATTTCATCATCGCTCACCGCTGAAGAAGCCAAAAACATAATTGGCGCACAGGCTAATCTCTGGACTGAGTATATACCCACTTTCAGTCAGGCACAGTATATGGAACTCCCCCGCTTCGCTGCTTTGAGCGAGGTCCAGTGGACGCAGCCTAACAAGAAGGATTACAGCAATTTCGTGCGCCGTATACCCCAGCTCATTGAGCATTATAAAGCTAACGGCTACAATTATGCCGATCATGTATTTGATGTAAGCGGCAAGATAATGCCCGATGTGGAAAAGGGTGTGATAACAGCCACGTTTGAAACATGTGATGACGCTCCTATCCGCTTTACTCTTGACGGTAGCGAGCCAACTGCATCATCCACCTTGTATACCGCTCCCATAAGCATAGACAAGTCAGCTAAAATACGGGCTGCCGCATTCCGCCCTCAGCAGGGACGCAGCCGTATACTCACTGACAGTGTAACTTTCAATAAAGCTACCACCTCAAAGGTTACTTTGGCCAATCCGCCCCATTCACGCTACAGCGGCCAGGGCGGTCTGACATTGGTAGACGGACGCTTCGGCCCGTCAACATTCAATACCGGCGAGTGGTTAGGATTTGTAGGTGTACCGCTTGTGGCTACACTTGACTTAGGCAGTGAAAAGGAATTCAGCAAAATTTCGGTAAACAATCTCGTAGCTACGTCCGACTGGATTTTTGATGGACGCAACATAAAGGTGGAAGTGTCTGACAACGGTACTGACTTCCGGGAAATTGCAGCTATTGAGATTCCGCAGCTTACAGAGCACATCAATGCCATAATACCTCACCGCATGGGATTTGACCCTGTAAAGGCCCGTTACGTACGCATAACTGAAGAGTGCGAGAATCAGATACCGGAATTCCACAGCGGTGCCGGAAAGCCCGCATTCATATTCGTGGATGAGATAGTTATAGAATAACCCATAATCCTCATATCCAAATTCAAGCCCTGCCATAATGTGAACTGCACCCCAAAAGTTGGACACAAAACTTTTGGGGTGCATTATGTATAG
>JAMPBB010000005.1 GCA_023666885.1 Muribaculaceae bacterium | reverse complement strand
TGTATGCCAGCGAGTTTGAAAAATCCAACAATTTTTAAATGAAAGAGCCGTGCCGTTAAATGAGTTAATTATCATGATATACTGCGTATAATTATGAAAAAGGATTATCTTTGCAACTTCGTTATACCCAATCACTACGAATTATTCTATCAAACTAATCAATAACTCACATTCTGAATGAAGAAATTTTTACTCACACTCACCCTTATGGCGGCATCTGTAATAGGCCTTAAGGCCAATGCCGCTGAGACAGTACTGCTTGAAAGCGATTTCTCCGTCCTCACCGCCGGCAGTGAGGAATCACCCTCAATGTATACCAGTGCTTATGCGTTACCCAGTAGCCTAAATACAAAATGGGCAATAGTAGCCAACAAGGCCGGACAGGCAGGAGGCGCCATCTATATAACCGATGGAGGAACGCTCAAGACAAAATCGGGACTATCCGGAGTTACAGCCAACGGCGGTGCCATAAAAGTATCTATAGAACTCAAACTCAACAAGACGTCCATGGGTATGGTACAACTTCAATATGGATCATCCTCAAGTCCAAAATCATATTCTCAGGAGATATATACCTCTGATTGGACCACGGTTAATTTCATATTGACTCCCGAGGGGACATATACATTCCAGAATTATGCCACCATTGCTCCATTCTTGGTGGCGGACGGCATATTCATCAGGAAAGTGACCATATCACAGTCAACCGACTTTATAACCGAGCCTAAGGCCTATCAGCCATCGGAGGCCGACGGCACTTCGTTTACCGCATCATGGAGCACCGTTGCGGCAGCCACCAAGTACTATCTTGACGTGTACAGCTACAATGCTGCCGGCGATAAGGTGATGTTCCTCGACAATCAGGAATGCACCGAAACGAGCTATAAGGTTACCGGCCTTGACCCGGACGTGACATACTACTATGTAGTACGCGCAGCCAATGATGAGAGCGTTTCAGGAAATTCCAATGAGATAGAAGTAGTGAAAGTGGTGACCGAATTAGCCACCCCCGTAGTGACCATAGCATCATGTGACGATGCCGGCAACTTCACCGCACGATGGAACAGCGTGGCCGATGCCGATGACTACAGCGTAACGATATACAAGAGCGAAACTCTTAAGGAAACCGGTCTGGCCAACATCCTTTCCGAAACCTTCAATGCTTTTACCGAGGGTACGTTAAGCTATCCCGAATATATTTACGAACGTCATCTTGCCGTATTGAACGAACCCGGATGGACCGGCTCGGAGATGGCATGCACAAATGGCACTGTCGCCTTGGCGCCATTTGCCGGAAATTCATATATACAGACGCCCTCATTAGACCTTTCAGGAGACAACGGCAATGTATATGTAGCAATCAATATGGCTAATTATTATGGTGGGTTTAAGACCGGAGCTACAGTGAATTTCACATTGGTTTATGCCGATGATACCGAATCAGAACCCGTAGAGGTAACTATTGATGAGGCCGCATTCAAGGACTATACCGTGAACTTGACCGGAGCAACAGCCGATACCCGCATCAAGATAAGCAGCACTGACCGCATATTCTTTGACAACATTGAAGTACGCCAGATACGTGAAGCCGGATTTGTAAACACCACCACATACCTTCAGGCCGACACTGAAGCCTCCGAGTACACCGGAAAGATAGAACCGGCCGACAATGCCGTATACAAGATAACGGTTGTGGCCAACGGTCGCACAGTATCAGGCGGCAGCATTACCGGAATCTCATCTTCCCCCAGCGATGCCGTAGTGATAGCATCCACAGCAGCAATAGCAGGCGTGGCCACCGACAGCGCCTCGGAAATACTGATTTCCAAAGCCGGCCGGGGAATGGTATCCGTTACTACTCCCGAGGCTGTAGTGCTGGAGATATTTGACCTTACCGGACGTAAGATTTCAGCAGTCAGCGTGGCTGAAGGCACTTCCACAGTAAGCGTCAATGCCACCGGAATAGTGATAGTAAAGGCCGGCAATGCCGTGGCCAAGCTCGCACTCTGATAATACATTTCTAAAATACAATACCACAGCGGTGCATACATAATGGGTGTGCACCGCTTTCATAACAGAACATGAAAAAAACATTAGCATTACTGACATGGCTTCTGGCTCCTATGGCTCTATGCGCTGAAAGCATAAGCCCTACACAGGCAGCCTCCATAGCATCCGGCTTCATGCACGGCATAAGGCCGGCGGCCACAAGACTCAAGGCTCATACAGCCAAGAGCCAAACTCCGGGCCTACAACAGCCCTACTACATATTCAATGCCGGCAACGGCGATGGATACGTAATAGTGTCAGGCGATGACCGCCTCGGCACCATACTTGGTTACAGCGACAAGGGATACATTGACCTCTCTGAGGCTCCCGACGGGCTGATAGCACTGCTGCAAATGTATGAAACGGCCTACTCTGCCGCCACATCAGGCGCCACTATGGATGAAGCCGCTCCGCTTGCCACCACTCCCTCAGTCATAGTACAGCCCCTGCTCGGCGACATAACCTGGGGACAGGACACTCCGTTCAACACCCTTACGCCCACCTACACATCAAGCGGTAAGCTTACAAACTACTACACCGGCTGCGTAGCATGTGCCGCCACACAGATAATGCGCAAATATTCATATCCGGAACGCGGCACAGGCAGCAAGACATACACCGATCCCGCCTCCGGTCAGACGCTCAGCGCCGATTTCGGCAGCACCACATATGACTGGGACAACATGCCGGCCATAGTGCCTGACGCACCCTCAGCTGATCAGACTCTGGCATACTCCACACTGGCAGCACAGATGGGAGTGGCCATAGAGATGCAGTACGAAGCTGCCGGAAGCGGCACTTACGATATGCTCGTGCCCTACGCCTTGCGCACATACTTTGGCTATGATGCCGCCATACGCAGCCACCACCGTACATACTATTCCACCTCGGAATGGATGGATATAATCAAGACCGAACTTGATGAGGGACGCCCTGTGTTCTACGGCGGGACAAGCGACACCGGTTCCGGCGGACATGCCTTTGTGCTTGACGGATATGACTCAGCTGACTATGTGCATGTCAACTGGGGATGGTACGGCAGCAGCAACGGATACTTTATGATTAACCACCTTGACCCTTCCTCGCTTGGAGCCGGTGGCGGTTCCGGAGGCTACAACGTAGGCCAGGATATGATTACCGGCATACGCCCGGCTCAGCCCGGCTCTAAAAGGGATTACTCCATATATGGCGCTACACGCATGAGCATAGACGGCCCTTACGGTGATACATTCGTGGTGATGACATACATAGAAAACACTGACGTGGAGCCTTTCACCGGACGCATGGAAGCCCTGCTCATTGACGCTGACGGAAATGTAGTGGCCAACCTCGGAGGAGAGAACATCACCGTAGGAGGTTTTGCCGGCGGCTACTCCGGCCAACTGCTGTTCAATCCCAAGAATGTAAGTTGTACAGTGTCCAATATCCCTGACGGTAAGTACCGTATGTGCCTCGGATATAAGGCTGACGGTGATGACGGCTGGACCATTCTGCGTCATCCAAAAGGACTCCCCGGATATGCCGATGTAAGCGTATCGCACGGATACATATCTATCACATCCAAGCATGTCCCGGCTCCTGACGGCGTAATAAAGACGGCCATAGCCACTGACGGAGATCTTTATGCCGGAGGTACCGCAATGGTACGGTTCACTGCTGAAAACCGCAGTACCGACTACGTGATATCCAACATCACGCTCCGCCTTACAGCAGTGACAGATCCCGCCGCCACGTACGATGCCACTGTCAATGCTTCCATCTATGACCAGTCAACCGAAAATCTGGAGCTGTACATGCCGGTTGATGCCGCCGTACCGGCCGGAGAATATTACATGACTGCACTCGTAAAGACAGCCGACAACGAATATCCGTTTGATGACACCGAGGCAGGCCGTACCATAGTCACCGTATTACCCGGCACATCCGGCCCGGTAGTACGCGCAGCATCTGACATGATTTGGAGCACCGGAGCTACCGGCGTAACTGACGGTGCCATAATACAAGGTGACATACTTAACATAGCCGTAAGCCTGCGCAATGCCGCATCGCCCGGCACAGCAAAAGTTTTCGCCAAACTTGTCAACGTAGCCACAGGCGAGTCACTGCCATTCAAACAAACGGACATAGCCTTTGATGATTCACGTGCCCGGAGCACCACATTCAGCCGCTACCTGCCATGCGATCCCGGCACATACCGCGTGGAGCTGTGCCAGCTTGATGACAATTATGCAGAAACGTCCATTGCCCCCTATGCTTCACACATGGAGATAACAGTGGAACCGTCAGCTAACATAGTGGCTGAAATGGTGTCAATAAGCATACCGGATCATCTGACACAGGGCGAAAAGACAGCTTGCTCCATAACGTATCGCGGACTGCGTACTACTTCACAGACACTGTATCTGCGCATACGCCGGCTCACAAATTCAGGAGGCGAAATCATGTATATGGGACGCCAGTCATTTGAAGCCGGAGTGGAAAAGGATCTTAATTTCAGCTACAAACCCTCCTCCACACTGGATGACGGCTTGTATATGATACTGGCTGAGACAGGTACATCATCGAATCCTACCGTATTGGGCAACGCCTCTGCCTACGGCAAAATCATATCCATGGGCAATGTAAGCGCCATAGAATCCGTTGAAGCCTCACGTCCGGAGCTGACCATATGGATTGAAGGCACCACCCTGCATGTTGGTGCCGAAGGAGCATTTACCGTAACTTCCGTAAGCATATTTAACCTTACAGGCGCCACCGTACTGCGTAACAGCCTTGACCTTTCATCGCTGTCAGCAGGACTGTATATAGCCGATGTGACCCTGACCGATGGCCGACGTGCCACCGCCAAGATAGCGCTCCGCTAAACGGCACGCATACCCTATCCACTACATAGCACCCCAATGGCATGGATTGCCATTGGGGTGCCATTATTTTGCATGAAACCATAGCCGGGCGCACAGCGTTATAAAGCTATAAACCTGGTAATTTATGTCATACGTATTCCTGATAATATATCTGGCGGCACTGAGCGCCTTCGGCTCCTTTGTAAACGATATGTACGTGCCGGCACTGCCGGAGATGATGCGCTTTTTCGGATGCTCGGTATCCACCGTTCAGCTCGGACTCACTACAGGCATGGCCGGGCTGGCCATAGGGCAGCTGATACTCGGGCCGGTAAGCGACCTTTATGGGAGGAAGCCGGTGCTGAAATGGTCACTGATAATGTTTTGTGCGGCTGCCATAGTCAGTATATTCTCCCCTACCATACACTTCTTTCTGATATGCCGATTTTTTCAGGGCATAGGTGCCTCAGGTGCATATTTTCTGGCCCGCTCCATTCCATCCGACATATACACGGGCCGCACTTTGGCTAAAGTAATGGCTGTGGTAGGAGCCATCAACGGGTTTGCACCCGCATGTTCACCCGTGGCCGGCGGATTCATTTCTGACCATTTTGACTGGAAAGCCATATTCATAGTTCTCACAGCCATAGCCATACTGCTGCTGTGCTTTTCATCCGGGCTAAAAGAAACACACCCGAGTCAGAAGACCATTCCGCATGCCGGACTGTGGAAAGAATTTGGCACATACCGCATAATGCTGTCCAACTATAGGTTCATGGTGCACGTGTTGCTGAAAGGCGCCGCACTCGGACTGCTTTTCGCCTACATATCATCAGGGCCATTCATAGTACAGACCCACTTCGGATATTCAGCCACTACGTTCGGCCTCATCATGGGCGGCAATTCCATAATGGTAGCAGCCGGTTCCATGGTGGCTCTGAGATTCAAAGTGCTTAAGAATGCGGCTTTCGTAGGAGCCTTATTCCTGATGGTAACGGTAGTGGTGGAAAACCTGATACTGCTGCATCCGTCAAGCACATTCATGGCCTATGAGCTGGCACTGCTCCCCATGCTCTTCTGCCTCGGGATGATATTTACGGTAAGCAACACTTTGGCCATGAACGAAGGGCACCAATATGCAGGCATCTCCTCTGCCATACTCGGCATAGGAGGATACCTGTTTGGCGCCATAGCCTCCCCGCTGGTAGGCCAGGGTGACATAATGCGTTCATCGGCCATAGTGTTCCTCATAATAGGGATCCTTATACTGATATGCGCCATACTTACACAGCGCATACCGCCTGACCTCAACTCCCCGAAGTAAGCCTCTCGGCCTGCTCCTCACGTACAGTATGCCGTATAATCCGGCGTACGGTACTCCACTTGGGGAAGTATGCCCACGGACGCAGCGAGCTGTAGCTTACAAGTATGAGCCCTATGGAGCACAGCGCCGCTGTCAGCAGCCATCCGTACAGTTCCTTTACGGACACGGCGTATGCCTGAGCCTGGACCATACCCATAAGCTGCGGCAGGGAGTATACGGAAGCGGACGCATTGAAATCCGTAAGCGGCGCTCCGAGCAGAGCTGCGTTTGATGCCACAAGGTGTCGCAGCCACTCCCCTACTATAGCCGGACCAAGGGTAGCACCCATCACCGCACCGGTAAATCCATTTATGACCAAAGCCTGAGGGAACACCTGAAACGGCAGACCACCCTGCACCGATGTAAGGTATATAATGGATATTATCACCGATGCCATGCCACGGCAGAACAGTGGTATGAACCACATGTGCTTCTCCACCCCATAATCCATAAGGAAGTAGAAGTAAGCCAAGTATATGGCGGCAAGGCTGAACGCTATGGCTGTAAGAGTCTTATAGCGCCATTTATGCTTTGCAAATGTATAGTACGTAAACGCCACACCGGCCACTATGCCACACATCACATACCAGTTGAGGTCTATCAGATTAGTATGGTCATATCCAAGTATCTGCGCGGCATAGCCATGCTCCACCACATGCTCAGTGGCCAGCAAGGTAAAAAACACCAGATACACACATGTGGCCCGCACCACATTACGGTTGAGCAATGCCCGGTACGACACATACGGATGGCGCAGGAACGTCATGCGCCACAGATTTATGGCCAAGAATAGCAGTCCCAGCAACACGGCTCCGCGTATCTCCACAGCATCCCACCAGTCAAAATAGCTGCCATATACACATACGAAAGTGAAGCAAAGCATAGCGGCGCTCCACAGCCCGGCACCTATCCAGTCTATGCCCAACAGAGGCAGCTTGGGCATGCCTCTGAACGGCTTGACAAATATAAGTACGAGCACCATCATCAGCACAAGCAGCGCATTTATTAATACATGTATATTCTCCCACTGCCATACATAGTCAGTGTACACACTCATTATGCCACTCATCTGTATGGCACCGTCCACTACCAAGTACACATAGCAGAAAAACACCGCCATGTCACGCACCGGAGTAAGCCAAAGCTGTATTGTGGAGTTGCAGGCAAATGTGGCCCACATCCTGAACCATCCCGCCACAAGGCAGGTGAGCACAAGTACAGGCACGCTGTCCGTATTGGCGCATATATAGTTGGCCGCCAAAAGCACCATGCAGCATACGAGCAGGCTTATACGGTTAGAGTAGCGGAATTTCAACCGGAACATCACACAGAAGTTGATGGACATTCCTATAAGCTGTGCGTATCCCGCCATAAGGATATCCTCCTGCATGAGAGCCGTACTGCCCACCATGGACGTAGCAGCTGCAAGATACACACCGCCCGAGAACTGGATAATGAGTACGAACAGTATGAACAGCCACGGCTTCAGACGCAGAGGTATGTAATCGGGCACGTCATGAATATCGAACGGTCCCGGATTAGAGTGCCAGTCAGCCATATCACTCCTTGACTATGCACTCCACATTCATTCCGGCCGAGAGCCTATCCATATCGGCAGCACTGTTGGCATCGGTAAATTCTATACGTACCGGTATGCGCTGACGCACCTTTACAAAATTGCCTGCGGAATTATCCTGCGGAAACAGCGACAGACTCGCACCCGTAGCACGCGACAGTGACACTACACGTCCGTGGTAGGTTACACCCGGCACGGCGTCCACGGTTATATCTACCTCATCGCCCGGCTTTATATGAGCTGTCTGTGTCTCCTTATAGTTGGCAGCCACCCATATCTCGCCGGCATCCACTATGTCAAGCAGAGTCTGCCCCGGCTGTACGAGCTGGCCTTCCTGTATGAGTTTGCGCGAGGTATAGCCATCGCACGGAGCGGTTATAACGGTATAGCTCAGGTTAAGCTCAGCCACTTCAAGATGTGTCTTAGCCAACTCTATGGCAGCATCAGTCTGAGTGGTACGCTCCTGAGTTTCGGCCACTACGGTCGACGTAGCTGATCGCTGACGCGCCAGCGTTTCATACCGTGCCTTCTTGGCCTCGTAATCGGTACGTGCAGCGTCATACTGCTGCTTGGTTACGGCTTCCTGAGCCATGAGCTTCTCATAGCGGGCCAGATCGGTGGCGGCATTCTGCATAAGCACACGGGCTTCCTGTATTGAGGCTTCGGTCACAGCCACATTGGCGGCTGCACTGGCCACACTGCGCCGTGCCACTCCGCTTCCGGCCATGGCTCCCTGAAGGTCGGCCTTGGCACGTGCCACACCGAGCCTCATGTCAGCATCATCTATTATTACGAGTGTGTCGCCACGCTTCACTTTCTGATTTTCCTTGAACCGTATTTCCTTGATAAAGCCCTGCACACGGGTATTTACCGGCACAATTCGGCGACACACTTGGGCATTGTCCGTAAACTCGCCGCCTCCGAAATGAATAAACTTGGAGGCTACCCAAAATCCGGCCACAGCTATTACTGCAAGAGCCACTATATACGATATAATCTTTTTTGTACGCTTTTTCATATCTTTCCTGAAGTAAACAAGAGTTTGTAATAGTAGTAAATTATATTTATGCGGGCATTTACCAATTCCTGCTCGGCCGCCAACCGCGAATCGGCAGCATCGAGCATATCGGTAATAAGTGCCATATCGGAAGCATATCGGGTATACGTAGTACCATAATTACGCTCAGCGAGTTCCACACCCTTCTGGCGCGTCTTGAGCACCTCATATGCTTCAAGATAGCGCACATAATCAGAGTTGACAGCCAGCTGCACATTTTCACGGGCGGCATCAAGCTCCTCGGCTGCACGCCGAGTGGCTGCACGGCTACGGGCCAACGACTTGTCAGTCTTGAACAGTGATGACAGACTGTACTTTACGCCTACGCCCACAAACCAGTAACTGAGATTACGGTTGATAGGAGGCACCTCCACAAGTATGGGTCCGTCAATGTTCCATCCGGCTTGCAGCCCTATCTTTGGAAGGCGTTCGGCACGGGTCAGTGTTTCAGCCTTGCGGCTTATCTCCAAGCCGTTGGCGGCCAATTTCAATGCCGGGGCACACTCCGAAGCCTGAGTCTGCCACCATGATTCCGGGTCAGTAGGTAAGGCACGTGCCAGAATAGTACTGTCCGGGATCACTACCGTACCTTCAGGCAGGCAGGCCGTAACCACTATGTGGCGGTTGAGTATGTCAAGAGTGTTGTCGATATTTACAAGACCGAGTTCCAGATTGGACAGCAGCAGTTCATAGCGGGTTATGTCATTTCGGAGCACCACGCCCTGATCATAGCGTGCACGCATCTCCTCAAGTACCTTTCGGGCGCTTGCTATATTGCTCTGCTGCACCTGCCGCAGATTAGAGTATTTATATATGTCCAAATAGAACCCCGTAAGATTCATACGCAGATCCTGACGCTTCATCCCCGTGGCGTAGCGCGATGCCGTCAGCTTAAGTTCGGCCATATCTATAGCAGCAGTTATGGCTCCTCCGGTATAGACGGGTTGATTCACACTTATGGAAAGTCCGTTGCCCAGATGCGGTATAGGCGCCTTCTGATAGTCTGAAAGGTTACGTTTCACGGTAAAACCGTCGCCTATATAGCTGAATGACAGCTGGGCGTCAATGTCAGGCAGACGTCCTGCCCGAGCCACACTAATCTCCCGCTCGGCTTCCTCAGTAGCCGTAATATAAGGGCGCAGCTGCGCACTGCCGTTTTCGGCCGACCGGAAAATATCCTCCAGCGTAACCACTTTCGGCTGAGCATACACCCCGCCACACAGCACTGCCGCAAGCAGCCCTGTGAGCAATCGATGATTGTTCATAAAAAAGTATGTAAAGAAAAAAATGAATTTTTAGGGAATACTGTTACTTTTCTCTCTCAGAAAAATACCACATATCACTGGGTGCTCTTCCAGCTCTCCTTAAAGGCGAAATTAAGTAATGTAGGTGCGCCACAGTACGGCGCCATGTCATGATTGGTCATTATTCGGCGGCTCTTTATGAACCGTGGTGCAAAAGTACAAAAAATTCGTTAATTTTTAACCTTGATTTTTGAACAATCTCATGGATTTCTGCGTACCTTTGCGGCTTCAAAACATTTGTATATTTTATGGGAGGTTTTTTCGGAGTAGCCGCCAAGAGCAGCTGCCGTACGGATTTATTTTACGGAGTTGACTACAACTCTCATTTGGGCACACGCCGTGCCGGTATGGTAACTTATGACATCACAGAGGAACGGTTCTGCCGGTCCATCCACAGTCTGGAAAGCACTTATTTCCGCACCAAGTTTGAGAAAGAGTTGGACAAATTCAAGGGCAATATGGGTATAGGCGTGATAAGCGATACCGATCCGCAGCCCATAGTCATAAACTCACATCTGGGTAAATATGCCATAGTCACCGTAGCCAAGATATGTAATATGGCCCGGCTTGAACGTGAGCTCCTTGATGCCGGAGTGCATTTCGGCGAACTCAGCAGCGGTAGCACCAATCAGACCGAACTCGTGGCACTCCTCATAAACCGGGGCAGCACATTTAAGGAAGGTATCGAGAATGTGTATGCCAAAATAGAAGGCTCCTGTTCCATGCTCATACTTACTGAGCACTCCATAATAGCCGCCCGCGACAAACTTGGCCGCACGCCTATAGTCCTCGGACATAAAGAAGGAGCCTATGCCGCCACATCGGAAAGCACGGCATTCCCCAACCTCGGCTTCGAGCCCGTGCGTGACCTTGGCCCCGGTGAGATAGTGGAGATAACGGCCGACAATGTCACCGTGCTCCGTGAACCGGGAAGCGATATGCAGGTATGCTCGTTCCTATGGGTATATTATGGCTTCCCCACCTCATGTTACGAGGGCAAGAATGTAGAGGAGATGCGTTTCGATTCAGGCTACAAGATGGGTCAGACGGATGACACTGAGGTGGACTGCGCATGCGGTATTCCTGACTCGGGTGTAGGCATGGCCTTAGGCTACGCCGCCGGCAAGGGAGTGCCCTATCATCGCTGCATTTCCAAATATACACCCACATGGCCCCGAAGCTTCACCCCTACTGACCAGTCTATGCGTAATCTTGTGGCAAAGATGAAACTCGTGCCTAACCGTGCCATGCTTCAAGGGAAGCGCGCCCTGTTCTGTGACGACTCCATAGTACGTGGCACCCAGCTCAATGACAATGTGCGCGGACTGTATGCCGACGGTGCCAAGGAAGTGCACATGCGCATAGCTTGCCCACCGCTTATCTACGGATGCCGCTATGTAGGCTTCACCTCATCGAAAAGTGACATGGAGCTGATAACGCGCCGCATAATAGAAGAGCTTGAAGGCGATCCCGAAAAGAATCTGGATCTGTACGCCACCACCGGAAGCCCCCAGTATTGCGCCATGGTGGAGAAGATACGTCAGCGCTTCGGGCTGACCTCACTGAAGTTCAACACTCTGGAAACACTGATTGAAACCATAGGACTACCCAAATGCAAGGTATGTACCCACTGTTTTGACGGTTCAAGCCATTTCTGAACGAAAAAAAATATTGACACGGGTGTAACGAATAGCTCTGTAATGCGTCTTATATATAGTTTTGACTATAATTTACCGATTTATTTTTTACATCACGTTCAGATATGAGACTTTTTAGGGTTCTTCTAACCTTGTCAGTATTTTTTGCAGGCATTGCTGCCAATGCACAGAATTTCCGAGTAAAAGGTACCGCCGTTGACTCCACCGGCATGGGCGAGGCATTTGCCACCATACGCATATATGCACTTCCTGACACAGTAAAGCCTATCAGTACAGCTGTAACCAAAGAGGACGGTACATTTGACAAGACTCTTACCCGTGCCGGGAAGTATCGTTTTCTGCTCACATCAGTGGGCCGCGCACCGCTCATCCGCACGTTCGAGCTCACCACGAAAGCTCCTGTAGCTGACCTCGGCACTCTTACCGTAACTACCGGAGCCGAACTTGGCGAGGTAGTGGTTACGGCACAGAAGCCTCTTATATCGCGTGAAATAGACCGCATAGGGTATGACGTGCAGAACGACCCCGAGGCCAAGACCTCACAGCTTGATGAGATGCTCAAGAAAGTGCCGCTGGTAAGTGTGGATCCTGACGGCACCATCAAGGTGAAGGGCTCATCAAGTTTCGTAATCTATAAGAACGGCCGCAAGAACAACTCATTCAGTAACAACGCCAAGGATATATTCAAGGCCATTCCGGCTTCAATGATTAAGAGGATTGAAGTCATAACAGATCCCGGGGCACGTGAGGATGCCGAAGGAGTAGGCACCATTCTAAACATTGTCACCGAAGAAAACCTGACGATAAAAGGAGTGATGGGAAATGTAGGGCTGACAATGAGCAATACCCGTAACATACCAAGCCCCAACGTATGGATTATGTCGCAGATAGACAAAGTGACATTCAACGTATACGCTAATTATGGGGTACACCCGAGCAGATCCGGCCGCGAACACCATGAAACGCAGCGCACATTTGATGATTCAGAAAACACATCGCGCGAAAGTACGGATCAGTCGGTACGAACCTCCTTTGGAAACATCGGACTTGAGTTAAGCTATGAAATGGACTCGCTCAACCTGTTTACCGCCGAATTCGATGCTTATCTGAACAGCATGAAAACCAATGCCGACTTCAGTTATGGCATGTTCAACCCCGCTGATGAACTGATATACAGCTACCGGTCACACCGCCTTACTGACCCGTCAAGATTCCACTGGCTTGACGGCACGTTCAACTATCAGCACCTCACCCACCGGAAAGGCGAAAAGATTATAGCCACCTACATGATATCAGGCAACGGGCGCAAAAGTAAGGAGACAAACCGCTATTATGATCAGATAAATATGCCGGTAGCATACACAGGCATTGACTACGACAATTCATCCACATTCCTTGAACATACATTCCAGGCTGACTGGACACGCCCCTTATGGACCGGCCATACTCTTGACTTGGGTGTAAAATACATATACCGCGACAATCATAGCCGCTCTGACCAGCAGTATATCGATCAGGGCAACTATAAAACAGATTTCAGCCACATAACTCAAGTGGCCGCCGCTTTTGCCGATTACCGAGTAAACATAGGCCGCTGGGGGCTCCGCGCCGGAGTACGCTACGAGTTCTCACGTCTTGAAGCCAAATATAAGTTAGGTGACAATGACAACTTTCACAGCAATCTGAGCGACCTCGTGCCCAACGGAGCCGTATCGTTCAACATCAATGACCGCAATTCGCTCCGCCTCTCATACAGTTCATCCATACAGCGTCCCGGCATCAACTATCTCAATCCCACCATAATAAGCAATCCTCAGAGTCAGAGCCAAGGCAATCCGGATCTTAGCAGCACACGTAACCACTCATTAAACTTTAACTACAGTCTGTTCACCCGCAAGTTCTCCATGGACTTCAATGCCGGATATTATTTCACCGACAATGCCATAATACAGATTCAGCAACTGCTCCCTGATGACCGCATAGGCTCCACATACGCCAATGCCGGAAAAGATGCCGCCTTCAACGCCAACATTTGGATGCAGCTTCAAGCAGGAGCCAAGACACGTATAATGTTTAACGGAGGCATACGCCACAGCCGTTCTGAGAACCCCTCACTCGGCATAAAGGTACAAAGCTGGAACCCGAGCCTCTATGCCCGCCTCACTCAAACACTTCCATGGAAAATGAGCCTCGGCGCATACGTCAACTATTGGGGGCGCAGTAAAACCCTGTATTCCGTATTCACCCCCATAGGTATGGCAGGTGTATACCACGGATTAGACCTCCAGCGCTCATTCCTCAAAGAGAATCGCCTCAATGTGCGGCTTTCAGTAAGCAATCCCTTCGGCAAAAACGAGTCGCGCTACAAGAGTTATATGATCAACGTGCCTTATACAAGCAACAGCTACTCCACTACATCGGACAACCGAAGCGTCAGCATCAGCCTGTCCTACCGTTTCGGCAATCTTAACGCGCAGGTCAAGAAAGTACGCAGCGTAAGAAATGATGACGTAGTGGGCGGCGACTCACATTGACATTCTTTTCCCGCAAAAAATTTTCGCACCGGGATGTGACTTTATGGCATTCCGGTGCGTCATATATTTAAACATCAATAAAACGCTACTAAGATATGTATAATTCTGACATGAACGAAGAGTATGAATATGGCGGTCTGCTCATAAACGGATTTGCCATGATAGCCATCACTTTTGTAATTATACCGCTGCTGATAGTATTCTGCATAGTAAAGGGCGGTGAGGACAACCTGTGGCTCAGTATTGGAGGTACAGTACCGCTGCTGATAATATTCATACTCGGCTGCGTGGGCTACTTCACACAGGAGCCTAACGAAGCGCGTGTGATGATATTTTTTGGTAAATACCGTGGCACATGCCGCCGTGTAGGGTACTACTGGCTAAACCCGTTCATGACGCGCCGCAAACTGTCGCTGCGCATACGTAACATGGACATTGAGCCCATAAAGGTAAATGACAAGATAGGCAATCCTGTGCTGATAGGCATGGTCCTGGTTTGGCGCATAAAGGACACATACCGCGCGGTGTTCGATATTGACTCAGCATCGCTCGGCGCCACAGGCACATCGGTAAGTGCGGGTGCCCTTGAACGCTTCGTGCGCATACAGAGTGATGCCGCATTGCGTGAAGTTACCGGTAATTTCGCCTATGACTCCACCGGCTCCGATGCCTCAGAGCTGACCCTCCGCGACGGTGGCGATGAAATAAACGAACTGCTTGAGCGCAAAATAAACGAGCGTCTGGACATGGCCGGAATGGAAGTGGTAGAGGCCCGACTAAACTATCTGGCCTACGCCCCGGAGATAGCCGCCGTGATGCTGCGCCGCCAACAGGCCGCAGCCATAATATCGGCACGCGAAAAGATAGTGGAAGGAGCCGTTACAATGGTTGACATGGCTCTGCGCCATATTGAGGAACAAGGCGTGGTAAAGCTTGACAACGAACGCAAAGCTGCCATGGTAAGCAATCTTCTGGTAGTACTCTGCGCCGATGAAGCCGCCACTCCCGTCATCAACACCGGCGACTGATCCCCACTCAAAACAATATGAGGCTGCATTGTATCTGAACTTTAACAATGCAGCCTCAATTCTTTTCGGATTCGAAAGCCCGATTTAACGGCTGTTTACACCCTACAGACTCAATTTTCTAACCTATTCTTTTTTACTATATCCTTCCTCAACAAATACCTTAAGAGCGTTAAGCCTTTTCATAATCCCATAGATTTAATCATCGCCTCCACTGAAGATGTATCTATTTCAGGCACATCACGCAATGCGCCACTCTCCGCTTCCCTCATGGACGCTTTTGTCACTTCATTCGGTTCAAAGTAAGCCGCATCCAATAACAATGTTTCCACAAAGTTATTTAGGCTGCGATTCTGACGTTTTGCCATAAACTTCAGTCTTTCAATCAACTCCACCGGTAAGCGAAAACTCTGATTTTTCTTTGTCAATGCTATGCTCATATTTCTGATCTTTTGTGCTGCAAATATACTATAATTGTATTACAACAACAATATATCTGCCCGTAATGTTATGACAACATCAAGAATATCACCTCAACCCATAAAGCGGGATAGGAAATATGGGTATGATATATCTGCATAAAATGCGGGCTTAAGAGCGTTAAGTTTTTTTCAGTAACCGGCAAATGGTATTATTGGCGGAAATTAGTATCTTTGTAAACCAAAACCGATTACATAACAAAACTAACTATCATAACCTGCGTACCATGAACGTAAACTTCTCGCGCCTTAAGCCCATGCTGTCGGCGCTCATTCTGGTGCTTTTTGCTGCCCTGCCGTCATTGGCGGCCAAAGCCACATTCAGTTCCGACAATTATTACCGGATAGGCACCGAGGCCTCTCCGAAGTATCTAATCACCGAAACCGGCCCATCATCCGTGTCCATACGCATTGAAGCCGAGGCTCAGCCTCAGCAGCTGTGGTCGCTCACCGAGCTGTCAGGCAGCTGGCGCATAATCAATTCTGCCAGCAATCTGGCTCTGCGTTATGAAGGTGAGCGCATAGAGCTTGGCGCCAACAATGGCTCCGATGAAGCCCAACTATGGAAAATAGACGGCGGCCTGGTAACCCCGACCAATAAACCCGGCTATGCCTTGGCCACCGATGGCCAAGGGGCACTGATACTCATCAGCACACAAAAAGCCAAGACTGACAAGAACGCACATTTCGTATTTACCGGCATACCGGCCAAATCAGCATCAAAAGGCGCTGACGATGCCCGCCGCGCCAATTACTGGGAGAATGAAACCATATTCCAGGAAAACAAGGAGCCCGGCATAGCCACCTATATGCCCTACCGCTCGGAAGCCGCCATGAAGGCTGACACCGAGTATTACCGCACGCCCTGGACTGTGCCGGTCAACGACCGCTACCAGTCGCTCAACGGCACATGGCGCTTCAAGCTCGTACCGGAGCCCTCACAGCGTCCTACCGACTTCTACAAGGAGGGATACGATGTAAGCTCGTGGGACACCATACCCGTACCCTCCAACTGGGAGATGCAGGGCTATGACAAACCCATATATGCCAACGTAGAATATCCGCATGCCAACACCCCTCCCTTTATCAATGCCCGCAAGGGATTCAACGATGAAGGCAAGAACTACGGGATAAATCCTGTGGGCTCATACGTGCGCACATTTGACCTGCCTGCCGACTGGCAGCAAGGGCGCACATTCGTGCACTTCGGCGGCATATATTCAGCAGCCTTCATATATGTAAACGGCAAATATGTGGGCTACACACAGGGAGCCAACAACGTATCGGAGTTTGACCTGTCAAAATATCTCAAGCCCGGAGAAAACACCATAGCCGTTCAGGTATTCCGCTGGAGCGACGGCAGCTACCTTGAGTGTCAGGATATGTTCCGTATGAGCGGTATATTCCGTGATGTATATCTGTACAATGTGCCCAAGGCATCGGTGCGTGACCATGTCATCACAGCCGACCTGTCCGATGATTACCGCAAGGCCCATATGAACGTAGAGCTTCAGATAGACAACCGCGATGCCATAAACGGCACCCGTGAGTTTGTAGTCAAGGTGACTGACCCCAAAGGCAATGCCATAGCACAGCAGGTAATACCTTATGACCTTATGAAGGGAAGCGGAAAAGTAAATGCCGCATTTGACCTTGATGACATCGACCTATGGAGCGCCGAAACGCCTAATCTCTACACCGTGGATGTGATACAGCGCCTACCCAACGGACGCGAGGAAATGGCCTTCTCCACCAAGTACGGTCTGCGTGATATTAAAATTCAGGACAGCAAGCTGTACGTCAATGGCCGGCCGGTATTCCTCAAGGGTGTAAACCGTCATGATTCCGATCCCATGTACGGACGTGCCGTGCGCACTGAGTCAATGCTCCGCGATGTGGAGATGATGAAACGTAACAACATTAACACTATCCGTACCAGCCATTATCCAAACAACGCACGCATGTATGCCATGTATGACCATTACGGGCTGTACACCGTGGATGAAGCTGACCTTGAGGACCACGCCAATCAGTCAATATCCGACATGCCGTCATGGATACCGGCATTTGTGGATCGCATAGACCGCATGGTGCTTCGTGACCGCAACCATCCTTCAGTGATAATGTGGAGCCTTGGCAACGAGGCAGGCAACGGTGAGAACTTCGCCTACTGTTACGAAGCTGCCAACAAGCTTGACCCCACACGCCCTGTTCACTATGAGGGCACCCGTGCCGACAAGCCTTACGGAGGCAGCCGCTTCTCTGACTTCTACTCAAAGATGTATCCCGGTATGCGTTGGATGAATGAGAACACCAGCGGCCTTGACAAGCCTATGTTCATATGCGAATACGCTCACGCCATGGGCAATGCCATTGGCAACCTTACCGAATACTGGGATGTAATAGAATCATCGGACGCTACCATAGGCGGTGCCATATGGGACTGGGTGGATCAGGCCATCTATGACCCGCAGGAAATGAAGAACGGCGTATACCGCCTCCACACAGGGTATGACTACCCCGGTCCTCATCAGGGCAACTTCTGCTCCAATGGCATAATCCCCGCCACTCGCGAGGAAAGCCCCAAACTGGCCGAAGTAAAAGCCGCCCACCAGTTTGTGAAGTTCCGCCTGCTCTCAGCCAATCCCACCAACAATGAAATCAAAGTCAGTGTACGCAACGCCTATGCGTTCCGCTCGCTCGCTGACATGGATCTGAGCTACGAAATTCTGGCCGACGGCCAAGCCGTGGCCGGCGGTACTCAGCCCATAGGCAACATAGCTCCCGGTGACAGCACCGTGATAACACTGCGTCCTGCCAATTTCAACATGGCCAACGCCGCTGCTGAAGGTATTGAGACCATACTCACGCTCAACGCACGCGAGCGCCACGCCACAGAATACGCCCCCGCCGGGCATTCGGTGGCACACGTACAGTACGTACTCAACGAGCGCGCTCCCCTGCCGGCCATCAAACCTCAGGGCAAGCAGCTGAGCGTACGTAACAAGGACGGCGTGACTACCGTGAGCGGTGCCAACATCAGCGCAACGTTTGACAACGCTACCGGACGGATGACCACGCTTAGCATTGACGGCATAGAAATGATAGCTGACAAGCTCGGATTCATATATGACAATCACCGCTGGATAGAGAACGACCGCTTTACCAACACCTCAAACGGACTTGACTCCATAGGCTCAGTATCCGTAAGCAAGAAAGGCGGAGTGGTTACAGTAAGCACCACACGTGGAGGCTCCATATGCTCCACCGCTATCGATTACATATTCTATCCGCAGGGAGTGGTGGACGTGAAAGCCACATTCACTCCGGCCGACGGCAAGCTGCGCCGTGCCGGACTGGTATGCGCCGTAAATCCTGCACTGGATTATGTAGACTATTACGCTCACGGCCCCATGGAGAACTATGTGGACCGTAAGGACGGTGCCCTCGTAGGACGCTACGCTACTACCGTTGGCCAAATGCCCGTACAGTACGTAAAGCCTCAGAGCACCGGCGGACGCGAAGGCCTGCGCGAACTGGCTCTGACCACAGCTGACGGACGCGGCATAAAGATAGAAACCGAAGGCAACGTAAGTTTCTCCATTCTCCCCTACACTGATGAGGATCTGATGAAGACTAACCACATGTGGGAACTCACTCCGCGCCCGTACAACGTGCTTCATCTCGATGCATGGACCCGTGGCGTGGGCAATGCCTCATGCGGTGCCGATGTAGACACACTGCCCAAATATCGCGTGCCTGACACGCCCATGACATACACCCTGCGCATATCGGCCATTGACTGACACTGACCCCATGTGCGGGTAGCTCCTATAGCCCGAGGCCTCCTGAAGCATTACTTTACAGCTCTTCAGGAGGCCTTCATTGTATAATAAAATAAATGTACTAACTTTGCAGCTGTGTTTTATAACATAGTTATACATCTCTACACATAGAACACACAATTATATCCGAGGGTACAGTTTATGATTAAGGACGCACTTGTCAAAGTTATGGCCGAAGACATGTCGGCAATATGGACGGTTCTCACAGGCGATGAGAAAAGGCTCATAGTGGACAATTTCCAAATACACCACTTTAAAAAGAACCAGATTATTTACGCCGAGCGTGAGGATCCGGAATATCTATGGTGCCTGCTTAAAGGCAAGACCAAGCTGTATAAGGACGGTGTAGGCGGCCGACAGCAGATAATAAGGCTTGTGCGTCCGGTCCAGTATTTCGGTTATCGCGCCTACTTTGCCGGCGAGCCTTACGTGCACACGGCTGCCGCCATGGAGCCGTCATCACTGGGCACCATACCAATGTCCGTGGTGCGTGACCTCATTGACAATAACCGCTCCGTAGCGTGGTTCTTCATACGCGAGCTGTCCATGAATCTGGGTACATCGGACACCCGTATAGTGAACCTCACGCAGAAGCATATCCGCGGACGTCTGGCCGAGGCTCTGATGGATCTTAAGGACCACTACGGATATGAAGAGGACGGTGTGACCATACGCATATATATGGCACGCGAGGATCTGGCCAACCTTTCAAACATGACCACGTCAAATGCCATACGCACCCTCACCGCATTTGTCAATGAGCATATAATAGTGGTGGACGGGCGCCAGATAAAGATCATAAACGAACCCATGCTGCGCAAAGTCAGCAAATTCGGCTGATAGCTACCCCCCACCATGAAGACATCAGAAATTCCGGCTCATATCTGCGCCCGTACCGGCATAAAGGCTCTCAACCCTATGCAGGCGGCCATGCTGTCAGCTTCATCACCACTCACTGTCCTGATAGCCCCTACCGGGTCAGGCAAGACCATAGCATTCGCAGCCAATATGCTTACTATGCTCAAGCCTCCATGCGGACGTGTGCAAGCCGTGATAGAAGCGCCCTCGCGAGAGCTTGTGCTACAGACCACCGAGGTGATACGCCGCATAGCCTCCGGCCACCGCACCGTGGCTCTGTACGGCGGCCACGCCATGATTGAGGAATCGCGTTCCCTGTCATCGGTTCCGGACATAATTGTGGCCACACCGGGCCGACTGCTTGACCATCTGCACCGCTCTAACCTTGACATATCACATATAAGCACTCTTGTGCTTGATGAATATGACAAGATGCTCGAGCTGGGGTTTGACCGGGAAATGCGCCGGATAGCCTCACGGACAGGACACCCGGAACGCGTACTGCTGACATCGGCCACTAAACTTGACGTACTGCCGGACTACCTTGGCAGTGCCAAGCCTGAATTGATAGAAAGTTCCTGTACGCGTCCGGCAAGCCGTATGAGCATAGTGCAAGTGGAAAGTCCTGCACGTGACAAACTCACCACACTCATAGACCTGTTAAAATCACTGCCTGACGGCAAGGTTATAATATTCACCGGCCACCGCGAAAGCACCGAGCGCGTGTACACTGCCCTGAAATCGGCTCATCTGCCCGCAGCACTGTATCATGGCGGATTAGAGCAGGCCGACAGGCAGAACGCCGTTGACATGCTGGCCAACGGATCGGCTCCCATACTCGTGGCCACCGACCTTGCGGCACGCGGACTGGACATAGAAGGGGTTAACGCCGTAATACATTACCACATGCCCGTATCCGAGGAAGCATGGACTCACCGAAACGGACGTACCGCACGTCAGGATGCCTCAGGTGCCATATATGTCATAACTTCCGAAGCTGACAATATACCCGAATACATACGGTTCAGCCGCTCGTACGCGCCCACCGGAACATCCGACACCCCTATTACAGCCCACAACGCCACTCTATATTTTGCCTCCGGAAAAAAAGACAAGATATCACGCGGTGACATAGCAGGCTTTCTCATAGCCCAATGCGGACTTGCTCCGGATGAAGTGGGCATGATATCACTGCGTGACCACAGCGCCCTCGTAGCCGTGCCCGCAGCCAAAGCCCGGGACACGGCCAAAGCCGCCAATGAAGCCCGAATAAAGGGTAAAAAAGTGCGTGTGACACAGCTGCGCCGCTGACGGCACATTTTAGCCCCCTTTGTGCCATTCGTTAAGCTTGTGTTAAATCATTTTGTATTGCAAAAAGTTTATATATATTTGCAATAACTAAAAAAACATAAAAAGCATGGCAAACGTGAAAGGAGCTGTGGAGATTAACACCGAGCGCTGCAAAGGATGCGACCTGTGTGTGGTGGCATGTCCCACTCAGGTACTTGCTCTCCAGCCCAAAGAAGTCAACAATCGTGGCTATCATTTTGCATATACCGTGGCACCGGATCAGTGCATAGGATGCGCATCGTGCGCTCTTGTATGCCCTGACGGATGCATAGACGTGTACCGTGTGATAGAGAAATAGCCCGCTACTGAATCAAAACAAGCAACCCCAACCTCATCATATGAAAGAAGAGACTAAACTGATGAAAGGCAACGAGGCCATAGCTCACGCCGCTGTGCGCTATGGCGTTGACGGCTACTTCGGTTACCCAATAACGCCACAGAGTGAAGTGCTTGAAACCCTTGAAGCGCTCATGCCGTGGGAAACCACCGGAATGGTGGTGCTACAGGCCGAAAGTGAAGTGGCATCAATAAACATGGTATACGGAGGAGCCGCCATGGGAAAGGCCGTCATGACCTCATCCTCAAGCCCGGGCATAAGCCTTATGCAGGAAGGGCTGTCGTACATAGCTGCAGGCGAGCTGCCCGCACTCGTAGTGAACGTAATGCGTGGAGGCCCCGGACTCGGCACCATACATCCGTCGCAGAGCGACTATTTCCAAGCCACCCGTGGAGGCGGCCATGGCGACTACCACTATATAGTACTTGCTCCGGCCACAGTACAGGAGATGGCCGACTTTGTAGGACTCGGTTTTGACCTGGCATTTAAGTATCGCACCCCGGCTATGCTTTTGGCCGACGGTGTAGTAGGCCAGATGATGGAGAAAGTAGTTCTCCCGCCGCAGCGTCCTCGCCGTACAGCCGAGGAGATAGCCCTGCAGTGCCCGTGGGCCGTGAGCGGACGCCCTGAAACACGTCAGCCCAACATAGTCACCACCCTTGAGCTTGACAGCGCCGTCATGGAGAAGAACAATGAGCGCTTCCAGCGCACATACGCTGCCATAGAGGAGGCTGAGGTACGCTATCAGGAATACTATACTGATGATGCCGAATACCTCATGGTGGCTTTCGGATCCATGGCCCGTATCTGCCTAAAGGCCATAGAGGAAGCCCGCTCACAGGGCATACGCATAGGCCTTATCCGCCCCATCACACTGTGGCCGTTCCCCTACAAGGAGATAGCACGCCTGTCACGTAACGTCAGGGGCATACTGGTAGTGGAATTGAACGCCGGACAGATGATACAGGACGTGCGGCTTGCCACCGGATCGGAAATGCCCGTGTACCACTTCGGGCGCATGGGCGGCATAGTCCCTGACCCGTCACAAGTGCTTGACGCATTCCACTCTCACTTCGGCACAGCACCGTCACAATCCTAACCACTCAGAATCCAAAGACTATCCTCATGTCAGACTTCATAAAGAAACCGGAAAACAAAGTATACCGGAAACCGAGCCTACTCAACGACAAGCATATGCACTACTGCCCGGGATGCTCACACGGAGTGGTACATAAGCTTGTGGCCGAGGTGCTTGAAGAAATGAATCTCCAGCATATAGCTATAGGCATAGCCCCTGTGGGATGTGCCGTATTTGCTTACTCATACATAGACATTGACTGGGTAGAGGCCGCCCATGGACGCGCTCCGGCAGTGGCCACTGCCTGCAAGCGCCTTGACCCTACGCGCATGGTATTTACATATCAGGGCGACGGCGACCTCGCTGCAATAGGTACGGCTGAAACCATTCATGCCGCCAACCGAGGCGAAAATATAGCCATAATATTTATAAACAACGCCATATACGGTATGACCGGCGGACAGATGGCACCCACTACGCTTGAAGGCATGGTGACGGCCACCACCCCCTACGGACGCCGTGTGGATCTTAACGGATACCCGCTCAAGATAAGCAATCTGCTTGCCGAACTGCCGGGCACATGCTTAGTGACACGTCAGGCCGTACACACTCCTGCCGCCGTACGCCGAGCCAAAGCGGCCATCAAAGAAGCGTTCCGCAACTCTATGGAGGGACGCGGCACCTCAGTAGTAGAGATAGTGAGCACATGCAGCAGCGGATGGAAAATGAGCCCTGCCAAAGCCAATGAATGGATGGTAGAGCATATGTTCCCCGCATATCCCTTAGGCGACCTTAAAAATACCGCAAGACAATGAAAGAAGAGATTATAATAGCCGGGTTCGGCGGTCAGGGCGTACTGTCCATGGGCAAGATTCTGGCTTATGCCGGACTTATCGATGACCTCGAGATAACATGGATGCCCTCCTACGGCCCCGAACAGCGTGGAGGCACGGCCAATGTCACCGTCATACTCAGTGACTCACCTATCAGCTCTCCCGTACTCAACTCCTTTGACACGGCCGTGATACTGAACCAGCAGAGCCTTGATAAGTTCGAGAACGCAGTAAAGCCCGGAGGCACCCTGATATATGACTCTTACGGCATACACCGAGCTCCGGTACGTACTGACATAAACGTGTACCGTGTTGACGCCATGGAGGCCACATTTGATATGAAAAACTCCAAGACTTACAACATGATAGTACTCGGCGCACTGCTGAAGATACGTCCGTTGGTGTCCATTGACTCCGTAATGGCCGGATTAAAGAAAGCCCTCCCTGAACGACACCACCACCTGCTTCCGCTCAATCGTGAAGCCATAGTGAAAGGTATGGAGCTTGTGAAATAATTTTTCAAAAAATCCGCCATATAATGATGTGGTTTTTATCAAAAACCATTAAATTTGCGCCATCAAATAACAAGTTCATTCATTAATTATCAAATCAAATCATGGCTTATTTAATCACTGACAACTGCGTTGCTTGCGGCACATGTCTGCCCGTATGCCCCGTTGAGGCTATCTCAGAAGGCGAAATCTACCACATCGACCCCGACACCTGCATAGAGTGCGGTTCATGTGCAGAAGTTTGCCCCAGCGAAGCTATCATACTTCCTGACTAAGCATCAGCATAGCGAAAGATTCAGAAACAATGGCGTTTCCGCCTAACGGACGCCACATAAAAACGGCCAAGCCCCTACAGAGGCATGGCCGTTTTTATTGTCATAATTACTCCTTATGGCCTGATGAGGCGTCCGGCACTTATTCGTACCTTATGGCCTCTATGGGGTCAAGGCTTGAGGCTTTCTTGGCCGGATACCATCCGAAGAACACTCCGGTAATGGTACATACGGCAAACGACAGCACCACTGAATACATCTGTATATATACAGGCCAGTGCGCTATAACCGTCACGAGCCACGACGCCAGCATACCTATTATTATACCTATTACGCCACCGGTGACGCTGATTATTACAGCCTCGATCAGAAACTGCGAGAGTATGTCGATGCCTCTGGCACCTATGGACATGCGCAGTCCTATCTCACGCGTACGCTCGGTCACTGACACAAACATGATGTTCATGATGCCTATACCGCCCACCAGAAGCGATATACCGGCTATACAGGCCAACAGCACCGTCATCATATCCGAAGTGGAATTCATCATTTCACTCAGTTCCTGCTGCGAGCGTATCTCAAAGTCATCATCATCGCCCGGTTTTATCTTGTGGCGCGTACGCAGCACCTCCGATATGGCGTCAATGGTTTCCTCCGTCTGACCTTCATCTACAGCGCTTGCATAGAGCCCCTGAATGTAGTCAATGGCCAGAATGCGTTTCATAACGGTAGTATATGGGGCGAGCACTACGTCATCCTGGTCCATACCCATAGAGTTGGTGCCTTTTGATTCAAGTACGCCTATCACCGTCATGGGAATCTTGCCGAAGCGGACCACCCGACCTACGGGATCTTCTCCGTTAGGAAACAGATTATCTACTACCGTCTTACCCAGCACACATACCTTGGCAGCCGTCTGTATGTCATGGTCAGTAAACATTGAGCCGTCCTTGACTTTCAGCTTACGTATATCCAGATAGTCAGGCGTTATACCGTATATGGTGGAGGGATAGTTATTGTTACCGTTCACAAGCTGTCCGCCGGAATTTACGGACGGCGATATGGCAGCCACACCGGGCACCGACCGAAGTGCTTCATAATCGGCCACCTCAAGTGTCTGCATGTCATCAGCACTCTGCCTTACGCCGCCACGCTGCATGTTGCCCGGATGCACCATTATCATATTCGACCCCATTTCGGATATCTGCTCCTTGATGCTGTTTTTGGAGCCTTGTCCTATGGCAAGCATAGTTATGACGGATGCCACACCTATAATGATACCGAGCATGGTGAGGAAGCATCTCAGCTTATTGTTGTTGAGTGCCTTGAGTGCTATTTTTAGAAGATTGGCAAATTTCATCAGTCATTTTCTTTAGGAAGTGCCTCAAGGGCTTCGCGAGCCGACTTCGGGTTATCATTGTAAGTATCGGAAATCACTTTGCCGTCACGCAGCACTATGTTGCGCGATGAATAATCGGACAGCTCAGGATTGTGTGTCACGAATATTATGGTGCGCCCACGGCGGTGAAGCTCTTGAAACAGCGTGAGTATGCTGAATGACGTACGGGTATCAAGATTACCGGTGGCTTCATCGGCCAGTATTATAACCGGATCATTTACCAACGCTCGGGCTATGGCTACTCGCTGCTGCTGACCGCCTGACATCTGATTGCTTTTGTGATATATACGGTCCTTTAGCCCTACCGCCTCAAGCGACTTTATAGCCCGCTCGTGCCTTTCTTTCGAGCTTACCGATGAGTTATACAGCAAGGGCAGTTCCACATTCTCTATGGCAGTGGTCTTGGGCAGGAGGTTATAGTTCTGAAACACGAACCCTATCTTGCGGTTACGTGTCACCGCACGCTGATTCTTGCTCATGGACTGCACTGACACCCCGTCAAGCTCGTACACGCCGGAGGTGGGTGTATCAAGGCATCCGAGCAGATTGAGCAGCGTTGACTTTCCTGAACCGGAGGCACCCATTATGGTTACAAATTCCCCTTCATGTATGGTGAACGAAACGCCTCTGAGTGCCTTGACCTTCTCACCTCCCACTATGAATTCACGCCGGAGGTAATCCACGCGTATTATTTCTTTCTTGTCAGTACTCATTACCGCTTACTTCTTTTTGTTCTTGCCCGGGGGCTGTGGGGCGAAGGGACTTTGCTTGTCTGACCCGCCGTCGGCCGGCATGGCCGCTGAGGAAGAGTCATATCCTACGGCCACCAAGTCGCCGTCAGCAAGGCCGCCAAGTATACTTGTCTTTATGCCATTGGTAGTACCTATCTTCACCACTTTATTTACAAGTGAATCACCCTTGACTATCCATATGGCCCTTTCATCGGCAGCAAGTTTGTTTTTAGGGATTGCGGCACCCGCCTGCGGCAGATTCTTGGCCTGCGGATAATCCTCCGGCTCAAATGTGAAAGCATTGGCAGGAAGAAGTAAAGCGCCTGATTCGCTGAGCGTGTATATGGTCAGATTGGCCGTCAGCCCGGGAATGAGCTTGTGGTCAGGATTGGACGTACCCACTATCACTTCATAGGTCACAACATTGCTTTCCGTGGTGGGCGACAGACGCACCTGCGTCACCGTGCCTTCAAATATATCTTCAGGATAGGCATCAACCGAGAATTTCACTTTCTGACCTACCTTGACCTGACCTATATCAGCCTCATCCACATTGCCTACTATCTGCATGTTGTCAAGGTCAGCTATAGTGTACAGGTTGGCCACATTCATGCTTGACACCACTGTCTGACCCACTTCCACCTCTCTTGAAATCACTATACCGTCAATAGGCGAGTATATTTCAGCATAGTTCAGGTTTTTGGCTGCACGCACACGATCGGCCACGGCCTTGTCATAAGCGGCTTTTGACACTTCATAGTCCTTCTGCGAGGTCTGGAACTCATAGTCGCTTATAAGCTGTTTGTCATGCAGCTTGCGGTCACGTTCATAGTTGGCGCGGTTATACTCATATGTGTATTTGGCTGACGCCACGTTAGCCTCGGCGCTTTTATAGTCACTTTCAAGCACGGTCTTCTCTATTTCGGCTATCAGCTCACCTTTCTTTACTATAGAGTTGAAGTCAGCATAGAGTTTGTCAATAATACCCGTAACCTGCGTACCTACATCTACCTGGGTCACGGATTCTACGGTACCGGTGGCGGTGACTGTTTCGGTGAGTTCACCTTTCTCCACTTTCACGGTGTCAAGCTTCACTTTGGTTTCCTTGCTGCATGCGCTCAGCGACAGGAGGATGGCAAGAGTGAAACCGGCGGTTGTCAATTTATTCATAGGGATACTGTTGATGTTCTGTAATACTCTATCATTTTCTGCCCGAGCAGAGCCATATATCTGGCTTGCAGCAATGCCTGACGTGCCTCCACAAGGTTATTGTGGGCCGTCATAAGCTCTACGGGATTGATTAGGCCTACCACAAACTGTTCGTTGGTAAGTTCGCTGCTGGCCTTGGCCGACTCCAGCTGCTGCACGGCTGCCGTGTATCGGCTCTGTGCCGAGCGGGTATCGATATACCAGTTCTCCACAGCCTGTGCCAGTTCGGTGTAGCGCTGATCGGCATCAAGGCGTGCATTGAGCTGCTGAATCTTTGCACGGCCCACGGCTGTGCGCGTGCGCTTATTGTCAAGTATGGGTATGGACAGTGTCAGTCCTATATTCTCACTCCATGCCTGTTTGAGCTGTGTACCGAATGCTCCGCCGGGAGCATAGTAGCCTGTACCTACTCCGGCATTGAGCGACACTTTCGGGCGCCCCGATGCTTTAGCTATGTCAATATCTATGCCGGCACCGTCCTCTTCCAGTTGCAGCCCTTTGAGCCTCAGGTCAGTGGCCACGGCCATACGGTAGCTTTCATCTATAGGAGGCAGTGATGCCATGACTTGCTGCGCGGTAATCTCCACATCGGCAAGCGTTATGGTGGTGTCTATACCCAGTTCAAGCAGCTTTTTCAGCTCCATACGGCGCGCATCGTACGTGCCCTGAGCGTTGACCATATTGTAAACATCCTGCTCATGCTGTGCCTTAAGCTGTGCGTAGTCCACACGTGAAGCTTTGCCGCTCTCCATGAGCTGACGCATGCGCTCGGTCTGCGCCTCGCTCAGGTTGGCAGCCTCGCTGTATATAGCTATGGCCTCGCGTGCATAAAGAATATTGAGGTACACTTGCAGCAGATCCGTTTCAAGTGTGCGCAGCGCATCCTCCGTATCAAGGCGGCTTATCTGAATGTTCAGCTTGTTACGCTCTATGTTCTTTTCGCGCTCGCCTCCGTTCCATACGGTCCATCCGGCGTTGAGGCCTATCTGTCCGTTATAGGTGTTCTTGTTGCCGTTGCTCCAAGGGGAATTGGCAAATCCATGTGTGGTGCTGAAATCGAGTGTGGGTTGCCACTGTGCCTGCGCTTCCTCCAGGTTATATTCTGACGTCTGTTCATTCAGGCGCAGTTTCTGCAGGGATATGTTGTGTGTCCTGGCGTAGTCCACACATTCGGCATAGCTCCACACTGTATCTGATGCTACGGCTGTGCCACACATCAGTGCGATGATAGATGCTGTTATGACTATTCCTGTTTTCATACGGGGTGTTATTACATAAGCAAATGTAACCTATAAATTAGGTGTGCGGCAAATTTGTTCAATGAACCGGACCTTTTGTCCCACGAACAGGTCATTTCTTTTGGGTGGCACCCACAGAATGCGTCATCAGGTATTCCTGAAATGAGGCTTTGTAGCTATCGCCTATAGGTATGTATGTGTCGGCATCCATTATGATACGCCCTTTCTCTATGCTCCGCACACACTCCATATTCACTATATATGAGCGGTGAACCTGAATGAAGCATGGTGCAAGGCGCTCTTTTATGGCATTGAACGAACTGAGTGTGAGCAGTGGGGATGCCGCTGACTTGGTATAAATCTGAAGATATTCACCGTAGCCCTTTATATAGCGGATATCGCTCAATGGCACGCGTATGTAACGATAGTCCGTCTTGATGAAGAGAGAACCTTCGGCCGGCGGCACACCGGCGGTACGCGCCGAGCGCAGCGTGTACTGCTCCAGCACCTTGTTGGCAGCTCTCTGAAAGTCGGCAAATCCATAGGGTTTCAACAGATAGTCCACCGCCGAAAACCGATAGCTGTCCACGGCATAATTGGCATAAGCCGTAATGAACACTACAAGCGGCGGTGTGGTAAGCGAGCCTATGAAGTCAAGCCCGCTCATATCAGGCATATTAATGTCAGTAAACACCACGTCAACGCTTTCAGCCGCCATCAGAGCCGTGGCTTCAAGGCCATTGCGGCATGCACCTACCAGTGTGAGGAAAGGCACTTTCTCCACATATTTGCGCAACTTCTCCAGAGCTATAGGCTCATCATCTATTATCAGCGTCCTTAGTTTCATATGGCAGAGTCAAGTTTACGGAATATACTTCTTGCCCCGGCTCAATATCCAGCCTGTAGCGATCCTCATATATTATATCCATGCGTTTCTTCACATTGTCCAGGCCTATGCCATGGCCGGTGCCGGGAGTATCGGGCGTATTTACGCTGTTCATACAGCAGAACTCTATCATTCCGCCACCCACGGTGAGCGATACTGACACGAATGCACCCCCGCTATAGCTTATACCATGTTTGAAGGCATTTTCTATGAACACCAAGAACAGTAGCGGAGGTACATTGATACCTGCCGTAGCCTCGGCCGGAGGCAGCTGCAATGATATGGCCACAGCATCCTCCGGATAGCGTTCACGCATCAGAGCCAGATAATTACGTATGAATCCCACTTCAGCTGACAGCTCTATCTCCGGGCGTGAACTGTCATACAGCATGTATCGCATCAGCCCGGACATATCTATTACCATATCCTGGGCCTTGACAGGATCTATCTCTATCATGCCATGGATATTGTTAAGCATGTTCATATAGAAGTGGGGATTAATCTGCGCTTTCAGGTAAGACAGACGGTTCTCGGCATTCTCCTTCATGAGCCGTTCCTGCTCGAGCCGGTCATCGAAATGCTGGAACATCAACGATATGGCAAGATTCACACCTACAATGAGCAAATCATATATCACATTAAGAAACAATGGCAGCGGCAAGAGCGGATGCGGGCCATTGTGCGGCGGTCCATGGTACACGGAGTGCCCGGAGGACTCGGCCACCTCTATGAATATGAATGACTGCCATATCCATATTACCGCCACGAGCACTACCACTGACAGGAAGTATATTCCATAACGGCCGCTCTTAAGATAGCGAGGTATAAGCCAAAAATTGTTTATGGCAAAAAGTGCCATGAAGGGCACTATGCCTATCATTACTTTGCATACGGCCTGCATGTCAAGAAGCGGCAACGATGTATAGCTCCTTTCCCTTATCACGTCAAGAAGCATCATTGTCAGCGCCAGCATCCACAGGCATGCATATATCAAAGCCTCCAATCGCTTATTGTTATTCATCGCCTTATATTATACCGTATGCAAATATACCATAAAAATGTGTGCTCTGTCACCATTTATCAGCGAACGCCCCAAATTATCCGTCCAACGCCTGAGCAAATCCCATAAAACTTTCTAAAGTATGAACCCATACAGTCTATGCATATAAGTGTCAATAAAATACAAAATATTATTTTTATGGCATATTATTGTGGAATATCCAATGTTTTATTATTTTTGCCCTTGAAGTACAGGGATTTCGTTCCCTGCTGTAAAACAGTGCCATGAAACATATACGTCTGCCGCAGCCGCTCATCCCGAGGAAACTTCCATTCTATCTGGCAATGGAAGAATATGCCGCACGTATGCTCCCTGCTGACAGCTCTTACTTCTTCATGTGGAGAGTGGAACCTACCGTAATATTCGGACGGAATCAGGTGATAGACCGCGAGGTGAATCTTGAATACTGCTCCGCTCACGGCATAGAAGTGTACCGTAGGCGCAGTGGGGGCGGATGTGTGTACGCTGATATGTCAAACATCATGTTCTCCTATATAGAGTCAGGCACTGACCCTGTAGCACAGACATTCAGCAAATATACACATGCCGTGGCTGCAATGCTCCAATCCTTAGGACTTGAGGCCGAAGCTACCGGCCGCAATGACATACTCATATGCGGCCGCAAAGTGTCAGGCAACGCCTTCTATCACCTACCCGGCGGCCACAGCATAGTACACGGCACCATGCTTTATGACACTGACCTTGCACATATGGCCTCGGCCATCACGCCTTCACGCTCCAAGCTTGACAGCAAAGGCGTAGCCTCTGTAAGCAGCCGTATCACCACACTGAGCCGCCACATATCCATGACCATAGAGCAGTTTATGGACTACGCACTACGGCATATGTGCACTTCGGAAATAACGCTCACACAGGCCGATGTCAGCGCCATAGAAGAGCTTTCGCTCCCATACTACTCTCCGCAATGGATATATCGCCGTAGCGGCCACGGCACACTCAGCCGCCATGCGGTGATACCCGGTGCCGGAGAGTTCAATGCAGCCATAGAACTTGCCGACGGACACATAGAGCACATAGACCTCACCGGTGATTTTTTCATATGCGCTGACATTGACACTACGCTGCTCAGCCATCTGCGCGGAGCGCCTTACACACGTCAGGGCATAAGCCACGCATTGCGGCACACACGCCCCGAACTGACAATTCCCGGCCTGACCGCTGCCTCACTTACTGATCTGATAATAAGTTAAACCCATTTTTCATATCCTGCATATACCATGAGTGAAGAAATCAAGAAAACATGCCTCCATGACCGCCACACGGCTCTTGGAGCACAGATGAGCCCCTTCGGCGGATTTGACATGCCTATACAGTACCAAGGTATTACTGAAGAACACAATGCCGTACGCTCTGCATGCGGAGTGTTTGACGTATCCCATATGGGCGAAGTAAACATTTCAGGCCCCGATGCCGAACGTTTTGTCAGTCACATATTCACCAATGACATATACGGCGCACCCGATGGCAAGATATTCTACGGCATGATGCTCCATCCTGACGGAGGCACTGTCGATGACCTGCTGGTCTATCGGCGTGCTGCCGACAGCTTTCTGTTGGTAATAAACGCTTCCAATATTGACAAGGACATCCGGTGGATACGTCAGTGTTCCGAAGGCTTCAATGTAGAGATAAATGACCTCAGCCCGGTACTGGGCGAGCTGGCTGTACAAGGCCCTGAAGCCGAAGCCGTGATGGGACAGGTACTCGGCATACCGTGTGCTGACCTTGCATTCTATACCTTCCGCGAGGCACTGCTTGACGGAGCACACATACTCGTAAGCCGCACAGGCTACACCGGCGAGGACGGATTCGAGATATACGCTGACCACGCCACCACTGTAGCCCTATGGGACCGTCTGATGGAAAGTGGGCGCGCTTGCCCCTGCGGACTCGGATGCCGTGACACGCTTCGCTTTGAGGTAGGCCTGCCACTCTATGGCCACGAATTGGCCGATGACATAAGCCCCATAGAATCCGGCCTGTCAATGTTTGTAAAACTTGACAAGGAGGGTACCTTCATAGGCCGCGATGCCGTAGCCCAGCAGAAAGCCGAAGGTCCGGCACGCCGTGTGGTGGGGCTTGAAATGGCCGACAAAGCCATACCCCGTGCAGGATACCCGGTCCTTGACACCACCGGGAAGCAGGTAGGCACCGTCACCACCGGATATCGCTCACCGTCAACGGACCGTAGCGTAGCCATGGCTCTCGTTGACGCATCAGTAGCCGCCAAGGGCACGCCACTGCTCATACAGATACGCCGCCGCACATATCCGGCTACGGTAGTGCCGAAAAAATTCTATAAGAAAAGCTACAAAAAATAATCACCACATAACATCAACCCCAAAAATTCACACCCATATGGAAACAATACTTTACTCACAGACTCACGAGTACGTACGCATAGACGGAAACATAGCCTATATAGGAATATCTGATTACGCTCAGAAGGCTCTTGGCAACATAGTATACGTGGACATGCCCGAGACAGGCGATGACATAGCCGCCGGCGAAGACTTCGGAGCAGTGGAGAGCGTAAAGGCTGCATCGGACCTTATAGCACCCGTAAGCGGAGCGGTAGTGGAAATAAACGAGCATCTTATAGACACCCCCCGTCTGCTCAACCAGGATCCCATGGCCAACTGGATAATAAAAGTGGAAATGACCGATCCTTCAGAGCTTGACGCCCTCATGACGGCTGAGGCTTACGCTGAATTCTGCCGGAACAATCACTAAGCACATACTACATCCGCCTCCTGATATGACCCACCGTTATTTTCCCCATACCCGTGAGGAAATAGACTTGATGCTACAGCGCTGCGGCGTGGCTACGTTGGATGACCTGTACGCCGATGTACCCGCCGAGCTACGGCTCACTCAAGGCTATGACCTGCCTCAGCAGATGAGCGAGAAGGAGATCCGCGACTATTTCCACGCGCTCGGTGCGCGCAACCGTACTCTCACATGCTTCGCCGGCGCAGGTTACTATGACCATTACCAGCCGGCCATAGTGCAGTCGCTGATCAGCCGCTCCGAATTTCTCACCGCTTACACACCATACCAGCCCGAAATATCGCAAGGCACTCTTCAGTACATATTCGAGTACCAGAGCATGATGGCTACACTTACGGGCATGGATGTGTCAAACGCATCCATGTACGACGGCACTACTGCCACAGCCGAGGCCATGATGATGGCCGTGGCTCACGCCCGCAAGCGCCGCCGCGTGCTCATCTCTGCCACCCTAAGTCCGGCCGTGCGCCGTGTCATTGACACCTATGCGCGTTATCATGGCATAGTCACTGACACCATAGCCGAGGATACCGCCGCAGGCACCACCTCACGCATTGACCTTGAAGCAAAATTAGCCCAAGGCGATGTGGCCGGAGTAATATTGGCTACACCCAATTTCTACGGCATACTCGAGGACTACACCGGTGTGGCCGAAATGTGCCATCAGGCAAAAGCCCTGCTGATAATGCACACCATACCGTCAGCCCTTGGAGCCATACGCTCACCCGGAAGCTGGGGCGCCGACATAGCCACGGGCGATGGCCAGTCACTCGGCATGCCGCTTAGCTACGGAGGCCCGTATCTTGGGTTTATATGCTGCAAAAAGGCTCTCATACGCAAGCTGCCCGGACGCATAGTGGGTGCTACCACCGATGCCGACGGCAAGCGTGTATTTGTGCTAACCCTGCAAGCCCGCGAACAGCACATACGCCGCGACAAGGCCACGAGCAACATCTGCTCCAATCAAGGTCTGATGGCACTATACGCCACCATCTATCTATCGGTAATGGGTCCGGACGGACTCAAAAGCATATGCGAACAGAGCTATGCCGGAGCCCATACCCTGCGCGACCGGCTCACTGCCACCGGTGTAATGGAGCCCACATGGCCTGACAGCCCGTTCCTGAACGAATTTGTAATGACCGTTCACACTGATGTAGATGACCTCATTGCTGCCGGCGTGGCTCAAGGTATTCTCCCGGGCGTAAAGATAGCTCCGGACCGTATGCTTATAGCCGTAACCGAGATGCAGACTCCGGCCGACATGGATCTACTTGTCAAACTCGTGGCCTCAAGCCCCAAAAAGTAAACCAGCCACATGAACAGAGAATTTTACAGCCACCTCATATTTGACCTTTCACGCAAAGGGCGCCGGGCCTACGCCATACCTGACAACAGATGCCCCGGCTCCACTGCCGAACTACCCTCACAGTTGCTGCGTGACACTCCGCCACAGCTGCCCGAAGTAGATGAGCCTACCATAGCAAGGCACTACACAAATCTGAGTACAAACAATTTCGGCGTTGATACCGGATTCTATCCGCTCGGGTCATGTACCATGAAGTACAATCCTAAGATCAACGAGGAGATAGCCGCACTCCCCTCCATGGCATCACTGCACCCATACCAGCCTGAAAGCACTGTGCAGGGAGCTCTGGAGGCATACTACACCTTGAACCGTGCACTTGCGGAGATAGGCGGTATGAGCGAGTTCACACTGAATCCATTTGCAGGAGCACACGGCGAGCTTACCGGACTTATGGTGATACGCGCCTACCACGACAGCCGTGGCGACACACGCCGTACTAAAGTGATAGTACCGGATTCAGCCCATGGCACCAATCCCGCATCGGCAGCCGTGGCCGGTCTTCAAGTAGTGGAAGTGAAAAGCCTCCCTGACGGCACGGTTGACACTGAAGCGCTCAGCCTGCTCCTTGATGACACCGTAGCCGCCGTAATGATGACCAACCCCAACACTGCCGGTATATTCGAACACGATATTCCACGGATAGCCGACATGGCACACCGAGCAGGCGCTCTCATGTACTATGACGGAGCTAACCTCAACCCGCTTCTCGGCATAGCACGCCCCGGCGATATGGGATTTGACGTAATGCACATAAACCTGCATAAGACATTCTCCACCCCACATGGAGGAGGCGGCCCGGGGTCTGGCCCTGTAGGAGTCCGTGCCGGACTTGAGCAATTTCTGCCTAACCCCAGAGTGGTCAAGAAAGCTGACGGGACATTCGGCCTCACCTCATCGCCCGATTCATTAGGCAACATAAGTGCCACATTAGGCAACTTCGCCGTGCAGCTCCGCGCTCTGACATATATCCTGTCATTAGGAAGTGACGGGCTTATGATGGCAGGCCCGCTGGCCACTCTCAACGCCAATTACATTAAGGACTCGCTGCGCCACCTTTATCGGCTACCCATAGACCGCGTGTGCAAACATGAATTCGTATTTGACGGACTGGCCGACAAGAGTACCGGTGTCACCACCCTCAACATAGCCAAGAGCCTGCTTGACCACGGATTCCACGCTCCTACCATATACTTCCCGCTGCTCTTCCATGAATCGCTCATGATAGAGCCCACTGAAACTGAAAGCAAGGACACCCTTGACAGCTTCATAGAAGTAATGCGCTCCATAGCCCACGAGGCAGCTACTGACCCTGATACGGTAAAGAACGCACCGCACTGCACTCCCGTAAGGCATCCTGATGACACGGCTGCCGCCCTGAATCCGGTGGTAACCTACTTTGAACTCGGAAAATAATGGAATCCTATGACCTTATTATAATAGGCAGCGGTCCCGGCGGCTACTCTACAGCCGCCACCGCGGCTGCCTCTGGCATGAAAGTGATGATTTGCGAGCGTGCCGAACTCGGAGGCACATGCTTGAATCGTGGATGCATACCCACTAAGGCTCTGTGCCATACAGCTACAATAGCCCTACAAATGGTACAGGCTGCCAAGGAAGGGCTCATAGCCCCGGAAGTTCCCTCAATCGATTTCGCAGCCGCCATGCAGCGTAAGGCTGGCATAGTGGCTCAGCTGCGTGAGGGTGTGGAAATGACTCTTAAGGACGTGACCATAATACACGGTGAAGCATCATTCACGTCACCTTCTACAGTAGAGATCAACGGCACCGAATACACCGCGCCCCAAATAATTGTGGCTACCGGCTCACGCCCCGCCACACTTGACATACCGGGCGCGGAACTCGCCATTGACAGCGATGCCCTTCTGAACACCACTACGCTGCCAGAGTCCATAGTAATAACAGGAGCCGGTGTGATAGGAATGGAATTTGCCTCCATTCTGTCCGCTCTCGGCGTAAAGACTACCGTAGTGGAATACTGCCGGGAGATACTTCCTCCGCTTGACGCAGATATAGCCAAACGCTTGCGTACCATTCTAAAGCGTCGGGGCATAAACATCATCACCTCTGCCACAGTAAAAGCCATACATCCGGGGCTCACAGTAGAGTACGAGTCAAAGGGACGCACATCAGCCATAGATGCTGACGCAGTGCTCATGGCTGTAGGGCGGCGCCCCGTATTGCCGGCCGGCCTTACCGAACTTGGGGTAACACTTGACCGACGCGGATTCATAGAAGTGGACAGCTCCATGCGCACCTCCATTCCGGGCATATACGCCGTAGGCGATGTCAACGGACGCTGTATGTTGGCACATGCCGCCGAAGCACAGGGGCGTGTAGCCATAGGCCACCCGATGAACCTTGATGTAATACCGTCAGCCGTGTTCACATATCCCGAATGTGCCATGGCCGGTCCCACTGAGGAGCAGTGCCGCAATACCGGACTTGACATAATCACAGGGCAAGCCACATTCCGTGCCAACGGCAAAGCCGTTGCCATGGGGGAAACAGACGGGCTTATAAAAGTGATAGCCATGCGTGACGGGGCACGCATAATAGCATGCCACATATGCGGCCCACATGCAGCTGACCTCATAGCCGAACCGGCATTGGCCATTGCCCACGGCCTCACTGCCGCCGACTTGCTCACCACCATCCATGCCCATCCCACTCTCAGCGAAGTGCTCCCCCGGGCATTGGAGTCAATGAGATGATACATGCCTATGACAAGACATCCCCACGGAATCGGTTCCATGGGGATGCTTTTATAACTAACTTCTATAACTAACTTCAGGTAAACGGCGCAAACAATTCGGTAGAAAGATATTTCTCCGCCCGGTCAGGCAATATCACCACTATATTACCACTATCTATACGCTCCGCCGTACGCACCGCAGCCAGCATTGCCGCGCCCGAACTCATCCCGGCCAGTATGCCCTCCTCGCTCATCAGCCTGCGGGCCATACTAAACGCCTCGGGAGTGTGTATCAGCTCCTGCACATCTATCTGCTCCGGATCATATATGGCCGGCACTATAGCCTCCTCCATATTCTTGAGTCCCTGGATATAATGCCCTTTCTCAGGGTATGCACATATCAACTTGATGTCAGGCTTCAATGCCCGCAGAAATCTTGACAGCCCCATAATGGTACCGGATGTGCCTATCGATGAAACCAAATAATCAATCTCGCCCCCGGTCTGGCTCCATATCTCGGCAGCCGTTCGCCGGAAATGCACCATATAGTTGGCTGCATTCGCAAACTGATCCGGCATATAATATTTCCCGGGGTTCTCAGCCACGAGCTCACGCGCACGGGTTATGGCTCCGTCAGTGCCAAGCTCGGCCGGGGTAAGGACTATGGTAGCACCCATAGCCCGCAGAATCTTGCGCCGCTCCACTGACACGCCTTCGCTCATAACTATCTCCACAGGATAACCTTTAACCAATCCTACCATGGCAAGTCCTATGCCGGTATTGCCCGAGGTAGCCTCTATTATAGTCTGTCCCGGCTTTAATTCGCCGGAGCGTTCAGCCACCTCAACCATCTGCATGGCTATACGATCCTTTATGGAGCCTGATGGATTGAACCCCTCAAGCTTGGCGTATATATTTACGTCCGGATTAGGATTTATCCGGTTAATTCTCACCATAGGGGTATCACCTATAGTGTCAAGTATAGTGGAGTTAATCTGCATAAATGTGAATTTTACAAAATTAACGTTTCATACGCCTGTTTTGTTGTAAGCATGTACCGGAGTGAACAATTATTATGCAAAATGCGTATGAAAGTACGAAATTATTATTATTTTCATTATTTTTGCTACATTTTACGAGTTATACAAGGTTTTAAGATTTCAATATGGCAAAAAAAGTACGATTCGCCTCTAAAATAGGTCTTGTAGCCGCCACCGTAGGTTCAGCCGTGGGGTTGGGCAATGTATGGCGCTTCCCGGCCGAAACTCAGGCCAATGGCGGGGCCGCATTCCTCATTCTATACATAGCCTGTGTGTTCATTCTGGGCATACCCGTAATGATAAGCGAGTTCGCTCTTGGCCGCGCCGGCCGTAGCGATGCCGTAGGCGCATTCAAGAATCTCGGAGCCGCCCGCCCATGGTGGGCCGTGGGGGCTATCGGAGTCTTGGCAAGCTATCTTATACTATGTTTTTATATGGTAGTGGCCGGATGGACATTCGAATACATGTGGCAGTCAGCCACCGGTGCTTTATACGATGCCGGTTCCACGGCCTTCACTGCCAAGATGCAGCAATATATAGGCGGCACATGGGATCCGCTCATCAACACCTATATAATGATAGGCATAAACCTTGTAGTGCTCATGATAGGAGTACAGAAAGGCATAGAGCGGCTGTCGAATATACTCATGCCCCTGCTTTTCCTCATACTCATACTCTTTGCATGCTTTTCGCTCACGCTCCCCGATGCTGTAGGAGGCCTGCGATTCTTCCTCAATCCGGATTTCTCCAAAATAACGGCCTCTACGGTGCTTAATGCGCTCGGGCAAGCATTCTTTTCCCTCAGCTTAGGCATGGGAATACTCATAACATATGCCGCCTACTATCCGTCCGGTACACGCCTCGGGCGCACAGCTATAACCGTATCCGTTCTGGATCTGGCAGTGGCAGTACTTATGGGCATAGTGATATTTCCGGCGGTGACATCGTTCGGGCTTCAGGGCGAAGGGCTGAAAGGAGCCACACTGGTGTTCATAACCCTCCCGGAAGTATTTGCCCGGATGCCCGGTACGCAGCTGTGGTCGGTACTGTTTTTCCTGCTCCTTACCGTAGCGGCACTCACATCCACCATATCCATAGCAGAAGTGTCCGTGTCATTCATAATGGATCGGTTCAAAATACGTCGTGTGTACGCATGCATGATAGTGCTCCTGCCACTTATAGCATTCAGCTCACTGTGCTCACTGTCACAAGGCCCACTGTCCGATATTACCATATGCGGCCTTACCATATTTGATTTTCTTGACACTGTGGCCACCAATATAATGCTGCCTGTTGCCTCGCTCGGGCTGTGTATATACATAGGGTGGTTCGCTCCAAAAGGATTGCTCTATAATCAAATGTCAAACCGTGGCACCATACGCACACGCACCGTAGGGCTGATAATGTTCCTGATACGCTACGTGGCACCGGTACTCATAGCCATGGTGCTTCTGTCAAGCTTCCTATGATACCGCGCCATACATCAGCCGAACGTAAAGGCGCCATAGCGGCTGCCGTCATCATCACCGCCTCCGCCATAGCATGTGCCGCTATTGGAGGAGCATTCCGGTCAGACCCGGAGGCCACACTGTCAGCTACAAGCGTGTCAGAAAGTCCAGACATTACAACTCACGGCCATGCAGCTGATACCGTACATATAGGTACCACCGCTAAAAAATCCAAAAAGAAAAAGACATCCAAGACATCCCGGCATAAAGCTCCTGCACCCGTACCTGTCAGGAGCCACAGGGATGAAACATTATGACAATGAAAAAGACAGACCATCATCATCACACACAGCCTCGGGCACGGTTTGCCACCCGTATAGGAGCTATTGCGGCAGCAGCCGGATCAGCCGTGGGGCTTGGCAATATCTGGCGATTTCCCTACGAAGCGGGCAATCACGGTGGAGGAGCATTCATACTCTGCTACCTGTTCTTCATAGCCATACTTGGCATACCGGTAATGTGTGCCGAATTCATTATGGGCAGAGCATCACGCAGCAATGAGTTACGCGCCTTCAAAAAGTTTGCACCCGGGCGCCCATGGTATCTCAGCGGTTATGCCGGTATAGTAGCATCGCTCATGATACTGAGCTTCTATTCCGTGGTGGCCGGATGGACCGCCGAATATTTTTTCAGCTCTGTCACAGGACAGCTCCGGCTCCCGTCAGCCGAAGCCTATCATCAGGAGTTTGCCGCCTTTAGCGGAGGCAATGTCCGCCCGCTGATATGGACACTTTTATTTTTGGGGACCAATATGGTAGTCCTGCTGCGTGGCGTGGCCAAGGGCATAGAACGGATATCCAACCTGCTTATGCCGGTGCTCTTCCTGCTTTTGGTGATATTCTGCATCAATTCGCTCACACTGCCCGGCGCGGCTGACGGACTGCGCTTCATATTTCAGCCTGACTTCTCACAGATAACCCCTCAGGTACTGCTCGGAGCCATGGGGCAGGCTTTCTTCTCACTCAGCATAGGTTTAGGATGCATGATGACTTACGGCTCATACTTTTCGCCGTCCACCCGCCTGGGGCGCACAGCTACGGCATCGGCACTCCTTGACACGCTTGTGGCCCTCCTGGCAGCCGTCATAATATTCCCGGCAGTGTTCAGCTTCGGTATGTCGCCCTCTGAGGGACCCACGCTGGTATTCGAGGTACTTCCTGCCATATTCCATCAGCTCCCTGCCGGAGCGGTGTGGTCAGCGCTTTTCTTCTTCCTGCTTATGGTAGCGTCCATAACCTCCACCATATCCATGAGCGAGATATCCATAAGCTTCTTTATGGAAGAAAGACACATGTCACGCCGCAACGCCACTCTGCTGTCAACGGGTATAGCCGTGGTATTCAATTCGCTCTGCTGCCTGAGTTTCGGATGCATGAGCGGATTCACCATATGCGGACTGACGGTATTTGACCTGTTCAACTATGTGTCATCAGACCTTATGCTGCCCATAGGCGGCATGGTAATATCCATATTCGTAGGGTGGAAACTGAATCCTGACATCATACGCCGCGAGCTGACAAACGGCGGCGACTTCCGGTTCAGGGCCATGGGACTGATGGTGTTCTGCCTGCGGTGGATAGCCCCTATAGGCATTGGGCTCGTATTGCTTAACTGCATAGGACTCATCTGAAATCAGCGTATTTGCATTTACGAGGTATTTATGCTAACTTCGCCGTGCAAAGCATCAGCATACATGACACCCTTCACTCCATACTCACTCCGCATTCGCGGCCACCTGCTGCATATAGAGCGTCCGCAGGTCATGGGTATAATAAATGCCACCCCTGACTCATTTTACGCATCCTCACGCACGCAGGAGCGCACGGCTATAGCTGCACGCGTGGAGCAGATGATAGCCGAAGGAGCCGATATGATTGACGTAGGAGCCTACTCCTCTCGCCCGGGAGCGTGTGATGTAAGCATAGCTGAGGAAACTGACAGGCTATGCCACGCGCTGGATGCCGTGCGAAGCGTAGCGCCGGAGATACCCGTTTCGGTCGACACATTCCGCTCAGCAGTAGCGGCTGAAGCCGTAGCCCACATGGGCGCCAACATAATAAATGACATATCCGGAGGGCTGCTTGATGCCGAAATGACCGAAACCGTGGGGCGGCTTCAGGTACCGTACATACTAATGCACATGCGTGGTACTCCTGGCACCATGCAGCAGCTTACCTACTATCCTGACGGAGTGACTGCCGGGGTTATAGACGAGCTTTCAGCCCGGCTTGAATCCCTTGAAAGGACAGGAGCGTGCGATGTAATAATAGATCCCGGATTCGGGTTTGCCAAGACTATGGAGCAGAACTACCGGCTGATGCGCGAGATGCCGCTGATACCTGAGGCGTTTCACCGCCCGCTGCTCATAGGCATAGCACGCAAGTCGATGCTCACACGTC
>JAMPBB010000059.1 GCA_023666885.1 Muribaculaceae bacterium | reverse complement strand
GCTGTACGTTTTTTGGACTTTGATGAGCCTGAGCTCTTGAGGTCAGAATAGGCCGAGCGCATCATCTCGGAGCTGATGGCAAACGTTTCGCGAGGCTTGCGAGTCTTGTCCTTGAGTGTATGGCCCAAAAGCCAGTCATAGCTCTCCTGTAGGTAGAACAGGCGTGCGGGCTGTGAGTGGTTCATGCCGGGTATGCGGTCATAGATCAGTCGCGGAGCATCGCCTCCGGCAGCTGAATGAAGAGCCTGTGCCACACGGTCGCTCTGCGATACGTTGACGGCACGGTCAGCTGTTCCATGCACTATCCACAGCGGTACGTCGTTGAGCCCCGACAGGTCATTTACTGTGCCGCCGCCGCAAAATGCCATGGCTGCTGCTATGCGGTCAGGATATGACGCGGTAAGGTCAATGGTGCCGTAGCCTCCAAGGCTCATGCCCATTACGTAGATGCGGTCATAGTCCACATTGTGATTGTCCGTCACATAGTCCACCACGTTCATAATGCGCTGAGGATTCCACGAGCCTCCGGGGTTCTGTGGGGCTATGACGTAGGCGTCAAGCTTGCGCCCTTTCTCTATAGCGTCGATAGTGCCGTAGCGGCGCACGCGGTTAAGGTCGTTACCGCACAGACTGGCACCGTGCAGGAATATAATCAGCGGTTTGGCTTCCACCTCATCGTCAAGTGAAGCATCAGGGGTGTAGAGCCAGAAGTTGTAACCGTCGGCCACCTTGCCTACGTTGGATGTGAGCTTCTGCGCCTGTGCGCCGAGGCCTATCAGGAGTGCCGCTACTGCGGCCAAAAGTGCTTTCTTCATCATCATACTGGTATATGTAATGTCATTATTTTATGGAGAGCCGATATATGGTGTTGCCTCGCGAGCCTACCACCACACTGTTGCCTATAGCCACGGGCGATGACTCAAAGTTGTTGCCCACGTGGCGGCTGTGGAGTATGGTACCGTCGGAGCCGCGTATGAGGTAGACGTTGCCTGTACAGTCGGCTGTGAGTATGAACATCTGCCCCTGCTCGTTGAGGAATCCTACGGGCGATGACCATGCGTAGTACTTGAGCAGCGTGGCGTACACTACGCGGCCTGTGGTGCGCTCCAGAGCTATGAACTCACCGTTCTGGCCGTGAAGGTTTCGCACCATGTTGATAAATATCAAGTGGGAGCAGTCGCCGCTTCCGGGAAGCGATGTGGCGTAGAACCCGCCGTCAAAGTGCTTGCCGTTTACATCGGCACGGCGCCCTTCAAGCTTACTTTCCCATACTGCATGTCCGTCAAGACCGTCAATCTTTACATACTTGGCGTAGCCGTCTTGCTGGCGGTCAATTTCACTGCCGGTATATATGTAGGGGTGTCCGTCCTCCACTATGAGCACGGGCGATGAGTCGGTGTCGTCATCCATGCGGTACACCCATACGGGGCGCATGGTGTTGAGGTTGGTGCATATGAGGTTGCCGTGGTTGTCGGCAGTGTAGCCATAGTTGGCATATGCGCTCATTGACGCTTCCATGCCGGGCGCACCGGTAGGGGTGGTGTAGCGCAGTGCCGAGTGAAGCTTCAGGCTTCCGGGAGTGATGAGATACTTGTACAGTGTGCCGTTTTCGCCCGGGCGCAGAAGGAACTGCCCTACGCGCAGGGGTGATGAGTCGTAGGCGCCCCACCTACGGGGAGCCTTGGGATCCTCGCCTACGGTATGCGTTACTTGATGACGGTACAGGTCAATGGTCAGAGCCCCGAACGGACGCTCTACCGGGATGCCCTGACCCACGTACAGGTTGCCGTTGAGCGTGGGGTCAAGGGATATGGTGCCCTTAATGGGGTTTGTCACATCTATGGGTTGGCGTGAAGATTTGCCTGTGTTGAAATCAATGAAATAGATCTTACCTGCGAGCGACCCGACTATTATCTCATGTGCGCTGAAATCAGGCGTCAACGTACCTGCGCTGCGGAAGCGCCTTATGCAGCTGTCGGGCCACTCCACATAGAGTGGCTGCCCTGTCCACCCTGAGCCGCCGCCCCATGAACCGAAATTCTCCGAGGCGCGTGCCTGTGCGGTGTGAAATTCCCAGTCAACGGTTATCTCCGATGGCGTGCCGCTTACGGTGCCGTGGAAGTCGGCATCGCGGTAGGCTCCGCCACGGAAGGTGAACACCCCGGGTGTGGAGGCATACATATTGGCCGTGCAGTTGATGATGCCGTCAGTGGTGGTGTCGGCCCGCTCCACCTTATAGTCGAGGTACGATACTGATGAGTACGCTGTGTCAGGGAGCATCGGCGGCAGGACGTCCGTCTGGCCTGAGGCTACGGTGTCTGTAAGTGTGGAGTCGGTTTCGGAGGCAGTGTCAGTGCCTGTGCTTCGACCTCCGCTGCAGGATGCTGCCGTGGAGGCAATTAGTGCCGCCACTGATACGGCTGCTATGAGTAGTCTTGCCTGTGTCATGATATGCATGGATACAAAAAATCCCGGAATGCAAAGGTATACATTCCGGGAGTATTAAACAACTGTGTGTGAACGCTGTTAAGCAATAATGCACAAATTTAACGTTTCATTACGTGCGGGGCGTAATTATAGCCTCGGGCACGGTATATGGGCTCGTGGCCGCGTATGCGCTCAAGGAAGCTGTCGTAGCTGCGCTTCTCTTGCGGAGTCCAGGCGGCTTCCGATACGGCTGCCAGTCGGGGCAGGATAAGGTATTCAAGCAGCTCGGCGGTAGGTACGTATTCACTCCAGAAGTTGGCCTGCACGCCTTTGTACTTGCTCTTGAGGCTGTCGGGCGTATTGTTCATGGGCACATAGCTGTACACGGCCTCTACGGTTTCGGTGCCTCTACCCTGAGTGCGCGGTTCGCCGGGGTCAGTTGACTGCTTGCGGTTTATGTAATAGGGTATCTGAGGGGTAAGGATGGTTTCCAGTCCACGCGATGCGGCTTCAAGGGCTGCCTTGTCGGCGCCTACCCATGCCATGATCACTATGTCATCATTGTCAAGCATGGAGGTATTTCCATGGAGCACTTCGTTCCAGAACACCAGTTTGCGCTGTTCCGATTCCGGCTTGGCGTTTATGTGGTTCTGGAGCTGACGGTAAAAGTCAAGCTGAAGGTCGCGGTAATTGTCGGACCCTATCTCCTTTAAGCGTTCCACACACTGTTCGTTGGTCTTCCACTTGGTGGTGGGGCACTCATCGCCACCAAGATGCAGGTAGCCGAATGGGAACAGGGGTATCAGCTCATCTATAATGTCCTTTGACATCTGTACGGCGGTGGGGTTGGCCACGTTCATCACATCATCCGTCACTCCTTGCCATAGCCACACTTCATGCGGATTTTCAGGGTCGCAGGCCAGAATTTCGGGGTAGGCTGCCACTGCCGCGCGTGTATGGCCGGGTATGTCTATCTCGGGCATTACCTCTATGAAGCGGTCACGGGCGTATTCCACTATCTCGCGTATATCATCCTGAGTGTAGAAGCCCCCGTAAGGTTTGTCAAGTTTTTTGGGCTGTATGGTGTCCCATCCGAGCACTTCGCTGTCACGCCACGCTCCTACTTCGGTGAGCTTGGGGTATTTCTTGATTTCGATGCGCCAACCCTGATCCTCGGTCAAGTGCCAGTGGAAGCGGTTGAGCTTGTACAGCGCCATGAGGTCAAGTATGCGCTTTACCTCATCCTTGCCGTATATGTGGCGGCCTTCATCAAGCATGAATCCTCGCCACCCGAACCGGGGTTCATCGGCTATGGCCATGGCCGGTATGCTCTTGCCTCCGGTAGGCTGCATGGCCTGAGAGAGAGTCTGCACGGCGTAGAAGAAGCCGGCGGGGCGCGATGCCTTTACTGTAAGTTTCTTGGGAGTGACATCAATGGTGTAAGCCTCAGGTCCGAGCTCGGGGTTTACGGCAAAGGTTATATCTGCATTCTTGGTCTTCTCAGTGACCTTGCCCGGAAGCATGTCAAAGAATGTGTGTGCTATACGGAGCACGCTGTCGCCGCCCTGTACGCTGGCGGTGAGCTTACGGTCAGTATTGAATTGCTGTCCGGACGGATTGGCGGTCATGGACACCGGCAGGGGCACTATGGGCACCTGTGCGCGGCACAGTCCCGAAGCCAAGGAGGCTATTAGCAGCAATGCCGCTGTGTAAAGAATCTTCATGGTGAATAATGGTTTTGTTCAGTGCAAACTTACGAAAAAATCCGTGACGCGCAAAATCGGATAGTTCTGCGCGCCACGGATGTATGGCTTTATTGTGAGAGCCGGCTCAGTCGAATATGTGACGGAGCTTGCTGAAAATACGTTTTTTCTCAGCATCGGAAGCCTGCATGCCGGGACGGTCACGCAGCTGTTCCATTATAGCCTTGTCCTCCGGGGTGAGGTTCTCAGGCACGTACACCATTACGTTCACGAGTTCATCGCCGGTGCCATAGCCGTCGGTTGAGGGGAGTCCCTTGCCGCGCAGACGCAGAATCTTGCCCGGCTGAGTACCCGGTGCTATCTTCAGTCGGGCGCGTCCGCCTATGGTGGGTACCTCTACGGAGCCTCCCAACGCAGCTGTGGGGAAGTCAAGCATCAGATTGTATATCACGTCATTGCCGTCACGTATCAGTTCCGGATGCTTTATTTCTTCTATAACTATGAGCAGGTCACCGTTCACGCCGCCATGCATAGGCGCGTTGCCCTTGCCCTTGAGGGTGAGGGTCATGCCATCGGCCACGCCGGCGGGTATGTTGAACGATACAGTCTGTTCGCGGTGTTCCACGCCTGATCCTCCGCAGTAGTGGCACTTGTCCTTTATAATACGACCCTCGCCGTTACACTCCGGACATACGGCCGCGCTCTCGCGAATGCCAAACATGGTCTGCTGTGCGCGGCGTACTGTACCCGTACCCTGACAGGTGGGGCAGGTGGTAAAGGAATTGCCATCCTTGGCGCCGGTGCCGTTGCAGTGGTCATCCTTTACGAAGGCTTTGAGTTTAAGAGTCTTTGACACTCCGGTGGCTATCTCCTCAAGGGTGAGTTTGAGGGTTATGCGCAGGTCATCGCCACGACGCTGACGCTTACGCGGGCGTCCGCCACCGGCACTTGCAAATCCACCCATATCGAAGCTCCCGCCGAATATGTCGCCGAAGGCTGAAAATATATCCTCCATGGACATTCCTCCGGATGAGTAGAAGCCTCCGGCACCGCCACCGGGGAATCCCTGCGGCCCCATGTTGTGGCCGAACTGGTCATACTTCTGACGCTTCTCGGGGTTACTGAGCACGTCGTAAGCCTCGGCGGCTTCCTTGAACTTCTCTTCAGCTTCCTTGTCGCCCGGGTTCTTGTCAGGGTGGTATTTTATGGCAAGCTTGCGGTAAGCTTTCTTGAGTTCCTCAGGGGTAGCGGTCTTTGACACCCCGAGCACTTCGTAATAATCTCTCTTTTCCATGGGTGGATTCCTTTATCGTTACTGTCCTACCACCACCTTGGCATGGCGGAGCACCTTGTCGTTAATAGTGTAGCCTTTGGTGGGGGTGTCTATCACCATACCTTTCTGAGCTTCATCAGTGGCCGGTACCATGGCTATGGCTTCCTGTGTGTCAGGGTCAAAGGGCTTGCCGGTGGTGTCGGCAGGCTTTACACCGTTCTGCTCCAAATATTTGAGCAGTTTGTTGTAAATAAGCTCCATGCCCTCCTTTACGGCCTCTACGTCAGTGGCGTTCTTGTTGGCTTCTATGCCACGTTCAAAGTCATCCACTATGGGGAGCAGCCCCTTCATGGCGCTTTCGGCCGCATTACGTATTATGTCGCCTTTCTCCTTGACGGTGCGCTTGCGGTAGTTGTCAAATTCGGCCATCAGGAAGAGATATTCCTTCTTTTCCTTCTCTACCTTCTCCTTCTCTTCTGCCAACTGTCGGCACAGGGTGTCAATCTGGTTCATCTCCGCCTGAAGCTCGACCTCGGGCGATCCCTCTTCATCATCGGCTTCAGGGACACTGTCCATCACATCCACTTCATCGCTATCGTCCATGCGGACTTCGGGTGCATCCTTTTCTGACTTCCCGTTCATCCGTGCATCATTATTCTTGCTCATATCTTTGTCTTGTTTTTTTGAATTTCACAGCAAAAACTTTGCCAAATATGCTTCCTGTCACCTTTGCGGTGGCATTACAGCGTATAAAAACATAACAAACATGGGCTGATAACGTTCAGTCTATATGGCTGCGTACAGTGTGTCATAGCCGGGAAACATGCTGCTGAGGCAGTCTGCCAAAATGTCACTGCTGAACAGACCATATACAGCCGATCCGGAGCCTGACATGGATGCGTATAGAGCCCCTGCCTCTATAAGCCGCCTCTTGGCCACAGCTATGTCCGGACATATGCGGCTCACCGAATCTTCAAAGTGGTTGGTTATGCAGCCTTGCCATGTATGCATCGGCCTATCCAGCAGCCGCTCAAGTGGGGGCGCTTGCCCGCAGGGCGTCACTCCGGCGTAAGCCTGTGCGGTGCTTACACCCTCGCCCGGCTTCACTACGGCTACATACATGCCATTGAGATCCAAGTCTATAGGCTCCAATGTAGTTCCCGTTCCGGTGGCCAGTGCGGGGCGGTTACGGATAAAGAACGGGCAGTCAGCTCCTATGGTGGCCGCTATGCGCTCCATGCAGTCATAACCTAATGACAGGGCAAACATACGGTCAAGCGCCACTATGGTGAATGCCGCATCAGCCGACCCTCCACCTAATCCGGCTCCGTCCGGTATAATCTTGCGCAGGTATATGTCCACCGGCGGAATGTCGGCCACCTCGGCCACAACACGGTATGCTTTCATGACCAGATTACGTTCTGCCGGGCAGTCTACATGGCGCCCGCTCACCGTCAGTGTAGTGTCGGAGCCCTGAGCCGGCACTATCTCCAATATATCCCTCCACGGTATGGGTATCATGGCAGTAACTATGTCATGGTATCCGTCAGGGCGCCTGCGCGGTATGTACAGGCCTATATTGATTTTGGCATTAGGGAAGAGTATCATATGGCAAAAGTACGAAAAAATGATTACTTTTGCATAAAATCACTGACCATGGACAATAACTCAGGGCGCCGCAGCGCGCCCAAAGGACCGCTATATGACTTTGGCGGACGCCGCCCTCCGCGCGATACCGAACTTGAAGAGGCAGTGCTCGGCGCGCTGATGCTTGAGAAAGACGCCTACACCTCGGTATGCGACATATTGAAGCCGGAATCGTTTTACGAGCCGGCTAACCGCAAGATATATGAGGCCATACAGAACCTTGGAGCTTCGCAGCGCCCCATTGACATGCTCACCGTTACAGAGCAGCTGCGCCTCAACGGCACGCTTGATGAGGTGGGAGGCCCCGTATTTGTGTCAGAGCTGACATCGCGCGTGGCTTCGGGAGCCAATGCCGAGTATCATGCCCGAATAGTGGCTCAGAAATATCTGGCTCGTGAGCTTATTACGTTTGCCGCCGATGTGGAGAAGAAGGCCTTTGATGAGAGCAATGACGTGGACGATCTCCTCCAGGAAGCTGAAGGACGTTTGTTTGAAATATCGCAGCGTAATGTCAAGAAGGATGTAACTCAGATTGACCCAGTGATACGCCAAGCCGTAGAGCAGATACAGGCGGCAGCCAATAGGACATCGGGGCTCAGCGGGCTTGAAACGGGATTCCACAAGTTGGATCAGCTTACGTCAGGGTGGCAGAACTCTGACCTCATAATCATAGCTGCACGTCCGGCCATGGGTAAGACTGCCTTTGTGCTGTCAATGGCCAAGAATATGGCTGTGAACTATAACACACCCGTGGCCATGTTCTCCCTTGAGATGTCAAACCTTCAGCTTGTTAACCGCCTTATAAGTAATGTGTGCGAAATTCCGAGTGAAAAAATCAAGAGCGGGCAGCTTGAACACATGGAGTGGGATCAGCTCATGGCGCGTATAAAGCACCTTGAGAGCGCACCTTTATATATAGATGACACGGCCTCACTTTCCATATTTGAGCTGCGCACCAAGGCCCGCCGTCTGGTACGCGAACATGGAGTGAAGATAATAATAATAGACTATCTTCAGCTTATGAACGCATCGGGCATGAAGTTTGGCAGCCGCGAGCAGGAGGTGAGTATGATATCACGCTCGCTCAAGCAGCTGGCCAAAGAACTGAACATACCCATAATAGCCCTGTCACAGCTCAACCGAAGCGTGGAGAGCCGAGGCAATGACAGCAAGGACGGCAAGCGCCCACAGTTGTCGGACCTGCGTGAGAGCGGTGCCATAGAGCAGGATGCTGACATAGTGTGCTTCATACACAGGCCTGAGTACTATCTGCGCTCAGGTACTGACGGCACGGACCGTGACATACGCGGGCTGGCCGAATTTATTGTGGCCAAGCACCGAAGCGGTCGTGTGGATGATGTGGAGATGCGTTTCAAGGCCAAGTTTGCCAGATTCGAGAACTGGACTGAGGATCCCGAGCTGGATGGCTCTATGCACTCCATGGGCTCGCGCCTCAATGACGGATCCGTGCTTGAGGCGGCTGCGTCGGCTCCGCTTTCGGGTGGTACCGCCGATTTTCTTGGGGGAAATTCAGCAATAGATGATACCGTTCCATTCTGATACACCTTATATAATATAATAAACGGATAGGCGGCATATAGCCTACGGCTACACGATGGGGCTTCACACACAGTGCTTTATGTGGTGAAGCCCTTTCTGTGTTAATGCGTTAACAAAAAAAGTGTCACTTATTTTCACAAATAACAAACCTTTTTCAATCAAGTGTTGTTAGAATAGTAAAAATAACAAACCCCAACTATTTTTTTTATGAAAAAGTATTTATTAATGATTGCTCTCATGCTCGGATGCATGACAGTATTCGCTCAGAAAGTTGACAAGAATGAAGCCCGTCAGATCAAGGCTTTCCTGTCACAGAATTCGGAAAAGGACGGAACTAACGCCCAGGCTCTTAAAGTGACTGACATTAACTCCATAGCTTCTGTAGAAGGTGTAACTGTGGAGAACGGCCATGTCACAGCTATAGAATGGAAGGATAAGCATCTGGCCGGAGCTCTTGACCTCTCAGGTTTCCCGGCGCTGACCAAGGTTGACGTTTCACGTAACAAGCTCACTTCACTTTCAGTGGAAGGCGACGCTGCCCTTTCTGAACTCAACGCTTCACGTAACGTGCTTACCTCGCTTACCCTCACAGGGTGTACAAGCCTCTACAAGGTGCAGATATACAAGAACCGTCTTACTGACGTGAGCCTTTTGAATGTACCTCTGCTTAAGGACTTGAACTGCTCTAACAACCTTTTCGTGGATCTCAACGTGTCGAATTCAACCTCGCTCGTTACGCTTAACTGTCAGGGTTGCCACCTTGAGAACCTTATGGTGAGCGGCTGCACACAGCTTAAGAATCTCTACTGCGGCTATAACAAGCTTACATCGCTAAATCTGTATGGCGTGGAGAATCTTACCAACCTCAACATTGACGACAATCAGATCACTACAATGATAGTATCCGGACTGCCCTCACTGTCTACGTTCATCTGCTCGGACAACAATATGGTAACTCTGGGCGTGCGCAACTGCACCAACCTGCTTGACCTTGTTTGCTCCTACAATGATCTGACCACCCTTGATGTAGAAGGCTGCACCAACCTGACTTTCGTAGACTGCTCCTACAATGACCTGACCTCGCTCACTCTGAGCAATCAGACATTCCTCCAGCGTCTGCTCTGCAACAACAATCAGCTCAACATGCTTGACGTGACCTTCGACACCAACCTGGCTTACATCAACTGCCGTTACAATCAGATTACTGACCTCCGTACCATGGGCTGTGACAATCTGAGAATGGTAGCTTGCCAGTGGAACTACTGATAACTACAGCTATCGGATAGGCTAAAATATAAAGCATAAGAACACGGCTCTTTCATTTAAAATCGACAAGCGATATTGACCCTGCAACAGATTGA
>JAMPBB010000058.1 GCA_023666885.1 Muribaculaceae bacterium | reverse complement strand
ACGTACAGCATCATCGGCCAAGAAACGCAAGACATCGGCTTCATCAAAAGCCTCAGCATCCGGCAAGTCCAAGTCATCAACCAAAAAACGCTCCCGCTCCTGAGCATATAAGAGGCCACACCATATGAATGGACTTAGGAGAAGTCCACCAATACACGTTCCTACCCCCCCCAATGTAGGAAAGAGGATGGATATCAGTCGAATTTTTTGCGGTTAAATACGAATCCGCGGCCAAGGTATTTCTCGCGCACTATGGGATTCTCGGCCAGTTGCTCCGATGTACCCTGAAACAGAATCTTGCCATCAAACAGCAGATATGCACGGTCGGTTATTGACAGCGTTTCGGGCGCATTATGGTCAGTGATGAGTATGCCTATATTCTTCTCCTTTAGCTTGTACACTATGTACTGAATGTCCTCCACCGCTATGGGATCCACACCGGCAAACGGCTCGTCAAGCATTATGAACCGTGGATCAATAGCCAGACAGCGCGCTATCTCCGTACGGCGCCGCTCACCGCCTGAAAGTTGGTCGCCCAGATTCTTGCGTACCTTTTCAAGGCGGAACTCGGATATTAGCGATTCAAGTTTCTCACGCTGATACTCCTTGGGCGTATCAGTCATCTCAAGCACGGCGCGAATATTGTTCTCCACGCTCAGTTTGCGGAACACCGATGCCTCCTGCGCCAGATAGCCTATGCCATGCTGTGCTCGGCGGTATACCGGATACTTGGTTATGTTTATGTCATCAATGAATATCTGCCCCTCGTTAGGAGTTATCAAGCCTACGGTCATATAGAAGGTAGTGGTCTTACCCGCGCCATTGGGTCCCAACAACCCTACAATCTCGCCCTGCTTCACATCAATGCTCACGTGGTTTACCACGGTTCGCTTGCCGTACTTCTTGACCAGGTTTTCCGTGCGCAGCACGCCCTTTGACGGACGTCCGTGTTCGGTGCTACCGTTGGCAGAGCCGTCTGTGGCAGGATCTGCGGCATCACCTTCCGGCAAGGCGGAATCATCGCCATCATCCGGAGGCAGTTGCTGCATCAAGGGGTCAGAGTAAAACTTGGGCTGCTCGGCATCATCGGCAGGCTCCATCATCTTGTCATCACGGCGGAATATAATACCCATAGTCAGGTTCAGCGTTTGGCCTTGAGCAGGCGTGATTCTATATAATCAGTAAGCAGGTTTATAGCCACGGTATTATTGCCTCCCTGCGGCACTATCAGGTCAGCAAAGCGCTTGGACGGCTCTATGTACATGGAGTGCATGGGTTTGAGCACCTCCTCATAGCGCGTGAGCACCATCTGTGGGGTGCGTCCGCGCTCCACACAGTCGCGGGCTATTACGCGTATCAACCGGTCATCGGCATCAGCGTCCACAAATACTTTGACATCCATCATGGAGCGCAGCACAGGGTCAGTGAGCACCAGTATGCCTTCCACTATCACCACATCGCGCGGCTCCACCGTAACCGTTTCGGGCTGGCGAGTGCAAGTAAGGTATGAGTATGTGGGCATCTGTATGGTGTGTCCCGCCTTGAGTTCATTTAACTGGCTTACCAGCAGCGGCCATTCTATAGCAGCCGGCTCATCAAAGTTGATCTTGCTCCGCTCCTGCGGCGGTATATGGCTTGAATCCTTGTAATACGAGTCCTGCGGCAGCACAGCTACCTCACCCGGTGGCAGCGAACCTATAATCTTGTTCACCACCGTAGTCTTTCCCGAACCGGTACCACCGGCTATACCTATTATAAGCATACTGTATCCGTGTTTTCCCACAAAGATAGTGACTTTTCGGCAAAAACTTGCGGAGAGCGGAAAGATGTTGTAATTTTGTAGTGAAACAACACTCTGACAACGCATATGAAATACGTAGGAGCACACGTATCGGCCACCGGAGGCGTAAGTACAGCCCCACTTGCCGCACGCGCCATAGGCGCCGAAGCATTCGCCCTGTTCACACGCAACCCCTCGCGGTGGCACTCCGCGCCCATATCGGCCAAGGAGGCTGAAGCATTCCGTGCCAACTGCGCCGAATGTGGCTACACCCCTGACCGCATACTGCCCCATGACAGCTATCTTATAAACCTCGGAGCACCTGACAAGGAAAAGCTTGACAAGAGCCGCACGGCATTCATGGATGAGATGCACCGCTGCGAGCAGCTTGGCCTGACCATGCTCAACTTCCACCCCGGGAGCCACCTCGGACTTATGGAACCCGACTCTTGTCTTGACCTGATAGCTGACTCCATAAACCTTACCCTGAGCGCCACTATCGGCGTAAAAGCCGTGATAGAGAACACTGCCGGACAAGGGACCAACCTCGGATTCCGCTTTGAACAGATAGCCCGCATAATAAGCCGCATAGAGGACAAGGAGCGAGTAGGCGTATGTATTGACACCTGCCATACCTTCGCCGCCGGATATGACCTCACCACGGCTGAAGCCTACGAGCGTACTATGGATGAATTCAGCTCTGTAATAGGGCTGCAATATCTGAGCGCCCTGCATGTGAACGACTCCAAGAAAGGGCTCGGTTCACGGGTGGACCGCCACGAAACGCTCGGCAACGGCACCCTCGGCACCGACTTCTTCACCCTGATGATGAACGACCCCCGCCTTGACGCCAAGCCCCTGATCCTTGAGACGCCTGACCCCGAGCTGTGGGCACAAGAAATACAGTGGCTCTACTCTCTGGAGCACCGGCAGTGATGGACAGCATCACCTATTATATAACCCTCGTGGCCGACACCCTGTGCGGCTATCCCCTCTTCGCCCTCCTCATAGGAGGCGGGCTGTATCTGTTTCTGTACTCAGGCATGGTGTCACTGCGCCGCCTGCCGGCTGCCCTCAAGGCACTGCGCACCTCACGCAGCCCACGCAGCGGCGAAATCAGCTCACTACAAGCGCTCGCTTCTGTAGTGGCAGCCACCGTAGGCATGGGCAATATAGCCGGAGTGACCATAGCCATAGCCATGGGAGGCCCCGGAGCCGTGTTCTGGATGTGGGTCAGCGCACTTGTAGGCATGAGCACCAAGTACCATGAAGGCGTGCTCGCCGTAAAGCACCGCCACATTGACCGTCAAGGCCGCCCGCACGGAGGCCCCATGTACATAATACGCCACGCACTGCCCCGGAGCATGCGCCCGTTGGCCACACTCTTTGCCATAGCCGGTATGTTCGGCACCCTGTGCATAATGAACGCCAACCAACTCACTGAAGCCGTTACCGACACCATTGCAAGCCTTACTCCTATAGACAACAGCACCATTACCGTAAAATTCATCACCGGTATTGCTATAGCTGCACTCGTGGCCGCAGTAACCTTGGGCGGCATAAAGCGCATAGCCCGTGTGGCCACCGTCATGGTGCCCTTCATGGTTACAGCCTATTTCCTTATGGTGGCATACATAATACTCACCCACCTCCACGCACTGCCTCAGGCTATAGGCGCCATATTCAGTGAAGCCTTCAATCTGCAAGCAGGCTGGGGCGCATTAGCCGGAATAGCCATAATAGGAGCACGACGCGCCGCCTTAGTAAACGATGCCGGCATAGGCACCGCATCTATAATGCACGGCACATCATCATGCCGTGAGCCGGTACGCGAAGGCCTCGTGGCCATGCTCGGACCGGCTATCGACTCCGGATTCGTATGTACGCTCACAGCGTTGGCCATACTTCTGTGCGGCGATCTTACTGACACCACCGGACGCGGGCTCCGCATAGCCCTTGATGCATTCGGCAGCGCCATTCCTGCCGGACGCTACATGCTTATGGCCATAGTGGCATGCTTCGCCCTGTCATCTATGTTCAGCTATTCATTCTACGGCTGCCGCTGCGCCGGATACCTCTTCGGTACACGTGGCGAAAAAGTGTACACCTACGTATTCATCCTCTCGCTCATACTCTTCGCTGTAGTGCCACTGCAAGCTGCCGTAGGCTTCTGCGATCTCTTCTATGCCTTGATGGCGCTGCCCACCATGGCCACACTCATAATGCTGCGCAGCAGTGTGCGCGCCGAAACTCGCCGCTACTTCCGCGCACCCTCACCTGTTAAATACCAACCCATATGACCGCAACACCCCTGACTCCTGAAAAACGGCTCGCTATAGAAGAAAAAGCCGTAGAAATGCTCCGCACCGTGTATGACCCCGAAATACCCGTGGACATATATAGCCTCGGGCTCATCTACAAGATAGACCTCGATGATGAGGCCGTGCTGCACATAGACATGACACTCACAGCTCCCAACTGCCCGGCGGCCGACTTCCTTGTGGAGGACGCCCGCATAAAGTTAGAAAGCATTGACGGTGTAAACGGCGTGGACATACGCGTGGTGTTCGAGCCCGAATGGACCAAGGACATGATGAGCGAGGAAGCCAAGCTTGAACTCGGATTCCTATGAGCCGCAGCCTTACATACTTCATATCCGATCTGCATCTGGGCGCAGGGTATATATCTGACCCTCGCGCCCACGAACGCGCCATAGTAAGCTGGCTGCGTTCCATAATGCCCACGGCCAAAGCCCTGTATCTGCTCGGTGATATACTCGACTACTGGTATGAGTACCGCCATGTAGTGCCCCGGGGCCATGTGCGCTTCCTTGGAGCTCTCGCCGAACTGGCCGACGACGGTGTGGAGATAGTATGGCTCAAAGGCAATCATGACACATGGATATTCACCTATCTGCCCACTGAGTTAGGCATAGAGGTGGTAGACGGCGCCACCGTGCGCGTAATTGACGGCCACACATTTTTCTTAGAGCACGGCGACGGCGTGGGACGCCTAAAGCCTACGTACGCAGCCATGAGGCGCATGTTCCGCTCACGTCTGTGCCAGCGGCTGTTTGCGGCCATACATCCCCGCTGGACCGTAGGCTTCGCCCACCGGTGGTCAGCCCACAGCCGCCTATCGGTACCCATGCCACAGGACACGCCGGCCACTCTGGCGCCGGATGATGCTCTTATGCAGTTTGCCCGGTCATATCTCACACAGCATCCGGGGGTAGACTACTTCGTGTTCGGCCACCGACACATATTGGCTGATGTACCCGTAGGCAGCGGTACATCACGGTTAATACTGCTCGGCGACGGGTTCCGCATATTCTCCTACGGTGTCTGGGACGGTTCTGCCTTTACACTACACCGTATGAAAATCCATCAATAATACGATACAATTTCTAAGTTAACAACAATTAACAACTCCCACACCTCACCACGCCTCCACACATGCGCTCCTATAAATCAATCATTTAGCACCAAGAGAACCATTCACAACTTCAAGTAAAATAAAAAACACTGCTCTACAACATATTAAAAAATTATTTCCGCTCATAATCCTTGAATATCTTTGCATCACAAACCTAACACAATCTTTTTTTACCTTAGAAATTGTACCTATTGGAAACTCATTAAAAAGGAACTATGCGAGTAGTTCCTTTTTATTTTTTTGCACAGAATATCACACTGTATCTATATGCATATTTCACCCTATTTATGGATAAAATTATAAACAATTCAAAATATTTATTATTTTTGCACCACCTTAGAAAAACATTATTGCCAATATGACCATGACTCAAGAAACACGCTTAAACAAAAACCTGCTTGTGAGCAGCCTTCAGAAGCCTGCATCACAGTTTACCAAGGAGGACATAATCCGCTACGTGGAAGAAAATGACATACAAATGATCAACTTCATGTATGCCGCAGCCGACGGGCGCCTCAAGACACTCAACTTCGTGATAACAGACTTTGACTACCTTGACACCATACTTAGCTCAGGCGAGCGGGTGGACGGTTCAAGCCTATTTCCATACATAGAAGCATCAAGCAGCGACCTCTATGTAATGCCCCGCTTCAGCACAGCGTTACATGATCCTTTTGCCGAGCTGCCCACCGTAACCATGCTCTGCTCATTCTTTGACAAAGACGGACATCGGCTGGCCACATCACCGGAATATACCCTTGACAAGGCATGTACAGAGTTCACCGAAGTCACCGGCATGACATTTGAAGCCATGGGCGAGCTTGAATTTTACGTAATAGCCCCTGACAGCGGGATGTTCCCCGCCACTGATCAGCGCGGCTACCACGAGTCAGCTCCCTTTGCCAAGTTCAATGAATTCCGCACACGCTGCATGCAGTACATAGCCCAAGCCGGCGGACGCATCAAATACGGCCACTCCGAGGTGGGCAACTTCACCGAAAACGGTACCGTATACGAACAGAACGAAATAGAATTCCTGCCCGTTGACGCACGTGATGCCGCTGACCAGCTGGTTATAGCAAAATGGGTGATACGTAACTTAGCCATGAAAATGGGACTCAATGTGACATTCGCCCCAAAAATCACCACCGGCAAGGCCGGTTCCGGACTGCACATACACATGCGCCTTACACGTGACGGCCGTAACATGATGCTCGCCCCCGACCGCACACTCAGCGCCAATGCCCACCGTGCCATAGCCGGAATGATGAAAATGGCCAAATCCATAACCGCATTCGGCAACACTATACCCACATCCTACTTCCGCCTCGTACCTCATCAGGAAGCACCCACCAACATATGCTGGGGCGACCGTAACCGCTCCGTACTCGTACGCGTGCCTTTAGGCTGGACCTCAGGCACCGACATGTGCGCCGAAGTCAATCCCAGCTCTTCCGGTGCCGGACGTGACGCCTCACAGAAACAGACCGTGGAGATCCGCTCAGCCGATGCCTCGGCCAACGTATATCTGCTCATAGCAGCCTTAGCCGTGGCATGCCGCTACGGGTGGGAGCTTGAAAACGCCGAGCAGATAGCCGCTGACACGTATGTAAATGTGGACATACACAAGCCCGAAAACGCCGCACGCCTTGCCGCACTCGAGCACCTGCCTGACAGCTGCGAAGCCTCAGCCGCATGCCTTGACGCCCAGCGTGAGCTGTACACCGCACGCGGTGTGTTCTCTCCCGCCATGATTGACGGTATAATAGCCTCACTCCGCGCCGTAGAGGATGCCGATACCATACGCCGGGCACGCACTGACAGCGAGCTGATGCACACCATGGTAGAAAAATATTTCTACTGCGGGTAAACAATACCATGCACACAAAAACACTGCAGCGCCTCTTCCCCCATACGGGATAAGGCGCTGCGTTTATTCGGGCTACCGTCAAATAACTATCCGCTTGACGGTGCTTATGTCAGGATTAGTGGCCAGAACGTCGCCCTCAGGGCTGACTAACAATGAATGGATGCCACTGTCAGTGCCGAACGTTGACTCAATGTCATCGGCATTCGTGCCATATGCACGGTACTGGGTCTTCTCATCAAGTCCGTCAAGGCGCACTATCTCACGAAAAAGGCGCTCATTCCCATCGGTATTCACCGCAAGCAGACGGAGCTTCCGTGTTCCCTCGCCGCTCTTTATCAGAGCATCATACTCGCCCATGGCCACACGTGACTCAGCATCATCAGCTGACCAGAATGTAACGAGTACATAACTGCCATTCATGTCGCTGAGCGAAACCGTTCCGTACGTATTCGCTACCGTCATATCAGGTGCCTTATAGCCATTCTCGGCCTTAAACACACGCTCCGTATGAGCCGACACTGAAAGAAGGAACACTACGAAGACCGCAATCATTGAAATTGCTTTCTTCATTACACTATTTTTACGTTTCACATAAGGCACACCATACTCATCCGAGGCGAGTGTACCCTGCCGATTTTCGGCTCGGGATGTGACTCTTCACAGCCCATAAAGATGCCCGTTTTTCGGCGCACCCAATAGTAATAACACCGCAAAGGTACTATTTTATTTACCCATACACAAACAGTTAGCTCCCAAAGCCCATGCCCAACGGCTCAGAAACCGCATGGCAAGAGGGATTACGGCGTTATGTTAAATTTTTAAAATCAGGGTCTGTAGCCGGCTTTTTTGAGTGCAGAAGGCGATGCATAGAACCCTTCATGCAGCAAATCGGCAGGACTTACATCAGGATTATTCCTACAGTACTGCTCCACTATACGGAGCCCTATGAAGCGCCCTATCCTGCCGGGTGCTTCCTGATGTACCACAGGCGTACCGGGGGCCGGAGCCACGAGCCTTGCGGCCAGAGAGGCATCCGTAGAGTAAAGCATGTCACGCGATGCCATAGCCTCCCAGATCTTGCCTTCATTGTCATGCGCCCACCGCATCTGCTCCCCACCGTAGCCAAGCACCGAAGCCTCATCAGCCCCGGGTATCACGGACAGCAGGACATTGAGCAGCGCCCCTTCATAAAGCATACGGGACAGCACAGTGGCATCAGGTCCTCCACGGTATGGACGCTCTCCGGCCACCACAGCCTCCACGGCATCGTACACAATACGGGTAGGCTCCTTGAGTACACGCTTGTATCCATCAAATCCGGCGTATCCCTCATAGTCGGCGCCAAGATAATGGTTCAGTCCTATAAGCAGCACCGAGTCGACTCTGACCACTGACTGCATATACGGTATCACCACTCCCGCAGCCACCGAAGGCACAGACATGGCCGAGTCCATCCTTTGGAGCTTACCCAGTGACTCTCCTATCTCACGCTCCACACCGTCAAGCGGAGGCACACGTCTGCGTATATCGGCTCCGAACACACGCATGGCATCCGAGCTTGCATACCCTATCAGAAATGAGTCGGCAGCCATCTTACCTTCAGTACCCGCCATAACCATCAGGGCATTCACAGCCGGACGGTACCGATTAGCTATTGAATCGGCTACGCTCAAATCAGGACGCCCGGACAGCGCCATAATCACAGAATCCATTCTTATTATAGGCATTCTCTCCATATCAGAGCCACTATGGCCGGAACAGGAGCACAGTACACATACAGCCGTCAAGGCTGCTGCACAAGCTGATTTCAGAACATCATATGACATACGCACGTTTGGCTTTTTATACCATAAAAGTTTCCTTATTAGGGACTATCGCCTCAAAATTAAGAAAAGCCGGGCTATTATCGGTTAATTTTTTCGTAAATTTGCGCGATGTTCAACTATTATGACACGTAGAACCACATCACATAAATGCATTTTACGCCTGCTCCTGACACTTGCACTGCTCCTGATGTCAGCAGTCGCTGTCGGCGCCAAACCTTACATTATAGTAATAGATGCAGGACACGGAGGCAAAGATATAGGCGCTCCGGGCAAAGAAATCAATGAAAAAGTCATAAACCTCGGCGTAGCTCTGAAGCTTGGCAAACTCATAGAGGAAAACATGAAGGATGTACGCGTAGTGTACACACGCCACAATGACACCTTTATCACCCTTCAGCAGCGTGCAGATATAGCCAACAAAGCCAGAGGTGACCTGTTCATATCCATACACACCAATTCACTTGACGCATCATCGCCGAGCGCACCCACGGTAAAAGGCACATCAGTATACACTCTCGGCACAAACGGGGCCAAGCAGAACCTTGACGTGGCCATGAGAGAAAATTCCGTAATGAAATTAGAAAATGACTACTCGGAAAAATACGAGGGCTTTGACCCGTCAAGCGATGAGTCATATATAATATTCGAGCTCGGACAGAACAAACATATGGCACAAAGCCTGAAAATAGCCGACGCCGTGCAGCGCAACCTCGTGTCCAAGGCCGGACGCATAGACCGGGGAGTACGCCAAAGCAACTTCTGGGTACTTCATGCCACAGCCATGCCGTCCATACTTGTAGAGCTTGACTTTATATGCAATCCCACACAGGAACGCTATCTGGCTTCAGAGAAAGGACAGAAGGAGCTGGCCAACGCCATATTCACCGGAATAAAGGAATACCGAGCCGATGCCAAGACTACACCCTCTGAGAAGTCATCGGTCACCACCACTACTTCCACCCCTCGCTCACAAAAGAAGAGTGGCAGTAAACCTAAAGAAGAAAAACCGGCACCCGCAGTCAGCCCGAAAGGTACCACCTATCGCATCCAGTTCCTAATATCACAGCGCAAGATCCCCGCAGGCTCACCAAAATTCAAAGGCGTAAAGGGAGCCGAAAGCTACAGTGACGGAGGCATAATAAAGTA
>JAMPBB010000057.1 GCA_023666885.1 Muribaculaceae bacterium | reverse complement strand
GACCCGGGTAAGGGCATTATACGGTTATTTAATTTCTAAATGAAAGAGCCGTGTCCACCGCCGCCTTTACAGCGGCCGCAATGGGGCTCAGCGGGCTATGACCTTGACGGGCTTGCGATGCGTGTCAGTGCATATCAGATAGGCTCCGGGGGTGAGGGTAAACTCGTAGCCGTCCGTTACGTCGCCTGCTATGCGCATGACCGTGCGCCCTGACATGTCATATACCGTAAGGCCGGTGTGTATGCCTGAGCAGCGTACGCGCAGCAGTCCGGGGAAGGACTCTACGGTGAAGGGAGCGTCATCGGCATACAGGCTGCCTATGGCAGCACGACTCACCACTATCTCTTCCGACTCGGGCGAGTCGCACTCCAAGCGCACGCTGTGCACGCTGTAGGTTTCGTATGTACCCTCAAAGTCAGTCACGGACAGGCTGTTGCTCTCGGCCAGTTCGGTGCGTGTCTCCACGGGCTGTCCCTCGCGGTATATCTTGCGGGTCACCACGTAGTAGTCTATCACCTCGCCTGCGGGTGCTGTCCAGTTGGCCACGTAGCTATTGTCAGTCACCTCCGTGGCCGCTGTAGCCACGGGCGCGGTGAGTACAGGCATGGGCATCCCCTCGCCTGAAAGCGTAAACGACACGGTGCTGCTCAGGCCGCCGCCGCTCAGCGTAGCCACACACTCGGCGCTCCCCTCGGCTGCGGGGGTATAGTTGATGGTTATGTAAAGCCCTGACGCGGAGTTTACAGCCGAGGTTTGGATATTGTCGTACACGGTCATCCCCGATGCGCTTTGCGTGATGCCGGGTATGGAGAACTCCTTGCCCATGAGGCGCAGCCTTAGCGGCGCCGAGGTAAGCTCGCTGCCTTTTATCAGAAGCTTGGTGCTCGCCGTCTTACCAACAGCCACCTGCCCGAACTCGAGCATCATGCCCTGTGTGGGGGCTATGAGTGTGGGGTTGCCCACGGGGGTGTTGCCTTCATCAGGCCTAAATGCCTCGCCCATACGGTTGCCCCATATCAGCTCGGCCAGCTCGGGATAGTCTATGAACGGATTACGGTTATTCTGAATATTGTACACGGCCTCATTGCGCAGAAGCTCCTTCTCGCTCACCATGTCCTCACGGTGCCATTTGAGCAGCAGCTCTATGGCCCAGGGCTGGAGCGTGGGGTATGTGCCGTTCTTCACCTGCCATGTGGTGGTCCAGTGCAGATCCTGATAGCATGTCACCATATAGAAATATGTGCGGGCAAAGTCGCCCTTGTACTCATCGCCGGGCTCAAACACATACTTGGCGCCGCCGCTGTTCACGCCTACGCCTAACTTGGATATGCCGTTTTCCCACTCAGGGGTGCCCGACACCTCGCCAAGCGGATAGTTGCTCTTCTTCTGGTTAGCCTTGGCCTCGCCGGGGTACAGGTGGTTGAGGTCAGTGTAAGCCGGTATGTCCGTAAGGCCGCCCCACCAGCTTTTGGGCAGTGAGTGCTCACGGTTGAGCAGGCTGCCGTTCCAAGGCAGGTACAGCGGTATGTCAGAGTACATGTCCCACCAGCGAGTGGACTGCGGGTACAGGTCGGTACGCTGGAAGTACTGCGGCAGCGCGTTGTACGATGACACTTGGGTGTGATTGATCACTATCTTGCTCAGAGCCGTCTTGAGTTCCGTGGTGGTCTTGCCTACAGCCGATGAATAATATCCGGAGGGTATGGTGGCAAAGGCATCGGATGCCGCACTCACGGCCAGTACTACGGCGGCACGTATCAGTATGGTATGTAGCTTCATAAGGGACATTAAATCATTTAGGAATGCAAAACTAACATATTTTTCATAAAAAAGCACACATTGTTTAATACATGTTTTGCTTATATTGCTTTGCATACGAAAAAATTTGTTAAATTTGCCTCGGCGCAAAACCAATGCCCGCGCAATAATTTTTTTATTTTAACTTTGCGTCACATCATAACATATACAGAAGCAAGATGAGCTACAGCTTTCTCGACTTTTTAGGGCTTTTAGGAGCCGTGGGACTGTTCCTTTACGGAATGAAGGTAATGAGTGAAGGACTCCAGAAAGCCGCCGGCGACCGCCTGCGCAACATCCTGTCGGCCATGACCCGTAACCGTTTTACCGGCACCCTTACCGGCTTCTTCATAACGGCCCTGATACAAAGCTCATCGGCATCTACCGTAATGGTGGTAAGCTTCGTTAATGCCGGCCTTATGTCACTGGCTCAGTCCATGGCAGTGATAATGGGCGCCAACGTAGGTACCACATTTACGGCGTGGATAATATCTCTGTTCGGTTTCAAGGTGGACATGTCAGCCTTCGTGCTGCCGCTCATAGGCTTGGCCATACCGCTTCTGTTCACCAAGAAAAGCCGCAACAAGAGCATGGGTGAGTTCCTCATAGGCTTCGCGTTCCTCTTCATGGGTCTGGACATGATAAGCAAGTATGTCCCTGACCTTCAAAGTAATCCTGAGATGTTTGAATTCCTTACCCGCTACTCATCCATGGGTATGGGTTCAGTGCTGATATTCCTCACGGTAGGTATAGTGGTGACCATGATCATACAGTCATCGGCCGCCACATTTGCCATAACGCTCATAATGTGCTCCAAGGGCTGGATTGACTTTGACCTGTCATGCGCCTTGGTGCTCGGATCCAATATTGGTACCACCATAACGCCGCTGTTGGCATCCATGAGCGGTAACGTGGCCGCCAAACGAGCCGCCATGGGGCACCTGCTCTTCAATCTGCTCGGTGTGATATGGGTGGCATGCATATTCTATCCGTTTGTTAACCTGAACGTATGGCTCACCGAGGCCATAGGTGCGGGCGACCCCACGGCACTCAGCAGCTACGTGAACCATATAGAAGCCACACAGCCCGAGATATACAACCACCTGTTTGACAACTCCCTCCCAGCCGGGCACGATGTGCTTACCAAGATAGCCGCCATGCAGTCAAGCGTGTCCATAGGCCTGTCAGTGTTCCATACGGTATTTAACCTCATAAACCTCTCCATAATGATATGGCTTACCGGGCTGTACGTGAAGATAGTGGAGCGTCTGGTTCCCGCCAAGCATGTGGAGGAAGAGGAGTTCCAGCTCAAATTCATATCCGGCGGTCTGATGAACGCCTCCGAGCTTAACATCACACAGGCCGAAAAGGAGATAGCCGTATTTGCCGAACGCGTGGACCGCATGATAGACATGGCGCAGAAGCTGCTGCACACCCCCTCGGAGAGCGAGGACTTTGCCCAGCTCTACTCACGGCTACAGAAATATGAGGACATATCGGACCGCATGGAGATAGAGATAGCCCACTACCTGAAGCGATGCTCCGAAGGCCGCCTCTCTAACGAAGGTAAGGCCAAGATCACATCGATGCTGCGCATGGTGAGCGAGATAGAGAGCATAGCCGACTGCTGCCTCGGCGCCGGAAAGATCCTTGAGCGCAAGACACAGGCCCACGTGCAGTTCAACGATGAGATATACGCCAACATCGACACCATGTTTGCCCACGTGAAGGAGGCCATGAAGAACATGCTGCTGCTCCTTACCGATGTGGAGCACGCACGCGAAGCCACCATCATAGCCTCATACAACAAGGAGCGCGAGCTAAACAATCTGCGCAACCAGCTCCGCAGCGGAAACATCGAGAACATAAACAATCAGCACTACGAATATCAGGCCGGCATATACTACATGGATCTGGTATCGGACCTTGAAAAGACAGGCGACTATATAATTAATGTGGTAGACTCTGTAAAGAATCAAAACCGCCCCGCTATAGCCTGAGAGGGTTAAAATCACGTTACAAAACTGATACACTTCTGTAACCGCTTGGAGCATTAACAATTTGTTTCTTAACTTTGAAGAAAGTCCCGTTACACGGACTTCCTCACCTCATCACCTACATTCATCACCCCCACATATGGGTCTAGTATCTGACATAGCCAATACACAACAGGAACGTCTGCTCATAATAGATACCGAGCAGATGATATGCGAGCTGCTTCAATACAAATTTGAGGATGCAGGATTCAAGGTGGACATAGCCCACGACGGGCACAAAGCCCTTGACACACTCCCCATCCCTGACTATTCGCTCATACTTGTGGATCTGATGGACGCACCCTTCACCGGCCTACAGCTTACCGAACAGCTGAAGAGGTCAGCCGACACGTACACCATACCGGTGATAATAATGTCGGCCACCAAGAGCGAGGACGATGTGGTGGAAGCCCTTGATGCGGGTGCCGACGACTATATATCCAAGCCCTTCTCCACCCGCGAGCTCATAGCCCGGGTGCGCTCCGTGCTGCGCCGCCGCCGTATGATGTCAGGGCGCCGCCGCATGAGCAATGTGCTGCAATACCGGACCCTCACACTTGACATAGGCCAAGGCTCCGTGGCCATTGACGGGCAGCCGGTAAATCTGTCACGCACCGAGTTCCTGATCCTGGCCATGTTCCTGCGCCACAAGAACCAGTTCTTTGACCGCGCCGAAATACAGCATGAAGCCTGGGAAGATGAGAAAGAGGTGTCAGACCGCGCCGTGGACACCAACATATCCCGCCTGCGCAAGAAGATAGCCCCCTACGGACGCAACATAGTGAACCGGCATGGATTCGGCTACGGATTCATGGAATGACTCATGACCCACACCCCACTGCCATACAGCCATACGCCGGGCATACTCGAGGCCGGATGCGATGAAGCCGGGCGCGGATGCCTTGCCGGCCCCGTGACGGCCGCCGCCGTGATACTCCCCGAAGGATTCAGTCACCCGTGGCTTGATGACTCCAAGAAGCTTACCGAAAAGAGGCGCGAGCAGCTGCGCCCCATTATAGAAGCCGAAGCCGTGGCATGGGCCGTGGCCATGGTAAGCCCCGAAGAGATTGACCGCATAAACATACTCAACGCCTCTATACTGGCCATGCACCGCGCCCTTGACATGCTCAGCGTGCGCCCTGACGCCGTAATAGTTGACGGAAACCGCTTCAAGCCCTACCGTGACGTACCGTGGCAGACATTCGTAAAGGGCGACGGTCGCTTCGGCAATATTGCTGCCGCATCTATCTTAGCCAAGACACACCGCGATGAGTTAATGAAACGGCTGCATCAGAGTCACCCTCAATACGGCTGGGACGTAAACAAAGGCTACCCTACGGCAGCTCACCGCAAGGCCATAGCCCAGTACGGCGCCACGGAGCATCACCGCGCCACCTTCCGCCTGCTTGATACCCAGCTTACGCTCGAACTGTAGCCTACTGCTCGAGAGTCACCACACTGTCTGTCACCGTAAGAGTGGCTTGCGCACTCACCGTGAGCGGTATGTTATGGCTCACATGCCCTATAGGCGCATTAAACGCCACGGGATAAGCATAGTCCGATACCATGGTGTGAATCATAGCCTCCATAGAGGCATTGTCCACATCGGGCGAGTACTCGGTGAAGCGCCCCACCACTAATCCGGCCAGTCGCTCAAGCACACCGCTCAGCCGCAGCTGGTACATTATGCGCTCTATCTTGTACACCGGCTCTGACACATCCTCCATAAACAGTATGGTACCCGGCTCTATCACATCATACGGCGTGCCTATCAACCCGGCTATCACGGCCAGATTACCCCCGAGCAGCTTGCCTACGGCCTGCCCGGTACGGTTATATTGGTGTGCGGGGAAGTCATAGCCCACATGCTCGCCCCGCAGTATATCAAACAGAGCCAAGGAGTCATCGTCAGTGCCACCGCTTGAGGTCAGATGCGAGGTCATATGCCCGTGTATGCTCTGTATGCCGTGGGCCGACATAAGCGCATGCAGGGCGGATATGTCGCTGAAGCCTATTATCCACTTGGCATTGTCACGCAGCGGCAGCCGGTTAAGTCGCTCCAAGAGGTGCACCGCCCCGTAGCCACCGCGCGAGCACATTATGGCACGGGTGTCGGGATCAAGGATAGCCCGTTCAAGGTCAGCATAGCGCTGCTCATCGGTGCCCGCATAGGTGCCATGCCTGCTCAGGGCGTGCTCGGCCACGTATGGCTCCCAGCCGAGATCCTGAAGTATGCCCACGGCGCCATACACATTCTGAGGTTTGACTATGCCCGAGGGTGACAGAATGGCTATACGGTCGCCTTCACGCAGAGGAGGCGGCACTATTATATTATCCTTAGGTGTCATCTTTTACTTTTCGGTTTCATGTCAAAACGATATATGGCTGACAGCATCACATAGCGTCTGAGGGCATTTCGCCACGTTTCGGTGCGGCCCTGCGCATTGACGGCAAGCGATATCTGCTTCTGGGTGTTCAGAATGTCGTAAGCGGTGAGTTTGAGAGTAAGAGCCGAGCCCTTGAGGAAGCTGCGGATAACATCGGCATTCCACACCCAGTTGGAGGTATTTAGCGATGCATCGCTGTAACCGCGCCGCATAACCACCTGCATCTGAGTGTTGACCTCAAACTTGAACGGCAATTTCAAATTTCCGCTTATCTGACCGGTAATGTTATGCGAATTGATCTCTACGAAATCCTTGCGCGGCGAAGTGGACTTATTGAAGTTCACGCCCCAACCGGTACTGACAGTGCTTCCGTTCTTGAAACGGTAAAGAACGCCCAAATTAGGATATACCGTAAGGTTCCGTACGCTGCTGCGTATAGGAGTGGTATCAATGGCTTGAAAATCAACTGAATTTTGGAAGCTTGAATTGATCCATCCGTGCAGCTCCACCTGATTACGCGGTCCTACCTGCATATTGTAATCAAAACTGCCTGACATTGACCAGTTTCCGTTTACATTCGTGTACCGGTTTTCAGTAACACCGGTAAGCGGATTGTATGTGCGGGCCAGAGCTAATTGGTTCTGATTTATTGTCATGTTCAAATATGTCATAATGCGGGCTCTGTGCCCGGTACGGCCATAGCGCTGGAATCCTATGCCGACATTGTACATATGCATATCCTTAAGCCCGTCAGGATTACCTACATATATGTTGAATGGATCCGATGTATCCACCATGTTCAGCTTCTGCATCAATGGCACGCAAGAGCTACCTATATACACTGCCATATACAGGGACATATATCGTAGATCGTTGGCTGAACCTATGCTCATGAACAGGCTGGGACTAAAATTATTATAATCCTGCTCCAAGCTTTGGTACATAACGGTAGGCTTGTCATAGTCCAGACTTTCATGGCTATGCGTATATGCCATACGCAGGCTCATATTGTATGACAGATTAAACGTAGAATCGCCGGGGACCATGGGCTCTCCACTTAAGCCTAATGAGAGCTCGCCTCCCACATCGTTCTTATTAGTACGTGAATAGAACGAGTTCTCATAATCCCTGATAGCCCCGGCCGGCTCTGAAAGAGATGGAAGGCGGTCCGCATCAGCGTTTAACTCAGCCAGATAACGCTGGGCACTGTTGTGTCCGTCATCATGTGCATAGTTCACCTCGGTCCCCAAGCTAACTGCAAACCGGTTTGTTTCCGTAAACTTATTATAGGTGTACGAATACCTCAAGTTTGAGCGGAATGATCGGTTCTCTCCATCTACCACATTGTAGCGGTCAGTATTCTGGGGCGCGGCAGAAGCATCACCCTGCGGACCGTACTCCTGGATATACACCATGCGGTTACGTGACGGCGAAGTGCCGTAGTTGCCGGAAAGACCTAATGAAAATGACCCTTTCAGCTTTTTGGGCGAATATGTAAGTGTGGAGAACCCTGAGGCGTTAAGGCTATTGCCATGTATCACGGTCATATTGTGCATTCGTGTGAACATGTCCGCGAAGTAGCGGCTTCTGCTTCCGCGCGAAAAAAGGCTGTCAATGGCCTCACCACGGAACTGCTCTACAGGATTGTCAGCAAATACGGCGCTACGCGTATTCGAATGTGAATTATTTACATTCCAACTGAGTGACGGGCGGAAATTGAAATACACATTATCTCCTTTCACAGTAATGTCATGATAGGTGCTCAGCGTATTGGAGCGAGAAAGATTTCCTGCCGTAGACCGCTGATAAAGGTTGCGCTCAGGGTAGAACTGCGTGGTAGAGGTCATTGAGGCCAAGTCATTGGTTCGTTGCTCAGCCACTACGTTTCCGGTAAGCTTTACTTTCTTGTATGAATAAGTATAGTCTGCTCCACCCTTTTTTATAATCGGTATTCCGGAGCTGCCGGAATTGCCCCACTCTTGCATCCATCCACCCGAGGCCGAAGCTGTCTGTACATCGCCCACATTATTGAAATTACCGAACACGGCCAACCGGAACTTGTCAGTATATCCTAATCCGAAGCCGCGCAGTTTCCAACGGGAATCGGTTCCTCCTCCGGCTTCCACATTGGCCATCCAGCCGGTGTCATACTCCTTTTTGAGATTGACATCCATCACCAGATTTTCCTCATCCTCACGCTTTGTCCACTTGGCGTTCGACTTTGTAAGATAAGCATCCTCGGCGGCCTTGTCATACACCTTTACATTCTTTACGGTGTAGGCAGGCAGATTCTGAAGCGCCACTTTGGGATCGCCCTTAAAGAAATCCTTGCCGTTTACCAGCAGCTCGTTAATCTTGCGCCCGTTGACCGCTATCACACCATCCTGATCAATAGAGGCTCCGGGGAGCTGGCGCACAAGCGCATCAAGCATGGAGCCGTCCTGAAGCTCGAATGCATTGGCATCGAACACCATGGTATCGCCCTTCATCACCATTTTGACTCGTGTAGCCGTTACGGTGACTTCGCCTAATTTCTTGAACCGCTCCTTTTCAAACGTTATCATGTCAAGGTACATGGTCTCATCCTTGGTCGATGCCACTCGGAAGTTCTTTATGACCGGTTCGTATCCTTCCTTCTCAAGCACTATGGTATAGTCGCCGTATCCGGAATTGATCATCATGCGCAGCTGACCGCCTTTTACCATATTCGTTTCGCCGTATCGGCTTAGGACTTTAAAATCCACGGGGATAGTATCATTCTTGGTTACAGACACCACATTGACGCTGTCCAACAGCTTCCAGCCGTCATCCGTCAGATAACTGCGTACCAGAAACCGCTCGAGGTCAGCCGCCATAATTACAGATGCACCTATAAGCATAACAAGCACTATTGCCAATGATCGGAGGGAATGTGTATTCATATATAACTTACTTTATTTATATAGATGACGCATCAGACAGCATTTTGTGACACTATTATCAAATTTATTTAATTTACCTGGACCTTGATTCCGGCCTGGCGTATACGTGAGGCTATAGCTTCAAGCTCTTCACGCGGCACCTTTACTAAATTCCGGGCCGGTGTGGCACGGTCAATGGAGTACAGCATTACCTCACGAGGGCGTATCCTCTTATAAGCATCAATAAGTGCATCCACTTCTTCGGGTACGGTATTGTCAATTTTCACTCCGTCATATTCACCCCGCAGCATCATGGTCTGCACTATGCACTGCGAGCCGAACGCGGCTATCTGTTCCACCACTTTTTCAGATGTAAACTTCGGGTCCACCGGGCGGTCCAACACCTTCATGGTTCGGGTAATGGCCGAGTCAAGCTTGAGTATATTGTTGTCCACACGGCGGAGCGCCCGGCACACATCCTCACGTCCAAGCCGTGTGGAATTGCTGAGCACGCTCACTTTCACCTCCGGATAGTAACGGTCACGTAGCCGGAGAGTATCGTCAATCACACCCTCGAAGTCAGGGTGCATGGTGGGCTCTCCGTTGCCTGAAAATGTTATCACGTCAAGCCGCTCACCCGCCTCCTTCATAGCCTTGAGTTTGGCCTCAAGCTGTTCACGCACCACTTCACGGGGCGGCAGCCCCGCATTGCCGGTTCCCTGAGCGTTAAACCCGGCCTCGCAGTACAGGCAGTCAAACGAACACACCTTACCATCGGCAGGTGAAAGATTGACCCCTAACGATGTGCCAAGACGCCTTGAATGTATGGGGCCGAATATGGTGGAATGGAACAGTATGGTTTGCATAGCCACAAATTTACTATTTAAATATGAATTAAGCACTATAAACATATAGCTATCCGAAATTTAGGGGGGGGTAACAAAATTCACAGGATTTACACTATTTTGTCATAAAAATGTAACACTATTTATTAAAATTTAATCATCGTATTATCAAATATTTACAAATATTTGTCACAACTTCGTAATATGATTAACATAT
>JAMPBB010000056.1 GCA_023666885.1 Muribaculaceae bacterium | reverse complement strand
ATGTGCCAATTATTTTAGGCCTTCAATCAGAAAGGTACTTTTTCAGTGCCCTCCTGTTTGTCAGGAAGCTTTTTTAGGCGAGTAGCGAATCCGGGAATCGAACCCGGGTCTCCACCGTGAGAGGGTGGCGTGCTAGGCCACTACACTAAATCGCCATGAGTTCATTTTGTATCAATGATAAGCGGCTATCCGCTTTTCACGATGCAAATGTACGCCATATATTTAAATCATGCAAGTTTTGCGGCTAAAAAATAGCAGCAATTTTATGATTTTATTCAAGCGTGATTTCCCCGAAAAATTCCGGACGGTGAAAATCAGGCTGTTCGGTGTCTATGGGCGCCCAGCTCAGGAAGTGGGGGGTAGTGGTCATGTCAGCACACTTATAGAAGTTGGCATGCATGGGAATAGGTTTGCCCTCATATTTTACGCCGATAAGCTCAAGCGGTATAGCCACAATCAGGTTCCATGAGAACATTCCCTCAAGCTCCTCAAACGGCTTGGTGCCGCATGAAGCCAAACAGCGTACTTTGGCAAGCTGTTCATCGGTAAGCGGTGTGCCGGTATGCCTGTCCATACGCTTGGCGGCATGTATTGTACCAATGCAGTTGAACTCAAAGTTGAAGTATGGAGTGCGATCCTTGGGAGCCACAAAAAATTCCACGCATGAGTCCTGATGAACGGGTGAATTGTTCTCGCTGTTCACGGCACGCAAATAATTGCAACGCACAAAGAAGTCGATATATATATGAGTGCCTGAGTGTGCTATAGAGAAAGCTGTGAGCGGATGATAGGGATATTCATCCTTCCAGTTCAGACACTCTACGGTGCGGTGGGCACCATGGTCATCAAGAATCTTTATTGCCTGGTCAAGACTTACCCCGTCAAGTTCGGGAATGTAGGGTACGGATAGTGTTGGAGCGTTCATATGAATAAGTTTTTAAATCCGGTTACGAATCCTATCAAAGCCATTATCAGTATCAATACGGCCATCACGCGGTTTACGAGCCAGAGTGACCGGACGTTGAAGTGCGCACGTACTTTATTGACAAAGAATGTGATCATGAACCACCACCCTATGGCACCTACCGCTATGCTCAGATAGCCTAATATATAGTGGTAGAACATGTAGTGAGAGTCCATGAAGTTGAAGCGCGCAAACAGGCTTATGATGAAGAATAATATCAGCGGGTTAGAGAATGTGAAGAGGAATCCGGTGCCGAAGTCGCGCCAATAAGTGTTGGCCGGTTCGGATTCGGCTTTGTTCAGTGCGCGTGACGGGTTGCTTCGGAACAGGTATATGGCATATATCACCAGCATGAGCGATCCTATGAGCTGAAGTATATCCCGATTTGACTCAATGAAGTCAGTGACAAATGAGAGCCCGAGGCCGGTGAGCAGACAGTATATAATGTCAGAGAGTGAGGCTCCTACTCCTGTAAAGAAAGCTGCGAGGCGCCCCTTGTTAAGCGTGCGCTGTATTACAAGCATGCCTATAGGCCCCATGGGTGCTGATATGAACACACCTATGAGTATGCCGGTAAACAATATGTAAAGCAGACTTTCCATTAATCATCAGTAAGGAATACAAAAATACTAAATGGGAGGCGGCAATGCAAAAAAAAATTTTTTAGTACGTCAGATGCTCCCTGCGCGAGGCGTCAATGCGCAGGCATATGAACAGTAGTATGGTGAAGCTCCAAAGTGAAGAACCTCCATAGCTGAAGAATGGCAGTGGAATGCCTATCACGGGACATAGACCTATGACCATGCCTACATTGATGGCCAAATGGAATATGAAATATGACGCTACGCAGTAGGCATATACTCTACCGAATATAGATGGCTGGCGCTCAGCTATATGTATTATACGCAGTATCAGTATCAGAAACAGTAGCAGCACGCCGGCTGAGCCTATGAAGCCTTGTTCCTCGCCTACGGTGCAGAATATGAAGTCAGTGTGCTGTTCGGGCACATATTTTAGTTTTGTCTGTGTGCCGTTGAGGTACCCTTTGCCGGCAAAGCCGCCGGAGCCTATGGCTATGCGTGACTGATTGACGTTATATCCGGCACCGAGCACATCCTGCTCTATGCCCAATGTCACCAATATTCGTTGCTGCTGGTGGGGCTGTAGGACGTTGGTAAACGCATAGTTGACCGAGAACAGGAATAGCACGGACATGAGAGCCGCTCCTATGGTAATGTACAGTTTGTGTGCCCTTGAGCGCATGGCCAGGTATGCGCAATATATGCATCCGCCTATTATGGCCGGTAAGAAGTAGGCTAATCCGGGTATCTGTATACCGAATATGCCCAGCACAAGGACTATGATGAATGAACCTGCATATGCAAGAAACAGATTCCGGGCTCCCTCCATATTCTTACAATATGTGGCCACCATGCATACCATTATGATCATTATCAGCCCCAGCACTATGGCTTCGCCAGTGGGGATACCGAGGAATAGTGTGCCGGAATATTTCAAAGCCACAACGAAAAACACTACGGCACACAGCGCCGCCAGAAGTATCAGTCCGCTCATTCCCTCGCGGTACAGCACTAAGAAAAGTGATAGATAGGCCAATGCTGAGCCGGTTTCACGCTGCGCTATTATCAGCAGCACAGGGAGTATTATCAGTCCGAGTGCCTGCATGTAGCTTTTGCGTGAGCCGTTGAGCTGGAATCCGTATCCGCTAAACAGTTTCGCTAAAGCCAATGCCGTAGCTGCCTTGCCGAATTCAGCCGGCTGAAACCGCAGAGGCCCGAATACAAGCCATGAATGTGACCCCTTGATGTCCGGCGCCACAAATATGGTGATAAGCATTATGAATACCACCACTCCATATATCGGATATGCGTATATATCGTATATTTTGGCGTCAAAGAGTAGCAGAACCACAGCCAATGCAAGCGCCATGCCTATCCAGCGTATCTGCTTGCCTGAAAACTCATCAGGATCTAAAATGCTGGCATGGTCAAAGTCATAACTTGCCGCATATATGGAGAACACACCTGCTGTGATGAGCAGCAGATACAGGGCTACCGTAAACCAGTCAAGATAGCGGAATACCGATATGTTATCGTTTCTTTGGCTCATGGTTAGGTATGGTGCTGGTGTGAAGCATGTTCTGTAATACGTGCTGACGCTGCGGCGAGATGCTGCCGTTGAGGTAGCGCTCTATTACGAGGCTCCCTATTGGCACTCCAAATGCAGCGCCATAACCGGCATTCTCTACATACACGGCTACGGCTATGCGTGGATTATGGTAAGGGGCGAATCCCATAAAGGCTGAATGGTCAGCTCCATGTGGGTTCTGTGCGGTACCGGTCTTACCGCACACTTCTATGTCAGGCAGATTGGCGCCCTTGCATGTGCCGCCTAATACGGCCATGCGCATGCCTTCAGCCACTGATTCAAAGTGCGATCTGTTTATCTTGGGTTCGTGTCGTTTCAAGTATTCCGAGGGCATTACGGTGTCTTGAATCTCCTTGACCACATGCGGGGTTATATACCACCCACGATTGGCTATCGTAGCGCTAAGGTTGGCTATCTGTAGGGGAGTGGCCAGGATTTCACCTTGGCCTATGGCTATGGAAATTATGGAATTGGCGCTCCACCGGCCTTCGCCATACACCTTGTTGTATGTCTGTGAGTTGGGTATGAAACCTCGGTTTTCACTTGGCAAGTCAATGCCAAGCTTGTAGCCATAGCCGAGTGATACGAGATAATTTTTCCATATCTCAAAAGCGTTTGATGCCGAGCCGTACTTTGATTTACGGTCAATCATACCCTTCAGCCCCCAACAGAAATAGGCGTTGCATGATGTCTGCAATGCCGGTTTTAGTGTGATGGGTGAGCTGTGCGGATGGCATCCTACGCGAAGCCCTCCGTTTACATAGCCTCGGCTGCAGGGATATGGGGTGCCGAGCGTTACAATACCTTCCTGAAGCAGTATCAGCCCTTGGGTGGGCTTGAACGTGGATCCCGGCGGATAGGCACCCATGACTGAACGGTCAAGCAGTGGGTGGCGCCAGTCCTTGGCCAATGCGGCGTAGTTCTTGCCGCGTTGACGGCCCACAAGGAGCGATGGATCGTAGGATGGCCCTGTTACAAGTGCCAGAACTTCACCCGTGGCCGGCTCAATAGCTACTATGGCACCTTTCTTGTTCATCATCAGCGATTCGGCAAACTGTTGCAGCCCTATGTCAATACCCAAGCGTAGGTTACGGCCTGACACTGCTCGCTTGTCAAAAGCTCCGTCTTCATACCGGCCCTGTATTTTGCCACGGGCGTCACGTATGAGTATCTCCTCGCCCTTTACGCCGCGCAGATAGCGCTCATAGCTCTTTTCCACACCGAGGTCGCCCGTCATGTCGCCACGAGAGTAATAAGGGTCTTTTTCAATGTCGGTGGGTGAAACTTCACGTATGTTACCCAGTACATTTGCGGCGCAGTGGTGATTGTATTCGCGCAAAATACGCTTCTGTATGAAGAATCCGGGATAACGGTACATCTTTTCTTGAAGTTTCCCGTAATCCTCCGCCGTAAGCTGGGTCATGAATGTCTGTGGTGAATAGGCGGAATATCCCGGATTGAGGCGCTTGTCCTTCATGTCGCGCATACGGTTGTTGAACTGCTGGCGTGTTATGCCGAGGGTGTTGCACAGATCCAGTGTGTCAAAGTATTTTACATCACGAGGTATCATCATGATGTCATATGCCGGACGGTTATATACCACCACCTCGCCGTTTCGGTCATAGATTACGCCTCTTGATGGATATATGGCCTTGCGCAGGAATGCATTGGAGTCAGCTTCATCCTTAAACCGCGAGTCTACTACCTGTAGCCCGAACAGCCTTATGGCGTATATCAGTACGATGACTACTGTTACTCCGGCTATTATGTATTTTCTTTTTTCAAGATTATAGTCTTTTCTCACGGCGGCGTAATGTCAGGCTGTCGATGCCTATCAAAAGAAGCGTTGTGAGTATGGTGCTTGATATGATGCGCAGCAACAAGGTTACTAAATTGAAAAGTGAGAAGGCCTCTATTATAAATATGAGTGTGCAGTATATGAGCGACATGCTGAGCGCATATTTCATATATGTAATGAAGCCTAACGAAGATATGGAGGGCATGGCCTCCGAGAGTTCATCTTCGCGTGGAAAGTAAAGGCGCAGCACAGGCTTGCGCAGCATGGTAAGGATGGTGCATGACAGTGCGTTCATTCCCTGTGTATCAGAGAATATATCTATCAGAAGCCCCATGGCGAATCCTATGGTGAGCGCCCAGTTCTGATGTAGCGTTACCGGTAGTCGGAGCAGCACGTATATAAAAGCAAACGGAACAGCTACACCGAACAGGCACACATGATTAAGCACTATAACCTGAGTTATAAGCAGAATCAGTGTTATACCGAGCATTTGTGTGGCTGTCTTGTTCATTGGCGCTGTTTATTGTTCCTCCGGTTCTTTGTCGGGGTCTTTGCTTTCAAGTTCATCAAGCTCCTGCTTCATACCGTCATAGATTACACGCACGGTGCTGAGGGTGGTGAAGTCAGTAAAGAGCTTTATGCGCAAGGCATAAAAATTTTCATCGTAGTCCTTCAGTACACCTGCTACAGTTCCCACCGGCACTCCTTCAGGAAAAGCTGTGGAATATCCGCTGGTCACCACCGTATCACCTTTTATGAAAGTGGCATGGCGTGGGAGCTCTTCAAGCACGGCCTCGCGGGGACTGCGACCATCCCATACGAGCGAACCCACCTGCTGGCTGCTGCGAATCTTGCAGGATATGCGCAGATTGTTGTTTAGCAGGGATATCACACGCGCAGAGTGTGGTCCTACCACATTGACTATTCCCACTACACCGTTCTGATCCACCACACCCATCTCCGGTTCTATGCCGTCAAGGGAGCCTTTTTCTATAGTGATGTAGTTATGTGGGCGTGATATGCTCTGGTTTATGACATGCGCTATTATGAATCTGTATCGGGCAAGCGCTGTGTCAACAGGGATGGAGTCAGCATATTCCTGTTCGCGATATTTTCGGAGCTGGTTCTTTAGTGAAAGAATCTGAAGCTCCAGATCAGCATTGTTATGCTGCAAATCCTCATTTATGGCGCGAAGATTGAAATATGACGTGACGCCGTTCGACGCGTTGTACAGGCCTGTACTCAAGCCGTTGGCCGAGGTCATGTATACGGAATGCTGATATGGATTATTGTTAAACAGAAGCGAACAGCTTACCAGCACATAGAATACAAATAGCATCCATGTGCTGTACTTAAGCAAAAAATTCAGCAAATTCTGCATATATCACCATTTGACGGCATGTCCGTATGCCGGATGGATACCTGTGTGGGAGCGCCTTTTAGCGGATCAGGAAGTTGAACTTGTCTATGTTCTTAAGTGCCACACCTGTACCCTTGGCTACAGCCAGAAGCGGATCCTCGGCTATGCGGAACTGTATGCCTATCTTGTCCGTAAGGCGCTTGTCAAGGCCCAGAAGTTTTGCACCTCCACCGGCCAGATATATGCCGTTCTGTACTATATCGGCATACAGTTCAGGCGGTGTCTGTTCAAGGGCGGCAAGTACGGCAAGCTCTATCTTGGATATGGACTTTTCTATACAGTGTGAGATTTCCTGATATGATACCGGTACCTCCATGGGCAGCGCAGTCATGACGTTGGGGCCGTGGACTATGTAATCCTCGGGCGGATTGTCAAGATCAGTCAGTGCTGAACCTACGTTCATTTTTATGAGTTCAGCAGTACGCTCGCCTACACGTACATTATGTACGCGGCGCATATGCTCCTGAATGTCCACGGTAAGGTCATCGCCGGCTATCTGGATGCTCTTGTTTGACACGATACCGCCGAGCGATATTACGGCTATCTCCGTAGTGCCGCCGCCTATATCCACTATCATGTTACCTTCGGGAGCCACTACGTCAATGCCTATACCTAAGGCTGCTGCCATAGGCTCATACAGCATATACACGTCGCGTCCGCCGGCATGTTCCGAGGAGTCACGTACGGCGCGTATTTCAACTTCGGTTGAACCGGAGGGGATGCCTACCACCATGCGCATGGAAGGGTTGAACCATTTGTTTTTGGTGCTGGCCTTGCCTACAAGTCCGCGTATCATCATTTCAGCAGCATTGAAGTCGGCTATGACTCCTTTACGCAGCGGGCGGATAGTGCGGATATTCTCATTCTCCTTGCCTTGCATCTGCTGGGCTTCCTTTCCTACGGCTATAAGCTTGCCGGTGCGTACTTCTATGGCTACAATCGAGGGCTCGTCTATAACGATTTTCCCGTTATGTATTATGATAGTATTGGCCGTGCCAAGGTCAATGGCTATCTCTTTGTTTAGCGAAAAGAATTTCATCTTCTATGTATGATGTGTTTTTTGAGGATGTCAGTAAAATGTTTTAGTCCGCGTGCGGATTGTATTTTTTAATGTTTGAAATGGCGAATGCCGGTGGTGACCATGGCCACTCCGTTGGCATTGCAATAGTCTATCGATTCGTTGTCGCGTATTGAACCGCCGGGCTGTATCACTGCGTCAATGCCTGCCTTATGGGCTATTTCCACACAGTCGGCAAATGGGAAGAAAGCATCCGATGCCATAACTGCACCGTTCAGGTCAAATCCGAAGCCTTGGGCTTTCTCGATGGCTTGTTTCAGCGCGTCTACACGTGAGGTCTGTCCTACTCCGCTGGCCAGAAGCATTCTGTTTTTAGCCAGCACTATGGCGTTGCTCTTGCTGTGCTTCACTATTTTGTTTGCAAACAGCAGGTCCGCGGCTTGTTCAGGGGTTACGGCGCGTTCTGTTACCTGTTTGAGGTCCGCTGTGGTTTCTACAGTCAGGTCACGCTGCTGCATTAATGCGCCGTTGAGTATGGAACGGTATTGGCGAGTGGTTTTTAACGGGGCTTTCTGCAGGAGTATTATGCGGTTCTTCTTCTGTGTCAGTATGGCCATGGCTCCTTCATCGTATCCGGGAGCTATGATTACTTCAAAGAATATCTTGTTTATGGCCTCGGCTGTATCGGCATCAATATCCCGGTTTGCTATCAATACGCCACCGAATGCCGATACGGGGTCGCCGGCAAGAGCATCGGTCCACGCCTCGAGCATTGTGGGGCGGCAAGCAAGTCCGCAGGCATTGTTGTGCTTCAATATGGCGAACGCGGGTGCGTCAAACTCTGATATAAGCGATACGGCTGCATCAATGTCAAGCAGGTTGTTGTAACTTATCTCCTTGCCGTGAAGCTGTGAGAATATGTCATTGAACCGTCCGAAGAATACGCCTTTCTGATGCGGGTTCTCTCCATAGCGCAGGTGCATTTTGTCATCCAAAGCCACGCGCATGGCTGAGGGTGCATCAGCGTCAAGTGAATCAAAGTAATTGAATATGGCGGTGTCATAGCCTGATGATACCTTGAACGCCTCCTTGGCAAGGAACTGGCGTTCAGCAAGGGTAGACTGTGCTCCCTGACGGCCCAGCATTTCGGCAAGAGGGGCGTACTGTGCCTTGGATGCTACTATTACAACGTCATTGTAATTCTTGGCGCCGGCACGTATGAGCGATATGCCGCCTATGTCAATCTTCTCTATTATATCAGGATGTGAGGCTCCGGATGCTACAGTGGCTTCAAACGGATACAGATCCACTATTACCAAATCTATCTCCGGTATTTCATATGATGCTATCTGCTTGCGGTCATCATCATTGTCGCGCCGGTTAAGTATTCCGCCGAAAACCTTTGGGTGAAGTGTCTTGACGCGGCCACCAAGTATGGATGGGTATGAAGTAAGGTCTTCCACTGCGTCACACGGATATCCAAGGCTTTCGATAAAGCTGCGTGTGCCGCCGGTGGATAAGAACTTTACTCCGTCACTGTGGAGCATGGAGAGTATACTGTCAAGGCCTTCCTTGTGATAGACAGATATGAGCGCTGTCTTGATTTTCTTGATGTCGGACATTATAATAGGCTGATTGTTGAATTTTCAAGTTGCAAAATTACTAATTTCGTGATAAAAAAGAATACATTTAGTTCATTTATATTTCAGGACTCATTCCCTAATAATTGTTAACGCCGCGTGCATGTAAATATCTTGCGAACCGAGAGGCCTCTGCATGTGTTTTTATGGAAAACCAAAATTTTCAAATATATGAAAAAGACAGGTATCTTTTACGGTTCATCAACCGGAGTTACGGAAGGGGTGGCACGCAAAATAGCCTCCGTTATGGGTGTGCCCGAAAGCGATGTCCATGACGTGTCAAAGAGCGCTCCGAGTGAGGTGGCTCCCTATGATGTCCTGCTCATGGGTACAAGCACATGGGGTGCGGGCGACATGCAGGATGACTGGTATGATTTCACTGACGGACTTCAGGCGTTGGATCTTACCGGAAAGAAATTCAGCATATTCGGCTGTGGCGATGAAACTATGTCCGATACTTTCTGTAGCGGTATGGGTGAACTGTACGAGCGTATCATCAAGACCGGAGCCACGCCTATAGGAGCTTTTAATGAGGACGGATTTACGTTTGACAATAGTGGAGCCATAGTTGACGGCAATGTCATAGGGCTTGTACTTGATGAAGTGAACCATCCGGACCTTACTGACGCCAAGATTAAGGCGTGGACAGATGAAATTAAGAAGCAAATGTAAGGCTGCTTCTATATCTGATTTTCAAATCTATACAAATTTACGGCAAATTTGAGTCTAAAAAAGTTAGCCAAAAGTTTGCACGAATAAAATGATTGGGCTATCTTTGCACCGCATTTCGGAAATACGGCGGGATAGCTCAGTTGGTTAGAGCGTCGGATTCATAACCCGGAGGTCACGAGTTCAATTCTCGTTCCCGCTACAAATGCTAAAGAGGCCGTGCTTCAAGCACGGCCTCTTCTTATATATCTACTACTGGTACATTCTGATCTGTCCCATAAATACCCAAAAACTCCGAAAGAGTATGTGCCTTACTATTAAATTTAACATCAGGATATGATCGTCCACAGAACCTACATATCCTTTGTTTTCAAGGCTTGCGTTCTCCTATAAATTGACGTTCGCTGCCATCAAATCCACAGCGAGTATATGCACATGAATTAGTATCTTTCACATTGTCTCAAATTAAATGTGTTACGTTGATTTTCTTGTACTTGCTGCCCATGCCGAGGGCGAAGGCCATTTGGT
>JAMPBB010000055.1 GCA_023666885.1 Muribaculaceae bacterium | reverse complement strand
TTTAGTCTCTTCAGAGGGAAATTATGAATTTATATATCTTTTTCAGTGCCCTCGAGTTTGCCTCGGCACTTTTTTTATGTTATTTTTGTGTCCGTTATGAACGAAGACGCCCTAAGCCAATTATACCTGAAAGATACAGCCTTTCAGAACCTCATGCAGAAGCGCATTTTCAATGTGCTCCTGGTGGCCTCGCCCTATGATGCCTTCATGATGGAAGAGGACGGCCGCATTGAGGAGCAGCTTTATTTCGAATATGTGGCGCTTAACCTCAGTTCGCCGCCGCGCGTCACTCAAGTCACTAACACAGAGGAAGCTCTGGCAGCCATGAAAGAGAAGCATTTCGGACTCATAATAATGATGCCCGGAATGGATATCAGCGATACCTTTACCGGGGCCCGACGTCTTAAAGAATTCAAGCCCAACACCCCCATTGTGGTATTGACTCCATTCTCCAAGGAGGTGTCACGGCGCCTGTCGCATGAGGACTTCACCGGTATTGACTACGTGTTCAGCTGGCTCGGCAACGTAGATCTGCTCCTGGGCATAATCAAGCTCATGGAGGACCGCATGAATGCGGACAATGACATCAACGAAGTGGGCGTACAGATGATACTTGTAGTAGAAGATTCCGTGCGTTTCTATTCATCGGTACTACCTCAGATATACAAAAACCTGCTGAAACAGTCATACGAGTCATCTACCGAGGCTCTTAACGAACACGAGCAGATGCTGCGCATGCGTGGCCGCCCCAAAGTGCTCCTTGCACGCACATATGAAGAAGCCATGGAGCTGTATGACCGGTACGGCAACAATATGCTGGGTGTAATCAGTGACGTATCGTTCATGCGGGAGGGTGCCAAGGACTCGAAGGCCGGCTTGAAATTCGCACAATTTCTACGCCATGTGGATACCTATCTGCCCATCATAATAGAATCATCTGAAATCAACAACGAATCGGAAGCCAAGGCGCTCGGATGCGTGTTCCTTGACAAAAATTCAAAGAAGCTGCCCGTAGACCTGAGCAATGCCATACGCAGCCAGTTCCGCTTCGGTGATTTCGTACTTACCGATCCGCATTCAGGTAAAGAGATCCTGAGGCTTAAATCGCTAAAGGACTTGCAGTACAAACTGGCGGAGATACCGGCACCGGCGTTGCTGCACCATGCTTCAAGCAATGACATATCTCGCTGGCTGTACTCACGAGCCCTCTTTCCGTTGGCCAACGTCATTAAGCAACACCGCTTCTATACCCTTGAAGAAGCGCCGGCCGCACGCCAACTATTCTTCGATCTCATAGTGAAATACCGTAAGATGAAGAATCGCGGAGTAGTGGCTATATTCCGAAAGGACCGCTTTGACCATTACTCCAACTTTGCACGCATAGGCCAGGGCTCGCTCGGAGGCAAAGGGCGTGGTCTGGCATTTATCGACCAGATTATAAAGCGCAATCCCATATGCGATAACTTTGACGGAATCACCATCACTATACCCCGCACCATAGTGCTGTGCACGGATATTTTTGATGAATTCATGTCCACCAACAACCTCTATCCCATAGCCCTTAGCGATGCCGACAATGCCACCATACTCGAGGCATTTCTCGCCGCAAAGCTCCCGGCCTCACTGCGATCTGACTTGTTGGCACTATTTGATGTGATAGACAAGCCATTGGCCATACGTAGTTCAAGCCTGCTTGAAGATTCACATTACCAGCCATTTGCCGGCATATACTCCACGTATATGATTCCGCATCTGGATAATCGGGAAAAGATGTTGGAAATGCTGTGCAGCGCCATAAAAGGTGTGTACGCATCAGTGTTCTATACTGATTCAAAAGCTTATATGACGGCCACCAGCAATGTCATTGACCAGGAAAAAATGGCGGTGATAATACAAGAAGTGGTAGGGCGCGAGGTAAACAATATGTACTTCCCGTCATTTTCCGGTGTAGGACGCTCCATCAACTACTATCCCGTAGGACGCGAAAAGGCTTCGGACGGAGTAGCCGAAGTGGCCGTAGGACTTGGAAAATATATAGTGGATGGCGGCCTGAGTCTACGGTTCTCGCCCAAGCATCCCGAAGCGGCATTGCAGACGTCAGAACTGACATTGGCTCTGCGTGACACCCAGACGCGCATGTATGCCCTTGACCTAAGCTCCATTGAAAATTTCCGCGTGGATGACGGCTTTAACATCGTAAAACGCTCCGTACAGGATGTGGCCTCGTCAGGAGCACTGCAATATATGGTGTCAACGTACGATTTTCACGACAACATACTGCGTGACAGCGACTTCGGCGAAGGCCGCAGAGTAGTCACATTCAATAATATACTCAAGCACAGGGCGCTTCCGCTTGCCGGGGCTGTCGATTTCATGCTCACCACAGGAGCCACAGAAATGTGCAGGCCGGTGGAGATAGAATTTGCCGGGCTAATAGAACGGACTTCGGACAGCAAGGGCCGGATATACTGGCTCCAGATACGTCCTATCGTTGACAGGAAGGAAACCGTTGACGAGCATCTGCTCTCACTCCCCGACTCTGACCTGATACTTCGCAGCGACACTGCACTCGGCCACGGCTCTATTGACAATGTACGCACCATAGTGTATGTACGCCCTGACACATTCTCATCATCAAACAATCCGTTCACGGCACGCGAAATAGAAAAAATCAATCGTGATTTCGTGGCACAGGGCATAAGCTATGTACTTATAGGCCCCGGCCGATGGGGCTCAAGCGACTCCGCGCTCGGCATACCTGTAAAATGGCCGCAGATATCAGGGGCACGTCTTATAGTGGAATCGGCCATAGCCAGCTACCGCATTGAGCCAAGTCAGGGCACACATTTCTTTCAAAACCTCACATCGTTCGGCGTAGGGTATTTCACCATAGACACCTCATCAGGTCAAGGATGGTACGATGTAGAATATCTTGACTCGCTCCCGGCATCCTATGAAAGTGACCATGTGCGGATAGTGACGTTCGATACGCCTCTTGCCATAGGCATAAACGGGAAAAAAGGTTACGGTGTGGTAGCCAAACCGTCGGCGCCCACCAGTCATGAAAATGAACCAATCAGTTAATGGACAAATCTCATACATCTAAAAATATGTCATTTTTCTCATCTTTCAAGAAAGCGCTCGGGTTTCCTGACGAGTATGATGATCTTGATGATCTGTCTGATCTTGAGGATGCCGACACGGCTGATTCCGACACATCCGGAATCCAAGAATCTTCAGCGCAAAAAGATGAGGACTCAAATGTATCCGTCCCTGACTCCGGTAGCCATCCCGGCAAACGCTACACGGATACCGTGGCGGAGCTAAACGACCGAATACGCGAACTTGAAGCCGAGCACGAACAGCTTCGGTTAGAGAATAAAAGTATGGCCAACAAGCTGCGCGGTCGTGACATGCCTGTAGTGGGTGTAAACCATACCACCGATCCGGGAAACGCCCGCTTAGCCGAAGAAAACAAACGCCTGACATCAGAGCTGAAACAGGTCAAGCTCCGTCTGGCCAAATCAGAGCAGGACATCACTGACCGTGACAGCATAATATCGGAATTGCGTTCACGTAACATGCAGTTGACGGATCGTGTACGTAATGCCGAAGAGAAAGAAAGTCAAGCACGTACCGAAACGGACAGCATTCGCACCGAGATGCATCAGGCCAAGGAGAACTCTGATAAAGAGATTAACACCCTGACCCAAAAGGTGGAAAGCTTACGTGCTGAAGTGAAACGCCTCAACACCCTTCTGCAGGCATCAGATGCCGCATCAGGAGTGCTACCGCTTGCCGCTTCTGATGAGGCGCCCTACAAACCCCACAGCGGCAAAAAGAGGAGGCAGCGCCGAAAACCCAAGGATGTAACTGCCAATGGCTCCCCTACGCCGGATGGCGGCAACGTTAAAATATCAGCCATTGATGAGCTGATGGACAACACCGATTGGTTCATAGCCGCCGAACCAGGGCCACGGCCTAAAGATCCGGATACGGAGGAGAATTTCGGGTATCGCGAACCGGTGCGAAAAACGTCTAAAACCAATTCTAATAAAAACCAGTTAACCCTATTCTAACATCACATATGAAAATTATATACATAGCCATCTGTGCAGCCCTTGCCTCAACTATAACCGCTGATGCTGCCGGAGTAAAAGGTGTAAAAGACTTTGAAGGCATAGAGAAGTACGTAAGTGGAGCAGCGTCACCCGCTTCTCCGGCACAATTCTCATTCATGGCCGACGGCAATTATTATCTTCAGCTTTCACCTGACCGCAAGCGAATAGTGAAATTTGAGACCCGTTCGGGAAAGGAATCAGAAGTGATTTTTGATGTGGAGAAAGCCCGCGAAACAAAATTGCCCTCCATACAAGGATTCACCATGAGTCCTGACGGATCCAAGATCATGGTATGGCGTGACCTCAAAATGGTGTACCGCCGTTCATTCACAGCATCATATTATGTATATGAAATTCGTTCAAAACTGCTGAAACCGCTTTCCGAAGAGCGTCCGCGCCAACAAGCGCCCATATTCTCGCCTGACGGACGAATGGCGGCATATGTGTCTGACAACAATATCTACATAAAAAAGCTGGACTACGGTACTGACATTGCCGTCACTACTGACGGTAAGAAAAACATGATAATCAACGGTGTGCCTGACTGGACATATGAGGAGGAGTTTTCCACAGCTTCATCTATGACATGGGCATCTGATAATCTTACCCTTTGCTACCTCAAATACAATGAGACTGACGTGCCGGTATACAATTTCACGCTATACGAGGGCACCTGTCCGCAATACCCGCAATATGCCAATTATCCCGGTGAGTTCTCTTACAAATATCCGGTAGCAGGTGAGAAAAATTCAGTGGTTACTCTTCATTCCTATAATGTGGAGACACGCAAGACCAAGGACATCACGCTCCCTGACTCACGCATAGAATATATACCGCGCATAAAGTATGCCCCCACACCGGAGCAGCTTATAGTATCGACACTTAACCGTGACCAGAACCGGCTTGAGATATACTCCGTCAACCCTAAATCCACCACAGCAAAATCACTTATAGTGGAGGAAAGCGATGCTTGGATAGCCCCGGCCACATATGAGGACATGAAGCTTACCAATGACGGAATCATCCTCCCGTCATCCCGCACCGGATATCAGCACTTCTATAAGTATTCATATGCCGGCGCACTTGTAGGCGCACTCACTTCAGGCGACTATGATGTAGACACCTATTATGGATATGATGCCGCCCATGGCTACCATTATTACCGCAGCACTGCTACCGGAGCCATAAACAGAGTAATCAGCCGTAAGGACAAGAAAGGCAAGATAGTGAATCTCACACCCGATCAGGGCACCGCATCTGCAGTATTCAGCCCTGACATGCTCTACTATACACTGAATTACAGCAATGCCACCACTCCCCCCAAGCATACTCTACGTGCTGCTGTAAGCGAAAAGGAACTGCGCGTGCTTGAGGACAACGCCGCCTATTACGCAAAATACGCATCGGCACCAAAACCCGAGTTCTTCACCATGACTGCCAACGGACTCACCTTCAACGGTTACATGATAAAGCCCACAGATTTCAACGCATCAAACCGCTATCCGGTAATCATGTACCAGTACAGCGGCCCCGGCTCACAGGAAGTGCTGAACCGCTGGACCATGGGATGGGCCAATTATTATGCTACACGCGGATATATAATAATGTGTGTTGACGGACGTGGCACCGGCGGACGCGGACGCAAGTTCATGGATGCCGTATATAAGAACCTTGGCCATTACGAATCTATCGATCAGGTAAGCGCAGCCAAGTACGCCGCATCACTCCCTTATGTGGATGCATCACGTATAGGCATATATGGATGGAGCTTCGGCGGATATGAAACCATAATGGCATCATCACAGCCTGATGCGCCTTATGCGGCAGCTGTAGCCGTAGCTCCGGTTACTGACTGGCGTTTCTATGATACCGTCTATGCCGAGCGCTACATGCTTACACCTCAGCAGAATGAAAAAGGCTACCATTCATCATCGGCCATGTCATGTATGCAACAGCGCAAATGTCCGCTCCTTATCATAACCGGTACAGCCGATGACAATGTACATTTCTACAACACCGTACAGTACTTTGCCGAAATGGAAGGCGCCGGCATATGGGCTGACCTTATGATATTCCCTAACGAGAACCATTTCATAATGTGCGGAAATGCACGTAGTGTGGTATATTCCAGAATGCTTGACTACTTTGACCGCAACATGAAGTAACACCCCTCTGCATCCGCATAATGGAACAGCGACATATTGACAACGGTACCGGCATATTCCTGATATGGCTTAACTGGGTAGTGGGAGTAGGAGCCATAGTGCTCACTATAGTACTCTCGCTGTGGGTCAAGGCCACAGCCATGCCTCTGGTAGCCTTCGGTCTTGAGCTGATGCTGTTTGCCATGCTGAAGAAAAACCGTCAGGCACGTGTGCCGGTATGTTTCGTTATACCGTTCGTAATAATGCGTGCATTGTTCTGGAGCGGAGTGATTATGGTTATTATAAACATCCTTTACTCTGACTGGTTTGTAGAGCGGCTTTTTGACCTCGGCACCATAAACAGGCAGATTCCATTCATAGCCCAGCTCATACTCGCCCCTGTAACAATGGCAATATCATTCTGGGCCTACCGCAAGAAAGGCGCGCTCGGTTTCTGCCGTGAATGTAAGATGCGTTACGGCACACCGGCCGAAAGAGGATTCCTTGGCAAGCTGTTTACCCAGGAAGGGCGCTATCAGGTGCGGTTTCTGCTCATAGTGTCCGTAACATCCACTGTTCTCACATGGTCATATTACTTTGCCTCATACATAAATATCAACCTCAACAATGCTGACAAATTCTTCTTCGTATGGATGACGGCACTGGTGTACGTAGCTACGGTGATATATCTCGGCATACGCTATTTGGGGCTATGGAGCTATTACTGCCATAGCGAAAACACCAATACATACCGCCATGGAGCCACCACCAAGCTGCGCTTCATAATGATATGGGACAATTTCATATGTTTGCAAGACCCCGCCACCGATGCCGACACACTGATGCCGGAAGAGGATAAGACGGACATCCCTGCAAAGATAACTCTCACGTACCGACATGATGTAAGCCTGTACGATGCCTCGCGAAACTTCGAGGCCATTACCGGCCTTCAAGGCGTAGATACCCGATTCATGTACTCTACGGTAAGCGCCAATGCTGACTGCAATATATTTCACTATCTCTGTTTCCTTGATGAGGAACAGAAACATAAATTTGACGCCACATCCATACGGTGTGCATGGTACAAATTCGGTGAGGTAGCCGATATGCTCAACAAGCATACACTGGCCCCGCTTCTGAGCTCGGAGATGGTAAGGTTACACACCGTAGCCATGGCGTGGAAAACGTACACTCCGGAAGGCAAACGCCGATACAAAATAAAGAATTACAAGCCCACATTCCGTATCAAGGACATTCATAAGTACAATGTGGACTATAATGATCCTACATGGCTCTTTGTGTCGGACAATAACGAGGATGTCCCGTTCTTCAAATTACGCCGGTTTTGGCGCCGGCATATCAACGGAGCCATATGAGTTATCTTGTAATAACCGGCCCTACTGCTTCAGGCAAGACCTCCCGTGCCGTAGCTGCCGCCAATGCTTTTGACGGCGAAATCATCAGCGCTGATTCCCGCCAAATATATAGAGGTATGGATCTGGGCACGGGTAAGGACATTGATGAATATGGTGCGGTCCCATATCACCTCATAGATATATGCCCTGCGGGTTACCGATACAATCTGTATGAATACCTGCGTGATGAGCGCATAGCACGAGCCGATATACTCCGTAGGGGCAGGCTGCCTATACTATGCGGGGGCACAGGACTGTACATAGAATCCGTAATCAAGGGGATATACCTACCGGAAGTACCGGAGAATCCCGAATTACGCCGGCGGCTTGAGTCGGAATCCCTTGACAGCCTCACCCGCATGCTAGCAGGCATGAAGTCACTCCACAACGTAACGGACGTAGATACCGTTAAGCGTGCCATACGTGCCATTGAAATATGCACGTATTATAATGAACATCCTGAAGAAGCCGCACTTACAAAACCGGCACCGCTCACCGATGCCGTAGTGGTGGGTGTGGATATAGACCGTGACAGCAGGCGCTCACGCATAAGCCGGAGATTACGTGCACGCCTTGACACCGGAATGGTCGATGAGGTGCGCCGGTTGCTTGATTCCGGCATCCCTCCGGAAAATCTCATATATTACGGTCTTGAATACAAATTCCTGACGCTCCACCTTACCGGGCAGCTAACCTATGATGAAATGGTGACCGGGCTGGAAACGGCCATACATCAGTTTGCCAAACGGCAGATGACATGGTTCAGAGGTATGGAGCGCAGAGGCATACCCATTCACTGGCTCCCTTATGACATGCCGGCCGATGAATTTACTGACGCCATCAGACAACTCCTATAATGAAATACTCCCGCTCTCTTCTTGTAATTCTCATAACACTAACCGCAGTAAGTAGTGCCTGCGCGGAAAACAGAGTGTATTATCCCGCTTCATGTTCGGCAGGCGATACCACTGTATATATCCATAGACATACGTCACCACTATCAGAAGCCATAGAAATCCGAGCGTCACTGCCACGCTTGAAAGAACGCGAGGGGCTGGCATCTGACCACTACACCATAGCATTACCTACTGACAGCTATGATACCCGGATAGAGATATCATGCACTCCAGGCACCGATGCATACGGATTCAGTATGGAGCAGCAGTATCTCATGCTACAGGCTGATAAGGTCACGCCTTATACACGAAGTACCATATGGCAGCAAAAAATAGACAGCGGAGTAAGCTTCGGGCGCGGTGCCAACACTCTCAGCATAGAACGCAACCCTGACAACACAATATCCATACTCATAGGCGAACGCACCCTCAAAAATGCCGGATCATTTGCCATAGCGCCCCTAAGAATCTCAGGCAATGATATAATACTTTCCAGCCATGGAAGTATCAATATCATTGACCTCATATATGCATCCATACCGGATCCGGCAGAGCCATTGCATACGGGGCTTGACCCTGACTCAATCCGTGTACTCATCCCGGAAGGGCAGCTCACCCCTGAAGGTATATGGAAATATCTTGACCGCGACACTGATGACAGATACACACGTCTGGGAGGCTCATACCGGTTGGCTATAATCAAGTCACCGGAAGGCAATGGCTATGACATAATATACTTTGATGGAGCCAAAGTGTTATCGGACAAGTGGGAGCCTGGGATGTTGAAGGGACACCTTATGCCCACCATATTCAATAATCACTATGACCTCATATGGTACGATGCCCATATGCGTAAAATGGATACCGAGCTGTCGGCCGATATGGAGCAAGGCTCCATACTTTCCTTTAGCTTCCCTCTGCTAAAAAGCACGCTACGATTCTCGCGCATCATGACGGATAACTGATCTGCCCTGTGGCAAACTCATATAGCACATAGGTGTTAAGGAAGTCCACTCTCTCGGCCGTTGATGAGCGCGTAACCCTATACACCCCATCAGTAAGCTCCATTTCCTGGATATATCTGTATAATGCATCCGGAAGCCTGTCAAAAAGAAACATTGGGGGCAGTGTGGAGCCATTGCCGTTTACATCAATCCAGGCATATTCCTTATCGAATGTAAGTGTGGCGCCATTCTTAATTGTAGCCACGTGATTTCCGGCACCGTCAGTTACATACGAGGCCACCTCGCCTTCCGGAAAATATTTGGTTATGAACTGCGCTATAGGCTCCGGGAGTTCATCCCATGCATTGTCATGACAAGCTCCGGTCAGAATTATCAGACCAAGGAGCAGAATTCCTAAGATACCGTTGCGCTTCATAGTCCCTTAAATATATAATTAATGTTACAATTCTATAACAATGATTCATTCTATTGGTTCGCTCGCACTCATTAGTTAATTTTGATGTCATGAAAAAATTTACTCTGTTACTGATATTCGCTTCATTACTGCCTGCAATATTACATGCCGAATCACCGCTGCCCGCCGACTCCACCGTGAAAGCGCCGTCGGAAAAATACCTGAAATATCTTGACTATGCCGAGGAAGCCATAAAGGATAGCCGATGGTCCGATGCCGAAACGTATTTCCTTGAGGCAGCCCGACTGGAGCCGGGGAATCCTACCAACATACTTCTCATGTCAAATATAGGTATGATGCGTCACTATGACGGTCGTGATTCTTTGGCGTTAGTGATGCTTGATGCTGCCGAGCGCATAGCCCCCTCATCGGTCACTGTAAGATCTAACCGGGCTACAGTACTTGCCGCATTAGGGCGCCTTGATGAAGCCAAGGCCGAACACAGCACAATAATATCACTTGACTCCACTCTTGTAGAGCCTCGTTTCATGCGCGCCATCATATCACTCCGACAGGGACTTGTTGACTCCGTTCGGACTGATGTGGACTATATGCTCATCCATTTTCCCGATGAATCCGACACATGGACTGCTGCAGCATATCTTGACATAGCATTAGGCAAATATCAGGAAGCCATACCATTCCTGAACAAAATCATAGATAGCAATCCCCTACCGTCCGATTATGGAGAGCGAGCCCTATGCTACCTCATGACCGACAATCTTAACGAGGCATCAGCCGATCTGGCCGAAGCCATACGGCTCGATCCGCTCAACGGTGATTTTTTCCTGTACCGGGCTCTGCTCAACAAAAGGCGCTACCGCCTGTCAGAGGCCGCTGAAGATACCCGCCGTGCAGCCTCTCTCGGAGTAAGCCCATCGAAAATAGCGCTGTTGAATCTATAAATTCACACCCTATAGACACGGCTCTTTCATTTAGAAATTAAATAACCGTATAATGCCCTTACCCGGGTC
>JAMPBB010000054.1 GCA_023666885.1 Muribaculaceae bacterium | reverse complement strand
TCAATCTGTTGCAGGGTCAATATCGCTTGTCGATTTTAAATGAAAGAGCCGTGGTGTTAAGGGTGTTGAGGATATTGAGGACTCAAATTTTTTGGTGTGATTTCAAATAAAATCATTAAATTTGCCGCGCAAACGGTTCTGTGGCGCTTAGGTGTCATGGATGAAAAGGGAATCGGGTGAAAATCCCGGACAGTCCCGCTGCTGTGAGTTCCGTATTGACTCTAAGGCTTTATGTCACTGGGCTTAGTGCCCGGGAAGGCGCCTGTGAGGATGGAGCGAGTCAGAAGACCTGCCGCTTGCTCTATCTGTTACAGGCTTACGAGGATAAGTTCAGATAATGATACGCCACCGGCATGGTTCTATACAGGGGCGCCGGAGTTTTTCGTTTATACTGATCGTTCGCATGCATTGTTGGCAGATAGATAATGTATTTATCTGATTGCCAATATAATGCTATTATGCGTAAAGTTATCACAATACTGATTCTTGCTCTTGCTTTCACCTGCTCGGATGTAGCAGCGTCGCCCCAAAAGGAACACCCTGACTCCGTACGGCTTAAGGAGGTGATAGTAACAGCCGCTTATCCCGAAAAGGCCGTAATACCCGTACAGAGCCTGCGCGGCGAGGAGCTTAAACGGCTCAACAGCCTGAGTGTGGCCGATGCACTGCGCTACTTTTCGGGAGTGCAAATCAAGGATTATGGAGGCGTGGGCGGAATAAAGACCGTCAACATCCGCTCTATGGGCACCAACCATACCGGAGTTAGCTATGACGGTATTCAGCTTGGCAACGCGCAGAACGGCCAGATTGACCTCGGACAGTTCTCGCTTGACAATATCGAGGCCATATCGCTCTATAACGGACAGAAGAGCAATATACTTCAGCCTGCACGTGATTTCGGCAATGCCGGAAGTATATATATGCGCACACGTGCCCCGCGTTTTGATGATGACCGTACCTACCATGCCCGTGCCGCCGTAAGGTTCGGATCCTTTGACTTGCTTAACCCGTCAGCGCTCGTAGAGCTTAAGCTGAGTGAGAATGTCAATGCCTCACTGAGTGCCGAGTGGGTCAACTCGTCAGGCAAATACAAATTCCGCTACCGCCGAGTGAATCCCGCCGGTGAGCTGGCCTATGACACTACGGCTGTGCGTCAGAACGGCGACATAAATGCCACCCGAATAGAAGCCAACCTGTTTGGCTCGTTTACTAAAGGTTCATGGACGGTAAAAGCCTACAACTATAATTCGGAGCGCGGTGTGCCCGGAGCCATAGTCAACAATGTTTGGCGCCGAGGCGAGCGTATATGGGATACAAACTCTTTTCTACAAGGTAGTTACACCTTTACACAAGGCCGGTTTACCACTCTTGCCAACGCCAAGTATGCATTTTATCGCACTCATTATGTGAACAATGATGACAAGCAGGTGAAGATAGACAATCTGTACCGTCAGCGTGAAATATATCTGTCATCGGCCAATATGTACACGCTTATGTCACACTGGAATATATCGGCCAGTTATGATTTCATGTGGAATGATCTTTCGGCTGACATGTACGGCTTTGCGCGTCCGACGCGCTTCTCGCATCTGCTGTCGGTGGCCACGGCTTTTGAGATAGGCAATCTGAAGGGACAGGCAAGCGCACTCGGCACCATGATACATGACCGTTTGCGCGGACAGGAATCGCCCTCGGACAAGCGTGTCTTTACCCCGGCCGTGTATCTGTCATACGCTCCCGTGCGCAACTTTTCTGTCCGTGCGTTCTACAAGCGCTCGTTCCGCATGCCCACGTTCAATGACCTCTATTATGCCGATATGGGCAATTCCAAGCTCAGTCCCGAGCACGTAACGCAGTACAATGTAGGGCTGCTCTATGAGCGCATCAAGCCGGTAGGGCTCGTGTCGCATCTGCGTTTCAGCGCCGATGCGTATTACAACACTGTGCGTGACAAGATAGTGGCCTACCCCAAAGGCCAACAGTTCCGCTGGACTATGCTCAACTTGGGGCGCGTACAGATACGCGGCATTGATGTGTCAGCTCTTGCTTCTTTCCGCCTTATGCGTGATCTGGAGATGACCGTGCGCGGACAGTACACATTCCAACGTGCCATTGACGTTACTGACCCTGCCGACAATTATTACCGGCATCAGATCCCCTACATACCCCGTAACTCAGGCTCGGCTGTGATAAATCTCCAGTGGCGAGCATGGAATTTGAATTATAGCTATATATATGTAGGCGAGCGCTATAACCAGCAGGAAAACATACGCTATAACTATACACAGCCGTGGTACACGAGCGATGTATCCCTGTCACGTGACTTTACGTTCAATGCCGTGAAGCTCCGCTGTCAGGCTGAGGTCAATAATCTGCTCAGCCAGGATTACGACGTGATTATTAACTATCCTATGCCTAAGCGCAATTTCAGGATTTCGCTCACTGTAGAAATTTGATATGAAACAACCTTACGTATACCCCCTCTGTATTGTTATCATGGCTCTCCTTATGGCCTCCTGCCGTGAGGATGAATTAGTGGTGCCTACGGAGTATGATATTATCAATGATGCCCCCGCTGCCGACAGCCGCGTGCGCGGCCTCTATCTGGTCAATGAAGGCAATATGGGATCAAATAAATGCACACTTGACTATTTTGACTATCGTACCGGCCTATACGCCCGAAATTTTTATGCCGAGAAGAATCCTAATGTTATAAAAGAATTGGGCGATGTGGGCAACGACATTGGTATATACGGATCCAAACTGTATGTAGTGGTCAACTGCTCGCATAAGGTGGAAGTGCTTGATGCCCGTACCGGGGTCAGGATAGGGCAGGTGGATATACCCAACTGCCGCTATGTGCGCTTTCATCGCGGCAATGCCTATGTGAGCAGCTATGTAGGGCCTGTGCTCATTGACCCTGATGCCCCCAAGGGGGCGGTGTATAAGGTAGATACACTCTCGCTTCAGGTCACGGCAAAGGTATCGGTTGGATACCAACCTGAGGAAATGGAGATAGTGGATGACTATATGTACGTGGCCAATTCCGGCGGTTATCGCGTCCCGAATTATGACCATACCGTATCCGTTATTCAGCTTGTGGATTTCAAGCAGGTACAGCAGATACCCGTAGGTATCAATCTGCACCGCATCCGCCGGGACCGGCAGGGCAAGCTATGGGTCAACTCTCGCGGCGATTACCGCTACCGTCCCTCTCAGCTCTATGTCATGGCTAAACGTCCGGGACAGAGCCGTCTGAGCGTGTCCGATACTCTTGATGTGGCATGCTCGAACATGGCCGTGTTCGGCGACTCGCTTTACTTCTACTCCACGCAGTGGAATGAGTACACCGGTTCCAACGCCATATCGTACGGCATTATCAACACTGTCACCAAGGAGCTCGTATCCAAAAATTTCATCACTGACGGTACTGAAAAAGAAATTACCATACCTTACGGCATAGCCATTCACCCCGAAACGGGCGACATATTCGTTACCGATGCCAAGAATTACGTTTCATCAGGCACGCTTTACTGCTTTGACCGTAAAGGGAGGAAGAAATGGAGTGTACGCACGGGCGACATTCCGGCGCATATTTGTTTTCTGCTAACTGACAAACCTTTATCCTAATCTGATGCTATGAAAGGACATGCTGTTTTTATTTCGCTGACACTGACTCTGATGCTTGCCTCATGCACTGATGATGTGCCCATGGTGAGTCTGGGGCTTGACAGCACTTACCGTATAGAGCGTATGCGCAAGCTCATGCTCGCACCGGCTTTTACCGGACGTGCTTACCGCTGGACCGTTGACGGCGTCACGGTAAGTGAAGATGCCTCGTACATATTTATGGCGGCTGATGAGGGCACGTATCACCTTACCTTTGATGTCATTGACTCTGACACACCCTATCATCATGAATTTACCGTCGATGTCCTGCATGAGGAAATAGAGTACAGCCCCTACATATCGCAGGTCTATGAGTACTGCCCTGCTCCCGGCCAGTTTATAAATGAAATGCCGCGCTATGATGAAGGTGACACGTCCGATGACATGACCCGGAAAGTACAGGAAGCCATATCGGGGACAAACGATGTAATGGTGTCGCTCGGCGCTTATGGAGGATACGTCACTTTTGGGTTTGACCACACGGTGGTCAATGTGCCGGGGCAAATGGATTTCCGCATTTGGGGCAACTGCTTCTATGAGCTCCTCCAGCCTGACCGCAAAGGGGGCAGTTGTGAACCGGGTATAGTTATGGTGAGCTACGATGTAAACTGTAACGGCCTTCCTGACGACGCCTGGTATGAACTGGCCGGAAGCGAATATCACAGCCACGGTACACGCCACGGATTTACCATGGCCTATCATGCTCCGGATCCTGACCGCGTTATAGCGGGCGATGACACCGGAACTATTGAGGACAAGTTCTATATACGCTGGGCCGGCTCCGATGGCACTCAGGGATATATACCCAAGAACATTTTCCACACGCAGGATTATTATCCGGCATGGGTAGGCACCGATAAGCTTACGTTTACCGGCAGCCTGCTTGCTCCCAATGCTGAGGACATCAGCGGTATAGGTACCTACTATGTGCTTTACAGCTATGCGTGGGGCTATGCCGACAATCACCCAAATGACTATGCTGACCTTAACTCATTTGACATAGGATGGGCCGTGGATGCCAATGGCGTTCCTGTCAGTTTGCCGGGTGTGGATTTTGTCCGGGTATATACAGGGGTCAACCAGTATTGCGGCTGGCTTGGCGAAACTTCTACAGAGATATGCCGGGCACAGGATCTGCATATATCTGCCGGACCCGTACTTCCTCCCGAACCGTTATAACTTCATATAAACCAATAATCACTAATTTAAACGCTTATGAGAAAACTAAAACTCCAAGCAATCTTGCTGACAGCTCTGTGCTGCCTCACTTATGTGGGTGTACGCGCGGCTCAGAGTGCGCAGGAGCGTGTCCTGCCCAAGACGGTACAGGGTGTCGATTACCGCTCCACGCTCAAGGTGGTTCCTGCCGGAGCCACATTTGAGGATGACAGTGCCGTTCCTATGGCATCGGTACCGGCCAAGGACTTCACGTTTGACATGATCGAGAGCTGGGCCGGTGAAGGTTCTAATAGAGCCGGACTCGTAATACAGTGGAACTGTGACGGCGAGAAGGTGGCACTCGTATTCGGTTATCGCTGGGACGGTGATGCCACCGGGGCTGACATGATCAAGGCCGTAGCTGAGGCTAACCCTCGCCTTTACACACTTATGCAGTACACCAATGTGAGCTCGCCCACTGACCCTAATGGTGGTTACACCATCAATGGTTTTGGATGGGACGCTGATGATGACGGCGACATTCGCCTTATTGACACCGGCCATAACAATCAGGAATACACCTCTGCCACCGGATTCTTCCAGCATCCTCGCGGCTATGTGCCCGGTTCCGGCGGAAGTCCTGACTATGACTATGACAACTGGCAGGCCGGTGACAAGGATGACTTCTGGCAGGCCGGCTGGTATAAGGGTTACTGGTCATATTGGGTAGGTTCTGCACCTAATAGTCTGGGCTATTCAAGTTGGGGTGCTTCAGGCCGTGTCCTTTCCGATGGTGCCTGGGACGGTTGGAACTATGCTCCGGATTTGGTGTCAAGCGATTGGAAACCTTTTGAGGCCGCTCCTCAGCCCATACCTGAAGGTGCCAAGACCGAGTTCATATACGAGGGTATCCGCTACACGCTGAAGAGTTACACTAACAAGACGGTGGAAGCCACATTCCCCAAATCTGTATCTGAGCCCAAGTACACGGGCGTTGTCAGCATTCCTGAAACGTTTGTTGATGAAGGTATAACCTACACTGTGGTGGGTATAGGAAAGGCTGCTTTCCAGAGCAGTGATGTTATCGAGGTTAACCTTCCCTCTACTGTTACTTCTATAGGGGAGTCAGCTTTCTTTGATTCGAAGAAACTCACCAAGGTCAATATCCATGACGGTATTACCTCTATAGGTAAGTACGCCTTCTCTGACTGTCCGCTTACCGAAATTCATATCCCCTCAGGCCTGACTGAGATTCCTGAAGGTGCATTCCAGAGCACTAATATAACTACTCTCACCATTCCTGAAAATATCACTACTATAGGTACATGCGCGTTTACCTTCTGTTACAAACTTGAATATTTGGAGATACCCGCCACGGTTAAGACCATGGAAGAAGGTGCTTTCATGGCATGTGACGCTCTCAAGTCAGTCAAGTCACTCAATCGTTATCCCATCACCATTGATGAAAACGTGTTTGATGAAGCATATGATGCCACTCTCATAGTGCCATGGGGTTCTGACGTTCTATATGCACAGGCTGAAGGCTGGAAAAACTTTACCAAGGTAGAAACGTTCAATACCGAAGTATCGGAAGGTGACAAGGTGACCATAGGCGGCGCTACCTACGTGGTGACCAACGCCGGTGACGCACCTGAGGTTAAGGTTTCATACGCTCCGGTGGAGGGCAAGCCTACAGCCGCTCTTATCCGTGAGGCTAACACAGCCATGTATAAGGGCGATATAGTGGTACCGGCTTCCATTAAGTTCCAGGATAAGGAATATAAGGTCACCGCTCTTGGCGACAGCTGTTTCTTTGGTGCCGGTGAGATTACATCGGTAGTGCTGCCTGAAGGCATCACAGCCATACCTGACCACGCATTTAATATGTACACCTCCGGCAAGTCAAAGCTCACGAGCGTGACTATTCCGTCGACGGTTACATCCATAGGCAAGTACGCATTCCAGTATTGTGATGCTCTCCCTGCTATCACTCTCCCCGATGCTCTTACCACTCTTGGTGCCAATGTGTTCTCACAGTGTAAGGCTCTTGAATCCATAGTTGTCCCCGCCGGAGTTACCGAGCTTCCGCAGTATGCATTCAATTACTGTCAGGGTATAAAGAGCATCACGCTTAAGGGCGCTGTCAGCAAGATAGGCTATTATGCCTTCTACATGTGTCAGAAACTTGAAAGCATGGAGTTCTATGAAGGCCTGACATCGCTCCCCGGCAGTGTGCTCAGTTCATGCTCATCTCTTACAAGTGTCAAGCTTCCGTCCACACTTACCAATATTGACGGATCAGCCTTCAAGGGCTGTTCAGCGCTTGAATCCATTGATCTCCCTGCATCTGTCACCTCTATCGGCAGCAGCACATTCGAGGGCTGTTCCAAACTTGCGGCTATCACACTCCCTACCGGAATCAAGACCATAGGTATGTCTGCGTTCAAGGGCTGTTCATCTATCAAGGCCATCACCATACCTGCATCGGTCACCAAATATGATACCCAGTGGTTCTATGGCTGTACGGCACTTGAGGAAGTCACCCTCGAACCTGCCATGACCGCTATCCAGGCATCCTTCTTCCGTGACTGCCGCAGCCTTACCAAGATAACATTCGGGCCGGCTACGTCAGCAGCTGCCGAAGCTGATGATGATACTGCCGATGAGGTAGTGCTCCCCGAGGGGTTAAAGAGCATAGGATCATATGCATTCTCAGGCTGTACGGCGCTTAATCTGTCGCCCCGCATGCCTTCTACGCTTACCACCATATCAAGCTACGCTTTCGATGGCATGAAGCAGCTCTCAGCCATTGAACTGCCCGAAGGCTTCACTACATTCGGTCAGTATCAGTTCCGCAATACCTCCATTAAGGAAGTGGTGATACCTTCTACTGTAAAATCGCTTACTACAGGTTACCTGTTCTACGGCATGCCGTCTGATACCAAGGTATATGTCACTAATCCTGCTGCCGTGTCATGCGGTACGTATACATTCAGGATTACAAGCAGTACATATGTTGATCTGACAGTACCCTCAGGTACGGCAGCTGCATTCCGCACCAAGTCATCATACTGGAAAACGGCCGGTGTACACGAGCCCGAACTTGATGTGGTATTCGGCGCATCCGATGTCAGTGCTTCTACTGCTGATGCTAAAGTGGTATCATCACTCTCAGTGGATTACGCAGCGGCTCATCCGGCTCGATTTGTAACTGCCAATGAGAAGCAGCTTGATCTTGCTGAAGTTAAGCTTGTGTACACTGAGGTTACTGCGGAAAATACCGCTTCGCCTGAGGCTGATGAGGCTGATGATGCCGCCCAAGAGGCTACCGCCGCCGTTACCGATGGAAAGGCTACCGTTAAGCTCTCGGATCTGAAGCCTAACACCAAGTACAGCTATCGTTGGGTGTACACTCTCGGCGATGCTCAGATTGAGTCAGCTCCCGGTGAGTTTACCACTGATGCTTCCGCTGCCATTTCAGGCGTGCTGACTGATGGACGTGTCATTAACTACTCTGATGGCCGACTCCTGATTGACGGTTGTGAAGGCGCAGTGGTTAGTGTGGTGGCCATGAACGGTGCCGTATGCGCACGCTTCGAGTGCAAAGCCGAATCTACCGGTTTCGATCTTAACCTCCCCGCCGGCGTATATGTGGTTAACATTGTCGGTGCTGACGTTAAGCATACTACTAAAATCATAGTTCATTAAATGAAGTGATGAAGTTTCATAAATCAATCCTTTTAGCAGTGGGAGCGTTATTGTTCGCTCCCGCTGCATTCGCATCTTCCGACGTTGACTATACCACAGGCGTATTTGTGGTAAATGAGGACTGGTACGGACACCAGAATTCTACCGTCAACTATCTGATGCCTGATGACCCTGACGGCGTATACTGGCACTACCGTGCCGTTCAGGCCGAAAATCCCGGTAAGGAACTCGGGTGTACTAACCAGTTTGGCGCCATATGGGGCGGACGTTTCTACTTTATAGCCAAGCAGGAGAAGGATCCGGGTGCGTCCATTACGGGCGGTCGCATAACTGTGGCCGATGCCAAGACGCTTAAAGTACTGTATCAGACAGCGCAGATTGACCCCTCCGGGGCGCAGTGTGACGGACGCGGCTTCTTAGGCGTTACAGAATCTAAGGGCTACGTATCGTCCAGTAACGGCATATGGGTTCTTGACCTCAATACCTTTGACATTAAAGGTCAAGTGAAGGGTTCGGCCAACCCTAACGCCGGGGGTGATAATGACAAGCCTAATACCGATCCTACCGGTTCGCTCTATCACGGCCAGTCGGGAGCCATGGTAATGGCCGCCGGGCGCGTGTTTGCTGCGCATCAGCAGAGCGGCCTCCTCGTAATTGACCCCGCTACTGATGAAGTGGTAAGCACCATTTCCATGGACATAGTTCAGGAAGGCGCGGGCATTGGGTCGGTGGTAAAGTCGCTTGACGGTAATCTGTGGATTTCGGTGGCTCAGAATGTACAGGGTACCGGAATGCCGCTCAACTATCTTGTAAAGGTGGATCCGGCTACGCTTGACTATGAAGTAATACCATTGGATGCCGATATGCTTCCTCCTTCCAATTCATGGTATGCCTGGACGCCTGATGCGTTCGTGGCCTCATCCGTACAGAACTGCCTGTACTGGAAGGGCAGCAGCGGCCGATGGTTCAATGCCACTAAGGTGTACCGCTATGACTGTGAAACGCGGAAGCAGTCATTGTTTGTCGACCTTGAGTCGGACGGTGCCGGGTGGAAGCTGTATGGCTGTTCATTAGGAGTGCATCCCGTCACTGATGAGGTGTACATGTCGCTTTATCAAGGTAATGGCGAGCAGTCATATGTTACGCGCCGATATTCGGCATCGGGTGCGCTGATAAAGGAGTACCCTATGATAGAGAACTACTGGTTCCCGTCCATGTTCGTATTCCCGCAGGGAGCCGATGCGGCAGTGGATGCCGTAGCGGCCGACATGGATTCCGCGCTTGCCGACGTATACACTATTCAGGGCATAAAGGTGGCTTCAGGTGTTGAAGCCGGGCTTATCCCGGCTCTGGCTCCCGGGATATATATAATACGTAATGCTTACGGTGCCCGCAAGATTATAGTGCGCTGAGCACAATTCTTTTCATCAATATATACCTTGAGGGGATGTGCCCGTTATGGCGCATCCCCTCAAACTTTAGAGATTCAGGTAATCTTTGAGCGCATCCACATATTCTTCAAAGGCTTGCCGCCCGGTAGCGGTTATGGTGCATACGGTACGCGTCTTTTTGCCAACAAATCCTTTCTCAATGGATATATATCCTGCTGAAGAAAGTTTGTCGAGCTGCACGCTCAGATTGCCGGCGGTGGAGTCGGTCTTTTCCCTGAGGTATACAAAATCCGCTTCACCCACATTCATCAGTATGGATATTACCGCTAATCGTAGCTGGGAATGCAGCAGCGGGTTAAGTTCTTTCATTTTTCAGACTGTTTGATTTTACGTGATATAATGAATGCGGGCACTATGAACATAAGCAGAAAGCAGAGTATGTAAAGCGGCACTACCCAATAGTAATAGAGCGGTATGAGGCATAGCCGGCATATGATTACGGCGAAACCTGAAAATACTGAGAACATGCCGCCGAATACATATGAATTTTCACGAAGCAGAAGTCCGCTTACGGCTGCTGCAAATCCTACTATAATGAACGCATAGTAAAACATTGCCATCCATGCCAGCGGATAACCGCACTGCTGAGCTATGAAGCATCCTATAGTCAGCCCTATAGCTATATATCCCACCATTTTCCACAGGCCTTCACTTACCTTGTCCACGTATGATTTAGCCAGTGTCCTGTCCCTTCGGCGGCTTGCGAGTATCAGATTGACCGGAATCCCTATTACGGGTATGGCAAACCATACGAAGTTGAACCACGGATTATGAGTCACGGAGAGCAGAATCCAGGCTGTAGCGGCAGTGATTATGGTGAGCACTGCCCAGAATATTGATATCCTCAGGTCATGAGGTGCTATTCGCTGTTTGGTGTTTTGGATCATGGCCGTTATCAGTGCCATGCTCTCTTGTGGGGTTAGTCTTTTTTCTTCCATAATTAATGCTGAGTTTTGATGTTGTAAATAAGTTTATATTATAAACCACTTGTGCTTGAAAAAAGAGCGGTCGCGCGATTCCGCCCTTAATCCGGTTGCAAATGTAATACGGTTTATTTTATAAACCAAATTTAATTCCAAAAAAAATTTTCAGTTGATTTGACAGAACCACGGCTCTTTCATTTAGAAATTAAATAACCGTATAATGCCCTTACCCGGGTC
>JAMPBB010000053.1 GCA_023666885.1 Muribaculaceae bacterium | reverse complement strand
GCTATCTCGTTGTACTTGTAGCCTGCCACGTGCATGGAGAACGGCACGCGGTACTTCTCGGGGAACTCGTTGATGGCGGCTGCTATCTCACCGGCGGCAAGCGAGCCCTCGGGAGTCTCGAGCCCGGAGTCCTGGCTCAGGTTCAGGTGGTAGCAGTCGGCGGTCTTGTCTATGACGGTGGCCGAGCGCACCACGCGGCGGTAGTTGTTGATGAAGATGTTGCGCATTATCGTGAATACCCAGCCCTTGAAGTTGGTGTTCTCGGTGTACTTGTCGCAGTTGTCAAGCACCTTGAGCATGGTGTCCTGCAGAAGGTCGTAGGCGTCGTCGCGGTTGGAGGTGAGCATGTACGCGAAGTTGAGCATGTTGGCCTGGAGGCTCATGAGGCGGTTCTGAAAGGCGGTAGGTTCCATGATAATGAGTTTTATGCGGTGGTTATTAGTTTGTCTGTCGATTCGGCTCAGCGGGTGTTTCGTTCCCGTTGACATTGCAAATGTACAAAGAATTTAATTATCCAAATTATTACAGAATTAAAATATGTTAATCATATTACGAAGTTGTGACAAATTTAATTAATTACTTATATAACAATTTATTATAATTTGCATAAATTTATTTCAATTATGTTACATTTTTATTAAAAACAGGTTTCTATCCGGTAAATACTATAATATATACAAAGCATAATATCTAACTAAGCTGCTTCTATGTTGTTATACATACGCTTATGAGTCATAAAGCATGGTGGTTTTAATAATTTTTTATTAAAAAAGTGCCACCGAGCAAGATATTTAACCTACCTTTGTGACACATAAACCGTGAAAGGTACAATAACCAAAATTATACACTTAAAGAATATGAGTACCAAAGAATTGGACCGCATCAGCTACGCATTGGGCCTTAGCATGGGCAACAACTTCCGCAGCAGCGGTATAGAAAAAATCAATGTAGAGGATTTTGCTGACGGAGTATCAGCAGTATTCTCAGGCGAAAAGCCTAAAATGACTTATGATGAAGCCAAAGAGGAAATACGTAAATATTTCACAGCCATGGAGGAGCGTCAGCGCGCTGCCGCAGCCGAAATGGGCAAGGTAAACCGTGAGGCAGGTGAAAAATTTCTGGCTGAAAACGGCAAACGTGCAGAAGTGAAGATTACTCCCTCCGGACTGCAGTATGAGGTAATAAAGGAAGGCACAGGTGCTCAGCCTGAGAAAGGTGATCAGGTTAAGGTACATTACACCGGACGCCTTATAGATGGTACTGTATTCGACAGCTCTGTAGAGCGCGGCGAACCGGCTACCTTCGGAGTTACTCAGGTTATACCCGGATGGGTAGAGGCTCTTCAGCTTATGAAAGCCGGATCTGAATGGCGCCTGTTCATACCGAGCGCACTCGCTTACGGACCTAACGGAGCCGGCGGAGTGATAGGACCTGACGCCACTCTTATATTTGATGTCCAGCTTTTAGAGGTGATAGGTAAGTAATAACCAAGCATTATACATTCATTAATAAAAATAAAAATTCCAGTATGAAAAAAATTTTTCTTGCACTGGGTATGGCTGCAGCAGTAATAACCGCAGCTTCATGCTCATCAAACAAAGCTGAAACCACTGAGGACAGCGGTATAGATAAGGCATTTATAGATTCACTGTCCAATTCACTCGGATACATGAACGGTGCCATGACCGGACAGCAGATCAAGCAATACATGGGCAAGGACAGCACCAAGCTCAACAAGGAAGCATTCCTGCGCGGCTTCAAGTCATCGCTCATGGCAGATACTGCTGACTTAAGCTACATGATGGGCCTGCAGATGGGTATGCAGATGATACAACAGCAGAGCATGATGCGCCAGAGCGGTGTAGCTATTGACCGTGATGCTTTCTATGCTGAATACGCCAAGGCATTCAAACTTGACAGCGTACCTAACGCTGAAATAATGAAGCTTGACTCCGAACTCAACAATATGATGCAGCGTGCCAACGCCATGATGATGGAAGTACAGCAGAAGCGTCAGGCTGCCGCTCAAGCCGCTCAGGAAAAGGAAGGTGAAGAAAACCTCAAGGCCGGTAAGGAATATGTGGAGAAAGCCAAGGCTTCTGACAGCGAAATAAAGAGCACCCCCTCAGGACTCGCTTACAAGGTGAACAAGGCCGGTACAGGTGCCAGCCCCGTTGACGGTGACAGTGTAAAGGTTATTTACACCGGTCGTACCATTGACGGCAATGTATTCGACTCATCCAACGGCAACCCCACTCCCATGTCAATGAACAGCCTCATACCCGGATTCGTAGAAGCTCTTAAGCTCATGAACACAGGTGCCAAGTATACAGTATACATACCCGGCAACCTTGCTTACGGTATGAACGGCAACGGCCATTTCAAACCCAACGAAATGCTCATCTTTGACATAGAACTTGTGGATTTCAACACTCCTAACAAATAAGAACAATAAGTTTTTATATAACCAAGGGCACCGGCTTTGACTGATGCCCTTGTTTTTTTGTTATTTTTGCAGAAAATACCATCATCGTTATGACAGTACATGACTTTGCTCTTACACCATCGTTAGTGAGCCAATATATGGCCGAGCTTCGCGATGTAGATATCCAGAAGGATATGCTGCGCTTCCGTAGAAACCTTGAAAGAATAGGTGAAATAATGGCTTACGAAATAAGCCGCACCATGAAGTATGACACCGTACCTGTTGAAACTCCACTTGCCACAGCCCAATGCCAAGTAATAGGGGAGCAGATAGTGCTCGGCACCATATTCCGTGCCGGCGTACCTTTCCATCAGGGTTTTCTCAATTATTTCGACAAGGCTCAGAACGCTTTTGTATCTGCCTACAGAAAATATAAGGAGAAAGAAAATTTTGATGTGTTTATAGAGTACATAGCATCACCAAGACTTGAAGGAAAGACTCTGATACTTGCCGATCCTATGCTGGCTACCGGAGCTTCAATGGAATTAAGCTACCGCGCACTGCTTACCAAAGGTGAGCCGGCTCATATACATGTGGCATCAGTGATAGCATCGCAGGCAGCTATTGACTATGTTAAGAAAACATTTCCCGAAGAAAAAACCACCATATGGGTAGGAGCCGTAGACAGCGATATCAACGAACACTCATACATAGTACCCGGACTGGGCGATGCCGGTGATCTGGCCTACGGTATAAAAGAATAATGTAATTATACTTAGTTATCAGCCATATAAAGGGTGTACATTAAGCATGTGCATCCTTTTATTATACATGTTGATAACAATGTTAATAACCTATTGATACCGCAAGAATAAAATTAAACAAATATATTTGCTTTCTTTCATACTATGCTCATATAAAACCTGTAGTTACAAAATGCAAATAAGTTAACATAAATGTATGATGGCCGTTTCTACAGTAATTCAATACCTTATTTGATGCAAATATGAAGGAAAGTTATTAAATTTGCATGTTATAAACATAGTGTTAATAAAGTTCATAATATTCTAATTTTCAATATTTAATAATGTAGATATAGTGATGATATACTTTTTCCTCAATATGATAAATAAAAATGCAAGGAAATAGGCTTATAGTTTTCTATACTTTCTACAGTCACTATTCTTCTTATTGGAATATTTAAATTTTAATACTTTAAAATAATATAATAACAATATATGGATGTAGAGAATATATGTCAGGAAGGCACCCCTTGCTCCCAAGAGGAACTCAAGGAGGCCATACTCAAGCTCAAAGAGGAGAAAGGTGCCGTGATTATGGCTCACTATTATCAGCGTCCGGAAATACAGGAGATAGCTGATTATATAGGCGACTCGCTTGCATTGGCACAGATAGCGGCGCGTACGGATGCTCCTGTTATAGTGCTGTGCGGAGTGCATTTCATGGGAGAAACGGCCAAGGTGCTGTGTCCTGACAAGAAAGTGCTCATACCTGACATGGAGGCGGGATGCTCGCTGGCCGACAGCTGTAAGGCCGAGGATCTTGCCTCATTCATAAAGCTGCATCCCGGCCATACTGTGATAAGCTATGTCAACACTACGGCTGCCGTGAAAGCTCTTACAGATATAGTGGTTACCTCAGGCAATGCCCGCAAGATAGTGGACTCTCTACCGGCCGATGAAAAGATAATATTCGGTCCTGACCGTAATCTGGGCAACTATATAAACAGCGTAACAGGACGCAATATGGTGCTGTGGGATGGTGCATGTCATGTGCATGAAAGATTTTCATTGGAAAAGATATTGGAGCTCAAAAAGCTACATCCACAAGCCAAGCTCCTGGTACATCCTGAGTGCAAGAAACCGCTGCAACTTATAGCTGACAAGGTAGGAAGCACGGCAGTACTGTTGGATTATGCCCGTACGTCGGATGCCGATGAATTTATAGTGGCCACTGAAAGCGGTATACTTTTTGAAATGCAGCGCAGCTGTCCTGACAAGACATTTATACCTGCTCCGGCCAATGACAGCACCTGTGCATGCAATGACTGCTCATACATGAAGCTCAATACACTTGAAAAGCTATATAAGTGTTTGCTTGATGAGCAGCCTGAAATAAAAGTGGATCTTGACTTGGCAGTAAAAGCACGCCGTCCTATAGACCGTATGCTTGAACTCAGCAAATGAATAATACTATACAATATAAATAATGGAATATAACCATAGAGATATAGAGCCTCGCTGGCAGAAATACTGGAAAGATAATGCCACATACAAGGCTGAAATAGATGAGAAGCGTCCTAAATTTTATGTGCTTGACATGTTTCCTTATCCTTCGGGTGCAGGACTGCATGTAGGGCATCCGCTTGGATATATAGCATCTGACATATACTCACGCTACAAGCGCCTGCAAGGATTCAATGTGCTTCATCCCATGGGATACGATGCCTACGGACTGCCTGCCGAGCAATATGCCATACAGACCGGACAGCATCCTGAGGTGACTACCCGTAAGAATATAGAGCGTTACCGCAGCCAGCTTGACAAGATAGGTTTCTGCTATGACTGGAACCGTGAAATAAAGACGTGTGATCCTGACTACTACAAGTGGACACAATGGGCATTCATAAAAATGTTCGGCTCCTATTATGATACGGAGCTTGACAAGGCTATGCCCATAGCTGACCTTGTGGAGCACTTTGAAAAGTATGGTACGGAGGGTATACATGCCGCATGTTCCGAGGATTTAAGCTTCACGGCATCAGAATGGAACTCAATGGATGAGAAAGCCAAGAGTGACATATTGATGAACTATCGCATAGCTTATTTAGGCAATACTATGGTCAACTGGTGTCCGAAATTAGGCACTGTATTGGCCAATGATGAGGTGAGCGAGGGCGTATCCGTACGTGGCGGCTATCCTGTAGAGCAGAAGCTCATGTATCAGTGGTGTCTGCGTGTGTCGGCCTATGCTCCGCGCCTGTTAAGCGGGCTTGACACTATTGACTGGACTGATTCACTTAAAGAAACGCAGCGTAACTGGATAGGCCGCTCCGAGGGAGCTGAAATGCGCTTTGCCATAGAAGGCAGTGATGTACAGCTTGAAATATTCACTACACGTGCCGACACCGTGTTCGGTGTAACTTTCATGGTATTGGCACCTGAAAGTGAATATGTAAGTATGGTTACCACACCCGAGCAGAAAGCCGAGGTAGATGCATATCTTGATGCCACTCGCCACAAGACTGAGCGTGAGCGCATGATAGACAAGCGTGTAAGCGGTGTATTTACCGGTGCGTATGCTATAAATCCGCTTTCAGGTAAGAAAATACCTGTATGGGTGAGTGACTATGTACTGGCAGGCTATGGTACAGGTGCCATTATGGCCGTACCGGCTCATGACAGCCGTGACTATGCTTTTGCCCGTCACTTTGATCTTCCTATAATTCCGCTTATAGATGGGGCCGATGTGTCAGAGGCCAGCTTTGATGCCAAGTCAGGAAAGATGATTAATTCAGCAGGCCCTGAGTTGGATCTTAACGGCTTGGAAGTGAAGGATGCCATAGCGGCTACCAAACGCTTCATAGAGGAAAAAGGCATAGGGAGGGTGAAGGTAAATTACCGTCTGCGCGATGCCATATTCTCACGTCAGCGTTACTGGGGCGAGCCTTTCCCGGTATATTACAAGGATGGCATACCTCATGTTATGGATGAGTCAGCACTGCCTTTGCAGCTGCCTGAGGTGGATAAATATCTGCCTACCGAAACGGGCGAACCTCCGTTAGGACGTGCCAAGAACTGGAAAACTCCCGAAGGGTATCCCATAGAGCTTAACACTATGCCCGGATTTGCAGGCTCGTCAGCCTACTATCTGCGTTATATGGATCCTAAGAATGACAAGGCTCTGGTATCGGCTGAAGCCAATGGATATTGGCGCAATGTAGATCTTTATATAGGAGGCACGGAACACGCCACAGGACACCTGATATACAGCCGCTTCTGGAACAAGTTTCTTTATGACTTAGGCGTGGTGTGTGAGGAAGAGCCCTTCCGCAAGCTCATAAACCAGGGTATGATTCAGGGAAGGAGTAACTTTGTATACCGTATAAAGGACACCAATACCTTTGTAAGCTATAATCTGAAGAAGGACTATGATGTTACACCCATACATGTGGATGTAAACATAGTGAGCAATGATGTGCTTGACTTGGATGCTTTCCGTGCGTGGCGTCCGGAATTTGCCACTGCCGAGTTCATACTTGAAGATGGCAAGTATGTGTGTGGCTATGCGGTGGAAAAGATGTCAAAATCCATGTTCAATGTAGTGAACCCGGATGATATAGTGGAACGCTACGGTGCTGACACACTCCGACTGTATGAAATGTTCCTCGGCCCGCTTGAACAGAGCAAGCCTTGGGACACCAACGGCATAGACGGTGTAAACCGCTTCATAAAGCGTATGTGGGCACTGTTCTACAAGGGCGATAAGCTGCTTGTTACTGACGGAGAGCCTGCACGTGAAGCTCTGAAATCCATACATAAGCTTATAAAGAAGGTGACTTCGGATATAGAGGCGTTCTCATACAATACTTCTATAAGCGCCTTTATGATATGCGTAAATGAGCTTACGCAGCAGAAGTGCCATAACCGTACGGTACTCGGGCAGCTGCTTATAGTGCTGGCTCCTTTTGCTCCACACGTAGCTGAGGAACTGTGGCATGCCATAGGCCATGAAGACACTATATTTGACGCACGCTGGCCTGAATATAATGAGGAATATCTTAGGGAAGATAGCGTTACGTATGCCGTGTCGTTCAATGGTAAGGCACGATTCAATATAGAGGTCCCTGCCGATACTCCGCGCGAGGAAGTGGAAACCATAGCCTTGAATCATGAAAACGCTTCACGCTGGATTGACGGCAAGCCTATAAAGAAAGTTATAGTGGTGCCGCGTAAGATAGTGAATATAGTGATATGACAATATAGGACTTAATATTACGTTATATAAGCGGGTGAAGTAATAAGTTTCATCCGCTTATTTTTTATGGAAAAAAGAAAACTTGTATTCGCCACTAACAATGCCCATAAGCTGCGCGAAATACGTAATATAGCAGGCGATGAATGGGATATATTGTCACTTTCCGATATAGGATGTGATGTAGATATACCTGAAACCGCCAACACTCTTGAAGGCAATGCCGCTATAAAGGCAACCTATGTGAAGGAACATTACGGTATGGACTGTTTTGCTGATGATACAGGGCTGCTCGTAGATGCACTCGGAGGTGAACCCGGGGTATATTCCGCCCGGTATGCCGGTCCGGGGCATGACTCGGAGGCTAACATGCGTCTGCTTCTGAGCCGTATGGAGGATAAAACTGACAGGAATGCCCACTTCAGTACCGTAATAGCTTTAGCTATGGGTGATGAGCTTAAGTACTTTGAGGGTAGTGTGTATGGCATTATAGAGAGGGTTCCGCGTGGCAATGGCGGCTTCGGATATGATCCCGTATTCACTCCTGAAGGGTCAGATATTACTTTCGCCGAGATGGATGAGGCCTCAAAAAATGCCATAAGCCACCGTGGGCGTGCTGTATCAAAACTTATGAAATATCTCTCCGATATATGAATATACTGAAATACTGCTTACTACCCTTAATAATATTGCTTTCAGGCATAAGGGCAGAAGCCACACTGGCACTTCCCGGTGAATGGACTGCCGTGCCTACATTTGCCTACCCGCTCCAGAATATAGAGGAAACACCGTCAAAGGTATATTATCTGGCGGGAGGAGGATTGTTTTCATATGACAAGGATGCTGATGAATCCTATGCATATACCATAGACAATAAGCTTACTGAAACTGATATAAAACTCATAAAGTATAATAGCGAAAGAAAATATCTGCTTATAGCTTATGTGTCAGGGAGCATTGACTTGCTGTATGATGACGGTACTGTGGTGTCGCTCCCTGAAATAGCCGATGCTACGGAACTGGACTCGCATGTCATTAACCAGGTGGCATTTGAAGGTAAATATATATATGTGGCCACGGGGTTTGGCGTAGTGAAATTTGATGAGAGCCGTCATGAAGTGGTAGAGTCAGGCATATATAACTTCAATGTGCCTTGCCTTACCATATCGGATGGCTACTTGGTGATAGGACATGACAATTATCTGTGGACACTGCCTGTGGAAAAGAATTTGCGTTCGTTCAGCTCATTCTCACAGCTTGCATATGTATCCTTACCTACTGAACTTGCCACTATGCCTGACGGCACGGTGATAAGCCGAGGTAACTGGCCTGACTATTCATCGCTTGTGGCTTTTAAGGCAGATTTTGCAGCAAATAGGGTTTTGAAAACGAATAACGTCAATCCTAAGCATACGTTAGTAAACCAAATGATAACTACTGATGATGCTCTGTATTATGTCACGGAATGGAATCTGTATAAACTTGATAACGGAGCCTGGGTACCGGAGCACGTCATGGAGCTTCCACAGGATTACAGATATAATATATTTAGTATAGCCTCCGGACTTGAATCAGTATGGGCATTGAGTCTTGAAGGACTGTCACATGTAAAGTTTGACACCGCCGGAGGTGTGACGGTTCTTTCAGACCGTGCATACCCTGCCGATGCTTTGTCGGTAAAGCGAGTGTGTTTCTTCATACCGTCGGCCGATGGGAGCAAGCTCTATATAATGTCAGACGGATCAAGCCCCAATAGATTTGGTGGCAGTAATACGGATTTGCTTTATTATCCGCAGATGACCTCAGTGCTTGAATTAGATGAATTCGGCAAAATGGAAAAGACCGAGGTGTATCCTATGGAAGTGAGTGAAGAAGATTTGAAGTCATATCAGTATAAGAACGGTCCCTATGCCGTAGGCACACATAACTTGGCGGAGGATCCTGATGAACCGGATACATACTACCTGTCCACGCCTCGTGACGGGGTGTTAAAGGTGCGCGGACGTGAATTCATAGGACGCTATAATTATGACAATTCACCGCTTCCTGCCCTGTGGGGATGTATCAGCTACAACGTTTCCATAGACCCTGGCGGCAATCTGTGGGTATTTACAGAAAGTACTGATGAGCACTCGGGTATAATAGTGCTCCCGGCTTCAAAGCGTAAGCTGAACCCCTCAGAGGTAAAGAAGAGTGATTGGGTATGTATGAATTTCCCTGACCTGAAGTCAGATCAGTCCGTATGCATACTTCATTGTAAGCACTCTAATATGATTTTCGCAGTGGACGCAGGCAATAAAAATATTCTCTTGGCTTATGATACCAAAGGTACGTATGACAACTTTGCAGATGATAAGTATTACGTGTGGACATCGTACACGGACCAGGACGGTAAGTCCATTGTACCTACGTACAATCTTTCATTGGCCGAGGACAAGAACGGATATGTGTGGATAGGTACCGGTAATGGAGTGTTTACCATAAACGATCCGTCGAAGGCCACTGACCCATCCATGACGGTGACACATGTCAAGGTACCGCGCAATGACGGTACGAACAGTGCCGATTATCTCCTTAGCAGTGACATAGTGCAAGGCATAGCAGTGGATGCGGCTAACCGTAAGTGGATAGCCACACAGATATCGGGACTTTATCTTGTAAGCTCTGACGGAAGCAGCATACTGCGTAACTTTAATTCACAGAATTCGCCGCTGCCGGAGGATGAGGTATATGCCGTGTATGCCAATCCGTACAACACTGATGTGTATGTAGGTACACGCTCCGGTATGTTTGTATACGGAGGCGATACTTCGGCGCCTGCCGAGGATTATTCCGATATATACGCCTATCCTAACCCGGTGCGTCCGGAATATTCAGGCTCCATATATGTGAAGGGGCTTGTGGATAACTCACTTGTCAAGATAGCTGACGCATCGGGCAACGTGCTAAGCCAAGGCAGAGCCGAAGGAGGCATGTACATATGGGACGGCTGCGATATGGGCGGCGTAAGGGTGCGCTCAGGGGTGTACTATATATATGCTTCCGCAGCCGATGATTCAGGATCCTCGCAAGGTGCTGTGGCCAAGGTGATGGTGATAAACTGATACAGGGGGCTGTTATGGCATCGGTACCAAGAGTCATATTTCGTAATAATTTCGGAGCTATTAGGTATATACTGGCCTTTGCCATATTTCTGTCACACTTCAATGTACTGACAGGCGCTGAGCTTCGGTTTCCTATATCAGGCTATTACCGTGTATGCAGCTTTTTTGTAATAAGCGGATTCCTGATATATGGAAGCTATCACAGAGCCTCAGGATGGAAGGATTATCTTAGTAACCGTGCGTGGCGTATACTGCCGTCATACCTCATAGCCGTAGTTGGCGCCGCTGTGCTGTTGGTATATGTCAGTGACTTGCCGGCAGTGGAATATTTTACTGACAGCAGATGGATAAGATACCTGCTGCTCAATGCCGCCACTCTTAACTTCATGCAGCCGTCACTTCCCGGTGTTTTTGAGAATCATGACATTACGGCTGTAAACGGTGCACTGTGGACTATGAAGGTGGAGTGGGCTCTGTATCTGTTTATAATTCCTGTGATAATACTTTCAAAAAAGTACGGTGTAAGTATGCTGAAAGTGTTTGTGGGAATATTCATCTTCTCGGTTATCTATAAGTGGACTATGCTGCATATGGGTGAGCTTACAGGTAGCAGCGCACGGCTCTTTCATTTAAAATACCTTGATTACATCTCCCCAAAGATATATTTTA
>JAMPBB010000052.1 GCA_023666885.1 Muribaculaceae bacterium | reverse complement strand
GTGTATGCCAGCGAGTTTGAAAAATCCAACAATTTTTAAATGAAAGAGCCGTGTTCAGAGAAGAGTTCTATGCGGCGTTCACGGCGTATTTCCCATAGCAGGGGCGATACTTCATAGTCACCGGCATAGTCGGGGTTGCCAAGGTCGCGGGTGGGATCGAAAGAAGCGTCTATCTCTGACACCTTCATGGGAGCCACATTGGCACGAGGACGGAGCTTGTTGATGGTAGCATCGGCCACGGTCTGGTCAAACTGTCCGAGCTCACAGGCGGCTTCGGCCCAGTTGAGCATCACTTCCTCTATGCGGAATATAGGCATATCCACTTCTTCATTGCGCTGAGCACCCTGTTCAAGGTATGTGGCAAAGTACTTCCAGTTATTGTAACCGAACGCTGACTTGTACCAGGGCTGACCGTCAAGATAGAAATCGTAGTGGGGTACATGGCCGAGCACGCCGCCTGAGTAGCCTTGACGGAAAGGAAGGGTCTTCTGGCGTTCTTTGGCTGTGCCGTAGCCTATGCCGAGGCGAATGGCCAATGAGTCGATATAGGCGCGGTCATGACCGGAGTCGGTGAAGTCCCAGCGGCTATCCCAAGCATCGGCTGCGCGGGAGCGATCCACGAGATAGGGCGGCGTAACGTGCAGCCACAGGCGGTGGTCGCGGTTGGCAAACTCATCGTACATGTTCTTGTCCGATATGAATGCAGGACTGTTCCAACGGGTGCGCCCGTCATAGCACAGATAGCTGTCCACAAGGTCACGTGTGGGGTTGTAGTATGACTGTGCTGTGGTGCCGCCGATGCTTATGGCATGAACCACATTTTCGGAGTTAGAGTACTCGCGGTACAGTATTACACCTGTCACACCGTCAAGGCTGAGGCTGGTAAATAGGTCATCATAACATGCAGTCACATTAGGCATGTCAGTGACAAGTGCGCTTGACACGCGCTGGCATTCACGCAGGTATGTGTCGGAGTCGGACAAACCGTGGTATTTACGCCATGTGCCTTCAAAAAGAGTGAAGCGTGACAGTAGGGCCTGAACTGTGGCCTTGTTTATGGTGTTCTTGCCATCGCCTTCGGGGCGTATATGCTCCTCGGCAAACTTGAGGTCGGCAAGGATGTTGGCGGCCACTTCATTGCGCGGAGTACGCGGGCCTTCAATAAGATCCGTTTCATTGTCCGATAGCACGTGGTCTATCCAAGGCACATCGCCGTAAGCGCTGAGCAGTGACAGGTAGCGGTACGAGCGGAAGAAATATCCCACGCTGCGCCAGTGATCCTTGTCAGCCTGAGTCATGGCTGAGCCGTCAATATGGTCAAGCATAAGATTGACGCGGCGTATGAACTGGTAGTAGTTCCATGTGGTGCCGCTGCGGGAGTCGGGTACGGTTACGGTACCGCGTATCCATGAGCTCTCGCCGCTGCCTCGGGTGGAATTGTAGGAAATGTCATCAGAATTGGTGTCGCCGTAGCCGAGGGTGGGCAGTGTTTCATAAAGCCCCCAGGCATAAGCCTTGAAATTGTCAGAGGTGGCAAATGCCGTTTCGGCTGTAGGCTCCGACAGTGGTTTGCGCTCAAGGAAGTCGTCATTGCATGATGAGAGCAATGCGGCAAGTATAAGAGCGGCCGGTATGATTGGTTTCATGATAGCGTATGGATTAGATGGTTAGATTTATACCGAATGAAATCTTGCGCATGTATGGATATGTCCATGCACCGTTTGAAAGCATTTCGGGCTCGAGGCCGTGGGGCAGGTGATCCCATGTCTTCAGGTTCTCGCCGCTTACGTACACGCGTACATTGTCAAGGAATATGCGCTTTACTATATTGCGCGGCAGTGTGTAGGAGAGTGTGATGTTCTGTAGGCGGAAGAATGATGCGTCAGCCAGATACTTGGTCTGTACCCAACGGTTGTAAGATGTGTTTACGGCATTGTTGGCATAAGTGCGGGGGAAGTAAGCGTCAGGATTTTCCGGGCTCCAGAAGTCGAGGGTTTCCTTGAAGTTTACACCCCATGAGCCGTTAGGCCATGCCATCTGGTCAGTGCGCCAGTAGTCACGTTTGCCTACACCATGGAAGAATATCTGGAGGTCGAAGCCGTTCCAGTTTACACCGGCGCGTATGCCGTACATGTATCGTGGAGTGGTGTTGCCTATCACTCGGCGGTCGCCGGGATCATTGGCTGTGCCTGAACCGCTGTAGATCTTACCGTCGCCGTCGTAATCCACGTACAGCACATCGCCGGGATTCATGGTGCCTGCGCCGTGAGGTTTGGGCAGTCCTTCCTTGAGCGAACCGTCAGCATTGAAATCATCGGTGGTGTAGAATCGATCAGTGGTATAGCCCCATATCTCGCCTATTTCCTGACCTTCATAATAGCTGGTGAGCAGTTTGGTTTCATTACGGAAGCGAGTGATCTTGCTGTGTGAGTCGTAAAGGTTGAAAGCCACGTTGTAGCCTACGGATCCTATGCGGTCAGTCCAGCGCAGATCCATTTCCCATCCTGATGTGCGCAGGTCGGCAGCATTCTGATTGGCCGGAGCGGCACCTATCACCCAAGGCAGATCCATACCGGGAGCCAGCATGTCGCGGGTATCGCGGCGGTACCATTCGAGAGTACCTGAGAGGCGATTGTTGAACAGGCCGAAGTCGAGGGCAAAGTCAAGCGTGGATGCCTTTTCCCAAGTAAATGCGGCGCTCACCAAAGCCGGAGCATTCAGCGTGGTGGGGCGAGTGCCGTTGACAAGCCAGTTGGTCTGATATATGCCCATTGAGGGTATGTAGGGATAGTTGGATGACACGTTCTGATTGCCTATCTCGCCCCATGACGCACGCAGCTTAAGATTGGACAGCACAGGCTGGAGTGATTCCATGAAGCTTTCCTGTGATATACGCCATGCGCCTGAGAACGACGGAAAAAAGCCGAAGCGATTGCTCTTCGGGAAGCGTGAGCTGCCGTCATAGCGTCCGTTGGCCTCAAGGAGGTAGCGGTTGTCATAGTTATACGCCACGCGGTAGAAAGCACCGCGCACGGCATATTCCGAGAACGAGTCAGTGGAAGTGGTGGTGCCGGTAGAGCCGGATACGGAGGGCAGATTCTCGAGCAGCACATCGTTGCGGTGAGTGTAGAGGCTCTCATAATGGCTCTCCTCCTGGTTGAAACCTGCCGTGAGGGCAAAGTTGTTGAGGCCAAGCGAGAAGTCATAGTTGGCGTATATGTTTACGGCATTGTAGTTGGTCGATGACTTGGTAATGGCATAGGAAGTGTTTTCCGTGCTGTTCATCACACCATTGAAGTTCATGCCCACATACTGGTACTTGTTGGCATAGATACTGTTGTTGCCTGTGGAGCGGTTGAATGTATATTCACCTGTCAGACGGAGCCCCTTGATGCCGGGGGTTATGACCACACGGCCGAGTATGCGCAGGTCAGTGGTGCTGATGCGGCGAGGTTCGCCATTGAGTATGTAGGTGGTGGAGCATTCAGCCGGGTATTCTACATCGTTGAGCACATAGGGATATATGTTCTGGTATGAAGGAAGTGTCACGGCGCTACCCCATACACCGTTACGCCCGCCTTGCTCCACTACGGAGCGGAAAGTGGAGGCATAGCGTACATCCACGGATGTGTTGAGCCATGAAGTGACGTCGGTGCCGAGCGATGTGGCGAAGTTAGTACGGCGGTATTTGTCCTTGTCTGTGATAAGGATACCGTCCTCATTGGTGTACCCGAAGCTTATACGGTAGTTTGACCGCTGAGTGCCGCCGCTTACTGATGCGTTGTGGTTCTGCTGGAAGCCGTGGCTGTCCATCATGTCAGAGAAAATGTCATTTTCACGCATCAGGAACAGGTTGCCTTTCTCATCAAATATGTATCCTGAAGGGTATTTCGCGGGATTGGCGTTATATTCAAGGATATACTGCTCCCATTGGGTTATGTTCTTGCCGTCCACATAGGTGTCATTAGCCCAACCCATTTTCTTGTAGGCGGTAACTTCTTCTATGGGCGATGCCTTGCGGGGAAGCTCTATGGGGCGTGTGAATGAGAAATTATTGTTGTACGTTACGCGTGCGCGCTGTTCCTTGGCACCCTGCTTGGTGGTGATGAGGATCACGCCGAATGTGGCGCGTGCACCGTATATGGCTGCCGATGCGGCATCCTTGAGCACGGATATCGTTTCTATGTCCTGAGGATCAATCAGGTTTATGTCCATGGGTACATTGTTGACCAATACCAGTGGGGAGCCGCCGTTGATTGACGTAGTACCACGGATGTTGAGAGAGGCCCCGGCTCCGGGCGAACCCTGTGTGGCCATATTGACACGCAGGCCCGGTACGGCGGCTTGGAGAGCCTCGGTAGTTGATACTATCGGGCGGTCACCTATGGCCTTGCCTACGTCTACATTGCTTACCGCGCCGGTAAGATTCACTTTTTTCTGAGTACCGAAGCCTACTACGACCACTTCATCAAGTGCTGTGGCGTCCTCTGTCAGGCGTATGCTCATGTCGGAGCCTATGGCCGACTTCTGCGGATGCATACCTATATATGATATGAGCAGCTGTTTTTCGCCGTCGGGTACACGGAGGGTGAAGCGACCGTTGGCATCGGTGGTGGTGCCAATGGATGTGTTTGATGCACAGCGTACGGAGGCTCCTACTATGGGCTCGCCGTCAGCGTCCTCCACGGTACCTGAAGCGGTACGCATGACTCCGCCGGACGCTGACGTGCGGGCCTGTTCAGCGCTTGCAGCACCGGGCAGAAGCACTATGGATTTTGACGACACTATTTCATAGCGTATGGCCGAGCCGCGGAATAGCTTGTCGAGCACCGTGGCCACAGGTGCATTGGTAAATGAAGTAGTGACTGCGGGAAAGTCCTTGATGTCAGTACTCTTGTACGAAAAACGGTAGGGTGTCTGGCGCTCTATCTCTTTGAGCACTTTCTGCAGAGAGGCGTTCTGCACGTTGATAGTCACCGTTGCGGTCTTTTCTGTAGCCTTGGCCGGCGGGGCAGCCTGAATGGCTATGCCGCACGTGAGGCTCAGCATGAGCAGCAACACACACCGATGAATGATAGGAATGAATTTCTTCATGGTAATATTGCGTGATGGTTATAATGTGAATGATAGGTTTATTTGCCCTATATGACACGCAATGTCCCGTTAGGTACCTTAAAAAATATATGTTTTATAACATATTTTAGCGCGGGGCACAGATCCTAAGCTCAGTTTTTTGTAAAAACGAGGATTATAATCGCAAAAATTTGTACCGGAGGGTACTCTTAATGGCGAATTTTTGTATTTAAGTAGTATAGTGGCGGAGGTCAGTAGGGGAGGGGGAAGCCGTAGATGCGGCTGAGGATTTTGAGGGCGGTGGCAAGGTCGTCCCACGGGAGGGTGCCGGTGAAGTTGGCGTTGATGGCGTCTTTGATTTCGGCTGAGAGGTGGATGCCGTAGGCGTTTTCCACGGTGGCTATCAGTGATTCCGGTGTGGCGTTGCGGAATGTCAGTTCGCCCGTTATCCAGTCGGTTTCCACCGCATCGGAGCGGTGTGTTATCATGAGCTCGCCCGTAGCGGGTATTATGGTAGCCACATCGCCGGGTACCATGCGCTCTGAGCGGCTTGATTTGTCGGCGGTGACGGTTACGTTGCCGCTGTCAAGCACTACACGGGCCTCAGATGCGCTTTCTGTGGCTGATATGCCGAACGATGTGCCGTAGACCGTGACGGTAAATCCCGGTGCCGTTACGCACATGGGGCGGAGCGAGTCAGTGGCTACGTTGAAGTACCCCTGACCTTCAAATGATATGCGGCGTGAGCTGTCAGGGCTGAAGGCCGAAGGATAGGTGATGGATGAAGTGCCGCGCAGCGTCACGGCTGAGCCGTCAGGCAGCGACAGCTCTGTCTTGCCGGAGCCTGAGGTGGAGGCGGTGAGGGGACGGATGCTGATTTGTGTGGGGCGCGAGAGTGACAGATACACGGTGGCCGCTATCAGAAGCGGCAGAAGCACGGCTGCGGCTGTGGCCACGGCACGATATATGCGCATATGCCGGAGCCCGGTAGCCGTTTCCACGGATGCGGGGGCTATGGTAGAGTCGATGCGGCGTTTTATGCTGCGCAGGGTCTGCTTGTTCGGTGCCGGACCGGCTGACATAGTGGCGGCATCATCGGGCATCAGTTCATCAAGTTCATCCGGTGTCAGCGTGAGCATGAGCTCGCGCAGCCGAAGCATTTCTTCGGGCGAGAGCTTTCCATTGCGGTAATCGGTTATGAGGTTTTGCATGTTCACTGTGTGATTATATGACACATAAATGGCGGGCAAGTACCGAGCAGGCGCCCGAAAAAATCAGTGCCCCGGTCAGAATATGGCTGTCAAGCAGGTTCCGCAGATTCTTGAGCGCCAAGGACAGGGTGTTTTTTACCGTCTGTAGGCTCAGCCCCAGATGTGTGGCTATCTCGGAGTTTGACATGTAGCGGAACCGTGACAGGACTATGACGCGCCGTTGGTTATGAGGAAGATGTCTGAGCGCTTTGATTACGCGTAGGCGGAGGTCGCGATACTCGAGCTCGAATTCCGCGCTGCGTGCTGTGGCTCCCTGTGTGGCTCTGCGATACTCTTCAAGCAGCTCGGCATCTACGCGGGCACGGTAGCGGTTGAGTATGCGGAACCGTGCAGAAGTAAACAGCAGCGGGCGCAGGGAGTCAGTGGCACGGATTACCTCGCGTGAGCGCCACAGATCCACAAAAACGTCCTGCACCACCTCTTCAGCGTCCTGTGGGCTGTCAAGGTGGTGCAGGCAAAATCGGAGCAGATGCGGTGCATACAGGCTATATATGGCATCAAAGGCACGGCGGTCAGCCTTGCGCAAGCGTTCGATAAGTGTCTTTTCAGTCATCATGTATTATCACGCCGCTTGCATGCGCACTGCTTATGCGGTATTATTTAAATACGTACTGCGATGATATGGACTGATTGCTGTGTACGCGGCGTATGGTGTCGGCTATCAGATGGGCCACGCTCAGTACGGTAGCCTTCTTGCAGTCCTTGTTGAAGGGTATGCTGTTGGTGAATATCATCTCCTCCATGGCAGATTCATCCACGCGCTGTGATGCCGGATCGCTCATTATGGCGTGTGATGCTATGGCGCGTACTGACTTGGCACCCTTGCTCTTCATAAGATTGGCAGCTTTGGCTATGGTGCCGGCTGTGTCCACCATGTCATCGATGAGTATCACGTTCTTGCCTTCTACGTCGCCTATCACGGTCATTGACTCCACTACGTTGGCCTTGGCGCGCTGCTTGTGGCACAGTACCAGAGGCACGTTGAGGTACTTGGCGTAGCTGTTGGCGCGCTTGGCCCCGCCTACATCGGGGGTGGCTATCACCATGTCCTCGAGCTTGAGGCTCTGTATGTAGGGTATGAATACTGTGGAGGCGTACAGGTGATCCACCGGTACGTTGAAGAATCCCTGTATCTGGTCAGCGTGGAGATCCATGGTTATGACACGGTCCACTCCGGCGGCTGAAAGGAGGTCGGCCACGAGCTTGGCGGCTATGGATACGCGGGGTTTGTCCTTGCGATCCTGACGTGCCCATCCGAAGTAGGGTATTACGGCTATTACAGCATGGGCCGATGCACGCTTGGCGGCGTCGATCATGAGCAGAAGCTCCATGAGATTGTCCGTGTTGGGAAATGTGGATTGCACGAGGTACACCTCGCATCCGCGCACGGTTTCTTCAAATGATACTTCAAACTCTCCGTCGGCAAAGTGCTGGACGTTCATCTTTCCGAGCTCTATGCCGAGGTCTTTACAGATTTCTTCGCCCATGTAGCGCGATTTTGTGCCGGCGAAAATCTTGATTGGGTGGATAGCAGACTGCATAAAAAGGTTAATTGGGTTGATGCCGCAAAGGTACGAAATATTTTTAGAAAATTGTATGAGTTGTGCCTATGTGGCCACACAAGTGTGCGGCGTTTGGCGGAACGGCTAAAAATGCATACCTTTGCGGCCTGTTAGATATAGCTCATATTCAAATGACTAAGAAGCCGGTAATATATCAGCTGCTCCCGCGGCTGTTTACCAATTATAATGCCACGTGTGTGTCCTCGGGCACCATAGAACAGAACGGAAGCGGAAAGCTCAACGACATTACTCCGGAGGTGCTCGCCTCCATTTCAGAATTAGGCGTGACCCATGTATGGTATACAGGCGTGATAGAACATGCCCACTGCACGGACTACTCGGCCTACGGTATCATTCCTGATAATCCGCATGTGGTCAAGGGTAAGGCCGGGTCTCCTTACGCCATAAGTGACTATTATGACATTGACCCGGACCTGGCCGTGGATGTGCCTGCGCGTATGGCCGAATTCGAGGCTCTGGTCAAGCGCACGCACCGTGCCGGCATGAAGGTGATAATAGACTTTGTGCCTAACCACGTGGCACGCCGCTATCACAGCGATGCCGCCCCCAAGGGCGCGCCCGCCGATTTCGGTGCCGATGATGACACCTCCAAGTACTTTGCTCGCGACAACAGTTTCTACTACATACCGCGTCAGCTCTTCGCTCCAAAAGTGGATATGGGCACGGGCAAGGGGGCTTACATAGAGTTCCCGGCCAAGGCGTCGGGCAATGACTGCTTCTCGGCCTTCCCCGGACCTAATGACTGGTATGAAACCGTGAAGCTGAACTATGGAGTGGACTACGGCGACGGCAGCCGCCACTTTGATCCCGTGCCGGCCACGTGGGGCAAAATGCTGCACATACTCCGTTTCTGGTGCTCCAAGGGTATAGACGGCTTCCGGTGCGACATGGCCCAGATGGTACCTGTGGAGTTCTGGCAGTGGGCCATACCTAAGGTAAAGGCGCTGTACCCCCACGTGATATTCATAGCCGAGATATATGACACGGCCATGTACCGCGACTATATATACCGGGGCAAGTTTGACTATCTGTATGATAAGGTGAACCTGTACGACACTTTGCGTGGTATACAGACGGCAAATTACTCCGCAGCCCAGCTCACCAACTGCTGGCAGACTGTAGAAGGGATAGGGGGCAATATGCTCAATTTCCTCGAGAACCACGATGAGCAGCGTTTCGGCTCGCGCTTCTATGCCGGCGATCCGGCCAAGGTGATACCCTCGCTGGTGGTAAGCTCCATGATAAGCACTGGCCCCATCATGATATATATGGGGCAGGAATTAGGCGAACAGGCCACTGAATCGGAGGGCTATAGCGGTTATGACGGGCGTACCACCATATTCGACTATTGGAGTCTTGGCACGTTGAGGCGCTGGCTCAACGAAGGCTGTCCCGGTGAGGAGCTGCTTACCGCCCGGGAGCGATGGCTGCGGCATAAGTATGCCACCATACTGCGCCTGTGCAACTCGCAGAAGGCCATACGCTGCGGGGCGTTCTTCGATTTGATGTATGTCAATTATGACAATCCGTCGGTCAATCCTCACCGCCAATACATATTCCTGCGTCATTACGAGGATGAAACGCTTATAGTGGCGGCCAATTTTTCGGCTGACTCGGCCGATATGCACATAGTGGTGCCTGAACATGCCTTCAAGGTGCTGAATATGCCTGAGGGTACTGCCATGATGACGGAGCTGCTTACCGGCGAGAAGATGCGTAAGGATTTCAGCCCTGACAAGCCTTTCGATGCATTCGTGCATCCCTTCGATGCGGTGGTGTGGCGCATAAAGCACCGCGCCAAGGTCAGCGCACCCGGCGCTTGAATCCGTGGTACAGCAGGTGGTTGAGCGTGTCGCGGTAGCCGCTCTCAAACACCTTGTCAAGCTCTTTCAGATTGAACACCTGATAGCGTGCTATGCGGTCAGTGCGTACCACCATGTCGCACAGCGCCATGTCAGGTATGGCATTGGTCTTGGCCAGCAGCTCGTATGAACGCATGGCCACGCTCATCACCGAGTTTTTGGCCTTGATGTCCGACAGCGGCGAGCAGTTTATCCCTATCAGCACCTTACACTGCTTCCTTATGGTCCATGCGGGCAGATTGTGGAGCACTCCGCCGTCCACGTAGCGCACTCCGTCTATAGTCACCGGCTTGAACACTATGGGTATGCTGCACGAGGCCACCACGCGCTCGGCTATAGGCCCCTTATCGAAGAATACCGGTCGGGCGTTGTCGAAGTCAGTGGCACCCACCACCGTCTTTATGGGCAGGTCCTCCAGATTCTCATAGGGTATTATGTGGCGCAGGAAGTCACGGAAGCGGTCCAACGACAGGAACCCGCCGTTGGGCATGCCAAACTCGCAGAAGTCCGTAAACTTGGCATGGCGGAATATGTCGAGCATCTGTTCGGGGCTTATGCCGGCAGCGTACATCACCGCCGCCACCGAGCCTGCGCTTACCCCCGCCAGGATGTCAGGGCGCAGCCCCACCTCCTCCATAGCCTTGAAGGCTCCGGCGTGAGCCAGTCCGCGCGCTCCCCCTCCGCTCAGGGCGAGTCCGGTACGATACTGTGGTTTTGACTTGAATCCGAACATCAGATGTTAATTTGTCACAAAAATAAAACGTTTTTTGCTGTTTTAGGTTCTTGCGGAGGCAAATAATTGTCATCGGAGTGTATATGTCTGACATATAATTCGTAACTTTGTGCGATTTTTACGACAGTAAAAAAAGAATTATACGATAAAATATGTTAAATCCAATCAAGAAAACCATCAGCCTCCCCGACGGACGTGAAATAACCATCGAGACAGGCAAGCTGGCCAAGCAGGCTGATGGAGCGGTAGAAGTACGCATGGGCGGGACAATGCTCCTGGCCACAGTAGTATCGGCCAAGGAGGCCGGTGAGGGGGTCGATTTCATGCCCCTTCAGGTAGAGTACAAAGAAAAGTTTTCATCATTCGGGCGTTTTCCCGGCGGCTTCCTCAAGCGTGAGGGCCGTGCTTCGGACTACGAGATTTTGACCGCCCGCTTAGTGGACCGCGTGCTGCGTCCGCTGTTCCCTGAAAATTATCATGCTGACACGTTTGTCAACATCACACTATACTCCACTGACGGGGTGGATATACCTGATGCTCTGGCCGGACTGGCCGCATCGGCTGCCCTGAGTGTGAGCGACGTGCCCTTCAACGGCCCCATCTCCGAGGTGCGTGTGGCACGTATCGACGGTGAATTTGTCATAGACCCCACTTTCGAGCAGCTTGAAAAGGCTGACATGAAGCTTATGGTAGGAGCCACCTACGCTAACATCATGATGGTGG
>JAMPBB010000051.1 GCA_023666885.1 Muribaculaceae bacterium | reverse complement strand
CCGGGTAAGGGCATTATACGGTTATTTAATTTCTAAATGAAAGAGCCGTGACCCTCCACACGAGTTATTTGCCACCATCATATTGGCTTACATAGGATTTTTTGTATATTTGCATGTGCAGCATTCGCTACTGCATTCATAAATACCCATGTCATGTACTTTTATGGATAAACACGAACTCAGAAATCGCATAGAATACATCGTAGCCATAGTAAGCAGTTTTGCTGAGCGTTTTGGCCTCACCATTCCTAATGCCTATGCATATCTTCGCCGGTTCAGCGGCATTGACTTGCTAATAAAGCACTATGGCATCATGCATACCCTATCTATAGAAGACGTAGTTGATGACCTACAACAAGCTTGCTTCAATAGAGGAGGACGGATAGCATGATTACACTACACCACGGCTCCAATATAGCCATTGAGAATATCGACTTGTCAATGAGCAAGAAAGGGAAAGATTTTGGACATGGCTTCTATATGAACCCTAATTACAACCAAGCAAAGGAAATGGCCTCAGCCAAGGTGGACATTATGAGGTCCGGGGAGCCAATAGTATCATCGTTCCTTTTTGATGCGGAACATGCCGAAAAGGATGGGATTCGTATTAAAGTATTTAGTGATTACACTGTAGAATGGGCCGAATTCATTGTTATGAATAGGCGAAACAAATCAGCCACCCAACTTCATCCATACGATATAGTAATTGGACCCATTGCCGATGACAAGGTAGGATTACAAATTCGGTTATTTGCTGAAGGAAATATTTCAGTAGAAAAATTGATTGAACGCATAAAATACTATGGGGACAAATCAATCCAGTATTTATTTGCTACCGAACAATCGCTAACATATTTAAATAAGATAAGATGAAGAAAGACATGCAATTTCTTATAGAGTACTTAGCTGCTGATCTTACTGAGATGATGATGGAAGAATACGGCTGGGATATGCAAAAAGCGCTTGATGTACTATATGGTTCGGAAACGTTCTCCAAAGTCAACGACCCGAAATGCAAGCTTTACTACCAAGGCCCCGTATATGTATTTGAATTTCTAAAAAACGAGATTGAAACAGGCCGTATAGCATAGAAAACATGTGCCCTTATATGGATGATGTATATGGGGTAAAGGCTGTGAGAGGTTAGAGGAGCTTGAAACGGAGGCGGAGCATGATACTGCGGGGGCGCAGGGTATAGGTAGAGGTGTAGATGTCCATATCGGTGTACTGCACGCGGGTGAATATGCGGCGGTTGAAGAGGTTGTTGAGCTCAAGCTCCCAGTCAAGGCGGCGGTAGCGGTAGGTGACTTTGGCATCTCCAAACCATACGTGGCGGTCAAGGGAGGTGAGGTTCGTATAGTTGTCTTCAGCGGCCACGTTCAGTATCAGGTTATGGGCCGGGTAGAAGTTCATGTCGATACGGCATGTCCACTGGTGCACGGGGTGTGTGGCTGAGCGGTCAAAGTCAGTGTAGCTGCGGTTACTCCCGTAGGCGAATGCCATGGCGGCGCCCATCCAGCGTGCGGGGGTGGATGTCAGGAGCACGTTGCCGCTCCAGTAGGTGGTAGAGTAGCCAAACAGGTCGCCGCCTATAAGCCTGCTGCTGCGGTACAGGCTGGCTGAGCCTGACAGCTTCACGGTGCTGTCCCAGAAGCCGACCCCCTTGTTGACGCTTGCCGATGCGGAGTAGCGGTCGGAGGTGTACGATCGCGGCAGGGCTATGCTCACGGTAGAGAGCCCGTCGTAGTCAACGGCGGCAATGGTATTGTGGTAGAAGCGGGTGTAGGCCAGCGAGGCGTTGCCGAACAGCTGTATCATGGGATTGGCCACACGGTACGAGAGCTGAGCTGACACATTGCGGTCAATCATGGTGCGCTCTATATCGGCCTGCCTGAATGACAGGTATTGGGTCATGATGATGCCCCGGGCAGCACGCGGGGAGTTGTTGCGCATGCACTGGTATGCGGCTTCGGCGCTGAGGGTGTGGCGGCCTGTGGCGTAGCGCAGGGTGAGGGCCGGATTGAAGTCGGGATAGTTCCATGAGCGGGAGTATGAGGCGTCGCGGCTGTCCGATATCCACTGGCGGTTATAGCCCAGCGGAAGGCGTAGCTGAAAGTACACCTTGCCGAGCAGATAGTCAAAGCGAGGCTCTATGCCCATGCTGAGCTGACCGAACAGATAGTCATTGGCCGCCGAGGCGGATGCAGGCACTTCAAGGCCGTAAAGCTGCGAAGTCACCTTCTCGATATCGGCATCGGCAAGAAGCAGCATATTGACATTGACGCGCCCCAAGCGGCGGAACAGCCCGCTCATGAGCGAAGCCTTAATATTGTCAGTGGTATAATCCTGCCGGAGTGAAGGTGCTGTGGCCTCGATGCCCAAATAGTCCGAGGGGCTTACGGTGAGCTGCTGAGGGTGGTGGTTCCATCCGGCGGCGGCGGTAATCTGGGCTCCGGAGCTGCGTATCACGGTTACGCAGTCACTTATCTCAAACGAGGGATTGTCCAGGCGCTGTCCTATCTCGGATGCTCCCGAAGTGAAGCTGCTTGACGTAAGGGCCGTACCGTCGTCGCGGTTCCAGTCGGCCTTCAGTTCAAGCTGATTGGCTATGTAAAGCGCTGAGGTGTTCTTCTTATAGGTGGACGATGCTGAAAGGGAATGTACGTAACTGCGGGCCGTGACAATGCCGGTTATGGTTCGGTAATCGGCCGTGGACGGCACGTACTGTCGGCTCACTGACTCGCCGCTCCTGCGGAGCAGGTCATCGGTATACGTCAGTGCCACGCTGAGCGACGTGAGCGAGTCAAGCCTGATGATATTGTTGGTGCTCAGAGCGTTGGAGCGGTTGCGTATATACCGCTTGGAGGCAATGCCGGGTATGGCTGGAAGAGCCACTGACAGCGGAGCACTGTTATAGAACGACATTGGCACATCGTCAGTGAGATTGCTGAGCTGCGCGTTGATGTCGGTGCCGGAGTTGTTGCCCTTGTAGGTGGTGATGTTCTGCATGTGGCGCCCGAAATACATGGCGGTGGCCTCGGCTGCCCATAAGGCAGGCTTGTATCCTCCCCCGACCATACCGGTGGCCGACCATATGCCTCTGGCCGATGACTTAAGGCGCAGATTTATGGCCACGTCAGCTGACGGGTTCAGATCCTTGAGCGCTCGTACAGGCTGATGATTCTGATACACCTGCACCGAGGCCACGTCCGAGGCCGAGACATTGTTAGTGGCTATACCGTAGCGGCCTTGCAGGAGGTCCATATCCTCGACATAGAAATTCTTTATGGCCTTGCCGTTGAATAGAATCTTGCCATTGTCGGCCACTTCGAGCCCGGGCATCTTCTTTATCACATCGGCTATGACACGGTCGGCATCCGAACGGTAAGCGGCCACGTTGAAGCTCAGCGTGTCGCCGCGCTGCGTGATCTTGTCGGCCACCACAGTCACTTCCTTTAGGGCATAGCCTAATGTGAGTATGAAGTCAAGCGTACACGTCCGGGCCGGGATTTGCTTGATGACGGTACCATAGCCTATGGCCGCACAGCGCACGGTAATGCTGTCGGCCGTACCGGTGTACGTTACCGAATAAAGCCCGGCCTCATCGGCACGCCCATAACCCGCCATACGCCCTGACTCAAGTATGGTGACCATGGCCTCCACAGCAGCGCCTGACGTGTCCGACACCCTGCCCGAGAGCACGGCACGGGCACTTGCCGACAGGACACAGGCCAGTAATATGCAGGAAACAAGGGTGCGCATCATTCAAGTTCCAACTGGCTGTAAGGGTGCTTACGCGATGAGAGTACCTGTCCGGTCTTGTACACCACCACGCTTACGTCGGCCGTCTTGAAGTAGTCCACGTTAAGGTCATGCTGGAGCTTCCACACCTTGGCACGTGACGACTCCTTGTACTTGTCGCCCCGGGGCGCATAGACAGGGAAATCACCCGTTTCAACGGCCACAGCCTCAAAGGTGTACTCGCGGCCACTGTCATATATCTCCATAATTACTCCAGGGAGGCCGCCGAACTTCCACGGCCCGTATGGAGCCGGTATCTCAGGAGCGAACCATGCCGTATAGTCGCGCCCGCGCCAGTGGCACTTGGCCTCTATGCACTCATATCCGCACACCGTCTTGGTGCCCGTGCCTATCTCCCAGTTCATAAGCGGAAGAGGCTCCACGTAATACAAATTCTGACCGGAGAGTGCGCGCGGCATCGTGGCCCACTCCTCCAGGCGGTTGCCGCGTGTCACTATCTGCGAGTACTGGTACTCTATCCAGTGATCGGGCTTGTAACCCTGAAGCCACCGGCGCGGCGGATAGACATTGAAATTGGTGTGCGTATCGAACCAATGCATCAAGCTGTCCTCATTGACCTCCACAAAATGGCTGCTATAGTCAGTCATGCCCTGAGCTATCTTGAGCTGCCCCTCATCAATCCATATCTGCTTGTCGGCAAGGTCAAGGGCATTGAACGCATAGCGGATACGCGTGTGGGCATTGCCCACAGTGCGCCGCTCACGGACACGTGCAAAGTTTGACTCGGCGTTCTTGGCGTCCGTGTCCTTGCGCTGAGCCACTGCCGGCATGGCACATAGGGAGCAGATAGCCATTACAGCTATATGCCTGAAAATAGTTTTCATAGTAATCATTTTGAGGATACTGAAGGTAAATGGAAACGCACAGGCACCACCACTCTTGACTCGCCACCCGGTTTGGCAGGAATCCATTTTGGGCTCTTCCTGACGGTGTTGAGAGCCACGGCATCTACATCATCACGCACGCTCTTGGTCACCTTTGCATCGCGCACCGAGCCGTCAGAAGCCACTGTGAACTCCACTATTACAGTGCCCTCTACGCCATCATTAATGGCACTCTGCGGATACTTTAACTCCGGACTGGTGACAATGAAGTTCATGAATTCGGCATATCCGCCGGGATAGCATGCATCGCCGGGACGGCCCTTGAGCATGCCGGCTTCCTGCGCAGCCCGAGACGGCTGTGACGCAGCCGCAGGAGCCACAGAAGCATCCGTCTGCGATGATGCGGGTGCAGCCTTGACTAAAGTAACGGCTGAAAGGGCCACTACTGCGGCCAGCACTGGCATGCAGAGAAGGCTGCGGAGGCCGCGTCCGCGGTGCGAGGGGCGCCGGTTCATCATGATTATACGATTCTTTATGGATGTGAGATTAAAGCTGTTGGAAAGAGGAATAGCCGCGCGCGAACCGACATGGCTGAGCAGACTCATCTGATAAGCCATTCGGTTGGCGGGGCTGACGGTACGCGAATCGGCTATATACTCAAGATTGTCACGCATAAGGCGGCGCAGCAGCCATGCCGCAGGATTGATCCAGAACAGGGCTACGAGGAGCTCGGATATGATAATATCGGCCGTATGGAGCCCGCGCACATGCTGGAGTTCGTGGCGCACAATGTAGTCAGGCATGTCCCTTGACGGCAGGAACACATGGCCAAACCATGAGAAGGCCGTATCGGTACCCAGCTCACGGACATAGTGGAATCTTACGCCTGAGCGCAGACTGCTACCGCACGCAGCCTTACGGATAAGGCAGTACACGCTTACTATCCTTACTGCCATGCGGAGCAGCAGGAGCGCCGTCACCGCCATATAGGCCGCCGGCAACACCCGACTCAGCGATATGTGCTCCGAAGCGGCACCATTGTCCGCGAGCGGCGAAACCGTAAGCTGCGGCAGCATCAAGGCGCCACCCGACAGCGGATGCGAGGCCACCGGGATACATCCCAACAAGGGAAGGAGTAAAGCAAGCCCCACCGAGCCCAACAGGCACACACGGCGCAACCCGAAACTATGCCGCCCCCGAAAAAAGAGCGTATAGAGCAGCACCGCCGTAGCAATAATAGCATTGGCCTTGAGGAAATACAGTATAGCGGGGGGAATAATCATTCAGTTTCACCTTTCTTGATAAGTTCAATAATATCCTCCAGCTCCTCAGGCGATATACGGCGGTCACGGGCAAAGAAAGTGACCAGCTCCTTATAGGAATTGCGGAAATATCCGCTCACTATATCGCCGAGGCACTTGCGCTTGAAGTCGGCACTCTGCACAGCGGGAGTGTACAGATACGTGTTACCCACCTTGCGAGCCGAAAGGAATCCCTTGCGCTCGAGATTACGCACCACGGACGCCACCGTAGTATAGGGGGGCACAGGCGAGGGCATACGCTCCATCATTTCCTTGACCGTACTGCCGTCAGCCTGCCAAGCGGCACGCATCACCGTCTCCTCCTGAGGTGTAAGATTAGTCATATTCCGAAACATTTATTTGTGAATACATCGCAAAGGTACGAACCTTTCGTAATAATATCAAAATTTCCGATAGTTAAATTTTTAAGGATTACAATTACAATAATTAACATGAATTTAACAGTCAAAATTAATGAATACAACTATGAACATCTTTTTAGTTAACTTAACAATCGGGTGTATTACGCTTCATACTAACTACTTACAATGCGTTTTATATTACAAGCATGTTACAAAACAGGTTTTGATTTTGTAACATTTTGGCCTTTAAAATCATTTGCCTACCTTTGAACAGGCACCAAAGCCAAATGTGAAAATATATAAAACCATGGAGAGAACACTCGTATTATTCAAACCGTCCGCTGTAGAACGCGGTCTTGTAGGTAAAATACTCACCCGCTTCGAGCAGAAAGGACTGATAATAGAAGGCATCAAAATGATGCAGCTCAATGAAGCTCTACTCCGTGAACACTACTCGCATCTGGTGGATCGTCCGTTCTTCCCCTCACTCCTGCGCTCCATGCAGGCCACTCCGGTGATAGCGCTTTGCCTCAAGGGCAACGATGCAATCAATGTGGTACGCCTTATGACCGGCGCTACCAACGGACGCCAAGCGCTCCCCGGCACAATACGCGGCGACTTCAGCGCAAGCGGTCAGGAGAATGTGGTACACGCCTCCTCATGCCCGGAGGACGCAGCGGTAGAGGTGCCCCGATTCTTCCGTCCGGAAGAGCTTACGGACTGGACTCCGGCAGGCATAGGCTTCATATACGACAACAACGAAAGGCTCTAAGCCACCGTCAGCCTCCTACTCCTCATCCCCTCACCTCTCTCATTCACATTTCAGCAGCTCCGGACGGAGCCGCATCACCTACACAGAGCAAAAGAAACAGAACATAAAACCGAGTTATGACTTTTAAAAGAATTTCAGCGATTTTATTAGCTGCCGTAGCTGTAAGCATGGGTGCTCAGGCTCAGTATCGCCTCCCGGCTTCACACTCTCGCCAGCATGAATCGCTTCTCTCCCACCAGCGTCCGGCAGCTGCCGACTACAAAGTGCAGCCCAAGGACAACATTCTTAACGACCTGCGCGAACGCGAGGCTCTGCAGGACAACGAGATATTCAACTACAACTGGGCAAGCCAAAGCGTAAATGCCTATCAGGGCATGGCCATACCGGCTACACATGACATAAACGTGCGCAATTTCGTTCCGCCGGTAAAGGGTCAGGTGACATCGCCTTACGGATGGCGTGCACAGTTCGGGCGTATGCACCGTGGCGTGGACTTGAGGCTCAGTGTAGGTGACACCGTAGTGGCAGCTTTTGACGGAAAGATCCGCATAACCAAAATAGAGCCCAAGGGATACGGGCTGTACGTAGTGGTGCGCCACGACAACGGATTGGAAACAGTGTACGGACATCTGTCAAAGTTTCTGGTGAAGCCCAATCAGCGTGTACGTGCCGGCGAGCCTATAGCACTTGGCGGCAACACAGGCCGCTCCACAGGACCCCATCTGCACTTCGAGACCCGTTTCCTCGGGCTGGCCGTAAACCCCGAGGCTATCATAGATTTCCAACACGGCGTAACCCACAAGGACATATTTACGTTCAACAAGGCTTCATATGACAAGAGCCAGAAGTATGGCCCGCGTAAAAGACAGGCTACCGCTTCAAAGAAGAAGTTGAGCAAGAAAGCTACCGCTTCGGCCAAGAAGAAAAGCAAGAAGGCATCGGCAGCATCGACAAAGCGTAAAAAGACATCACGCCGCTAAAACGTAATACATTGAAAAGTCAAAGGGGAGCTGCGTCATGCAGCTCCCCTTTTTTATATTGAGTGGTGTAAACATGGTGGTGTAAATCGGCGTCCTGACGGACGCCATTCCTTATTTGGCCGTTTTGACCCGTGACATTCTGCGCATGTCACGGGTTACGCTGAAATCCATGTCCTCGCCGGACATGCCAACATATTACGTTGCTTAGCCGAAGGCTCTGTACGTCAGCAACCCCACCTTATAGCGAACGAAGTGAGCATAGGTGGGGATCACACGATGTCATGCATACAATAGGTCGTAGACCTTGCACCGCACCCATTAGCAGACTTCTTTGAAGATTTACCCCACACCTTCGCGCTACGCGCTCGATGCGGAGCTCCGGATGGCATGTCCCCTATCGGGTAATAAAGATTCTTTCAGAATCAGCGTAGTTATCATGCGGCACCGTGGGTCTGCGCTGCGCTCCGGCCCACGGCTATTCAGAAATGATTGCTTCGCAATCTAACCTCTTCTATATCCCGTAGGATCGGGGGAATAATCGGGCGGGGTAAATCGGCGTCCTAAACGGACGCCATTCCTTATTTGGCCGTTTTGGCCCGTGACATTCTGCGCATGTCACGGGTTACGCAAGAATCCATGTCCTCGCCGGACATGCCAACTGTGGAGCATTACTGCCAAGACCTTATTGCAGCGTTTATTTCAGTAACAATAAGTCAAAATAATACATGCGCGTTTTCAGTTCATCATCCTCTTTGATATGATAAAAAACCTTTTCATCCTCTACCCGGGGGAATAATGGCTTGAATCCATTCCGCTCATAGTAGCTCAAGGTATGTTCCGTATTCATCGCATCTACCAGCACATATCGGCATCCTGTCTTATTATCATCCGCAACGAACCAATCTTTCACAAAATCCATAATCTGTGACCCGATACGATGACCTTTACCCTGAAACTCTTTCGCAACTGCAATTCTGCCGATAAGTACAGCTGGATATGTGCGACCTTGCTTATTATAAGCTATTGATTTGTGAAGATGTCGTTTGGGATTATTCTGCATATGTGTGGTCTGTATGCCTGCATTTGCAAGCGTAACAAAACCCACTACATGAGCCACGTCCTCTTTAAGAACCCAACAATAGGTCTTACCCATCAAATCTCTCTCATATGCAAGTGCATCGTTCAGAAAGAAATCATCTAAATCAGAATCCCCACATGAAAATGATTTGCAGTTGACAATCAGGCCGTGATTGATTTTTGCAAACTGACAATCGTCATAGATAGATAACACCGTACTATTCTTTATCCCAAGGGAATTTAAACTCTTGTAACTGTTTCATCACTTTGCGTACTCTGGCTTCGCGCTCAGGCGAAAGGCGAAAGCGAGGAAGTTTTTCATTGGCTTCGGCTTCGCGCACAAATGCTTCAGCCAATTCACCGGTCAATATGGGAACTTGTTTTATAGGAGTTGCCATGATAATCATAATTTAGAATACAAATATACAATATTACAACAATTTAGACAAACATATTACGGAACAAATTAATTACCTATCAAAGGGCTGGGAATATTATCTATATCCCGTAGGATCGAGGGAATAATCGGGTGGGGTAAATCGGCGTCCTGACGGACGCCATTCCTTATTTGGCCGTTTTGACCCGTGACATTCTGCGCATGTCACGGGTTACGCTGAAATCCATGTCCTCGCCGGACATGCCAACATATTACGTTGCTTAGCCGAAGGCTCTGTACGTCAGCAACCCCACCTTATAGCGAACGAAGTGAGCATAGGTGGGGATCACACGATGTCATGCATACAATAGGTCGTAGACCTTGCACCGCACCCATTAGCAGACTTCTTTGAAGATTTACCCCACACCTTCGCGCTACGCGCTCGATGCGGAGCTCCGGATGGCATGTCCCCTATCGGGTAATAAAGATTCTTTCAGAATCAGCGTAGTTATCATGCGGCACCGTGGGTCTACGCTGCGCTCCGGCCCACGGCTATTCAGGAAATGATTGCTTCGCAATCGCACCCGATGAGCCCCGCATCAAGTGTGGTACAAGGTCTACGACCTTTTATGTGCATGGGATCGCGGTAGCCCCACCTATGCTCACTGCGTTCGCTATAAGGTGGGGCTACCGACATTCATGGCCTACGGCCAACACATGTGTAGTCGGAGTGCAGCAGCTACGCAGCTCAATTCCGCTTTTGCCTCTTGTACCACAGCTATGCACCGCTATCGCGCTGCTCGCAGTGGCCTATTATATTATGGCCGCTACACGGTCTGACGCACCATATATCGCGACCGTGTTCACACGGGGTTAGGAGGAGAGATAGGTGTTTAAACCTTTGAGGGGGAGGGGGGGCTAAGGGATATACAGATTAAATACAACATAAGAATCATGAGAAGGACATTAGTGTGGATGCTTGCAGGTGTGATGGCATCCGTGGGAGTAAGTGCGTATGCAGGTACTCCAATCAATGAGTCAGAGCTTCCGAAGGGAGCGGGTGAGTTTATAGCAAAGCATTTCGGATCAGCACAGATAAAGAAGGCCGAGAAGGATGATGGTCGCCGAGGCATGGAATACGAAGTAAAGCTGACAAACGGCGCCGAGGTGGAGTTTAACGCTGACGGGTCATGGCGCAAGGTGGAGGCGGCCAAAGGTGAGGCCGTACCGGCTGAGTTAGTGCCGGAGGCAATAGCCAAGTATGTGGCCGCAAATCATGCCGGACAGGTGATAAAAGAGATATCAACGCGCCGTGACGCTTATAAAATAGAGCTGTCGAATGATACGGAGCTGATGCTTACCAAGGACGGGAAGCTTATGCAGCCACGACATGGCAAAGGTGGCCCCGGTGGCAGACCTAACGGCCCACGCCGATAACTTTTAGACAAGATAAGCTCCCGCACTGCAGATGACAACATCGGTGCGGGAGCTGTATTTTTCAAGGCAGGAGGAGGGGGTGCGGCCTGCGTCAGAAATCAAAGCGTTCGAGGGTCATGGCGCCCATCTCTTCAAGCTGCGGCACTATGCGGCGGAAATGTTCCGACTGCTGGTGTACGTCAAGCGACTTGGCATCCTGCCATGTCTCAACTATCATAAGGCGGTCATCGTTGGTGAGGCTGCGGTAGAGGTCGTAACCTATGCAGCCTTTATCGTGCAACGAGAGTTCAACAAGTTCAGTGGCGGCATCAATGATCTTTGATGCGCATGCACTGTCAGGAATTACTATTGATACGTTCAGTCTAATCATAACATAATAGGTGTAGATAATTTATTGCAAAAACAAATATGGCTCTGCGTAGGTTCACATCAAGCCCCCGACCGGCTATTTGAAGTGACCCCCAAAAGTTGGACAGGTTAAACATTAACCGGTTATTGAAAG
>JAMPBB010000050.1 GCA_023666885.1 Muribaculaceae bacterium | reverse complement strand
ACATGCGCTGGCGCCCATAGCGTGAATACAGGCCGTAAGCTATACCTGATATTATGCCGCCGGCATGAGCGGCATGTCCTCCGCCATTGCCGGCAGTGAGTAGTGACAGCACTTGAAATCCTATTACGGCTATAGCTATCCATTTCATACGTACGGGAGTACGGAAAGGAAACAGGGTTACTCTCATATCCGGAAGTATTACAGCCGTTGCGGCCACTATGGCCATTACGGCGCCTGATGCTCCTATAAGGACAGTGCCGCCACTTAGCAGTCCGGAAGCGGAACCCGCAAGGAACACAAAAGCGCCCATTAACCCGCCGTACAGATATATGCGGATTGCCGTGCTCATAGGCTTGACGCTCTCAAGCATGCGCCCGAAGCATAGGAGTAGCACCATGTTGACAAGCAGATGCATGAAGTCAATCTGTACGAACATGTATGTCAGTATGCTCCACGGGCGGTGTAAGAGTGTGTGCGCTGATGCAGGCAGCCCCAGAATGTCAGTAACCTCTGTGCCGCTAAGCGGAGTCAATGCCGCTATGATGTGAAGCGTCAGGAATACTGACACGTTGATGCCAAGCAGGCTCAATGATGCCGAACGGTAGGCCAAGGCGCGTATGCTATCAATAATACGTGCCATTGATTACACCTTTACGTTTCCACCACAGTATGATGAGCACCCCGAATATCATGCCGCCGAGGTGAGCAAAGTGTGCCACCGTGCTGCCGGGCTGTGACAGGCCTATGAGCAGCTCTATCACACCGTAGCCTATCACCATCCACTTGGCCTTTATAGGCACGGGTATGAACATTATGTAAAGCGGCCTGTTAGGGAATATCATGCCGAAGGCCAAAAGCACACCATAAATGGCTCCTGAGGCACCTATCGTGACCATGGAGTTAAGGAATGGCAGATCCTGTCCCATGGCCATGGCCTGATCTATGGCTGCGCTCATGGTGGCGAAGTCTACTCCGTTGAGGTTGGCCAATAGTTTGGTGAAGGTGTCATGCCATGTCAGCGCCCACACGCCTTCCTGTACTAATGCGGCTCCTATGCCGCATGACAGATAGTAGAACAGGAAGCGGCCCGGACCCAGCACCCGCTCTAACGTAATGCCGAACATGAAGAGGGTGAACATGTTGAACAGGATATGTGCAAAATCCGATGTAGAGTGCATGAACATGTAGGTGATAAGCTGTGCCGGATTGAAGTCAGAAGCGCTGAAATAATGCAATGCGCCTATGCGTATCACATCTACGTCCATCCGCTGGCCGCACACCATCATGAAAAGCCATATTATGAAGTTGATTATTATAAGATTTTTGGTTACTATAGGTATGGAGCTGAATATCTGCTGAAAGCGGCTCATATGTGAAATTTGTTAATTAAACATGTATACAATATCACAAAAGTACAAAAAATTATGCGTCAAGAGCTCCGTATTACGGCTCTGTAGGGGTATAATTACGAATTTTTGTCATTTTTTTTGGCTTTTCTTGTGTCATTTAAGTTTTTAGCCATATATTTGTGAAAGTTATAAACACTCACAAAAAATTATCTACAATGAACAAGACAGAGCTAACCTACGCGATAGCTGAAAAAGCTAATCTGACAAAGGCACAGGCTAAGGCTGCTCTTGAAGCAGCCATCATCACTGTTACCGAGCAGTTGGCCAAGGGTGACAAAGTGGCCCTTATAGGCTTCGGCACTTTCTCTGTGGCTGAAAAGGCTGCCCGTCAGGGTATCAACCCGCGTACTAAACAGACTATCGAAATTGCCGCCCGTAAAGTTGTTAAGTTTAAGGCCGGCGCCGAACTCACTGATGTAGTCAAATAAGAGAAATTTTATAAACCAGCTTTCAAAAACACCTAAGCGGCGAGGCTTCTTAACGGATGCCCCGCCGCATGTTATTGACACTATTTACCTCTAAACCAAAAGATCAGTATGAAAAGAATTACACTAATTGCAGTAGTGGCCGTGGTGATGGCTGCATGCGCATCCGTTTCAGCCTCAGCACAGTTCCGTTTCGGACTGCGTGTGGGCACTAACGTAGGCTCATTTCATTTTAATTCCAAGACATTTGATACGGACAATCGTATGGGCTTCAATGCCGGCGCCATGGTAGAGTTTACCGTGCCTGTAGTGGGTGTGGGGTTTGATGCGTCGGTTATGTACGTGAGGCGTAATTCCCGTTGGGCACAGGAAGCAGGCGTAGAGCTGAAGGATAACCGTGACTATATAGACATACCGCTCAACTTTAAGTGGCGCATGAACATACCGGTGATAAACAATGTGGTGCGTCCGTTCCTTACCACTGGCCCGAGCTTCTCATTCCTTACAAGCGGGAGGGCCATATCACAGGTGTATAGGAACCGCAAGTTCGATACGGCTTGGAATTTCGGGTTCGGCCTTGAGCTGTTCAAGCATCTTCAGCTTGGAGCCAGCTACGGGCTGGGCATGACCAAGGCTCTTAAGGCTGTAGGTGCCACGAGTACCGCCGGCATAGAAGGCAAGAACCGTTACTGGACGGTATCGGCCGCGTATATGTTCTGATAAAATAATAAGAGGTTGTTTAATAACTAATGTTAACGCCAGGGTCTTGTATTTTGGTGCAGATTTATAGCTGAGTTGAAGGAGTGTACTTGATGTACACGACTGAAACAAAGCGGTAAAGATGCCCAAAAGACAAGATTGAAAAGCATTATTTAAGCAACCTCAGAATTCAAAATCAAATATTAATGTAATTATAAAAAGAGATGTCAATGTTAACAATACAATCCTATCGGTCATTTTTCGGCGCTTTTGACGCGCCTCCGCAGTCATGTGCCAATAGGCACACTCCTTTGTCGTTACGCCAAAATCTCTCTAAAACTGACCGCCCTGATGTTAACATTAGTCATTAAACAACCTCTAAGCACGGTGTACCTGATGAGGGCATCACCGTGCTATTTTTTTTGAATCATGATGCAATTTTTAGGCATGACCTGTGACTAACGTATATATGAAGCGGCACACTGATGAAAAGACGGCGCGATATATGCGAATGCTTGATGACCACATGGGGGTAATCAGCAAGGTGTGCTATATGTATGCCGAGGATGCGGAGCATTTCAAGGATCTGCGTCAGGAGGTGACGGCCAATATCTGGACCGGTATGGACTCATTCCGTGGCGACTCTGCCGAATCAACGTGGGTTTACCGGGTGGCACTTAACACGTGCGTAACGTATTTCCGCCGTAACAAGCGCCATGCAGGAGCGCTGTCGCTTGACTGCATTTCCGATGTGGCATCCGATGAATCGGACAGTGAGCGGACGGCTCGGCTCAAGGAGATGTACGCCCTTATAGGGCGCCTCGGCAAGCTTGACAAGGCCATAGTCATGCTGTGGCTCGATGAGTATTCATATGATGACATAGCCTCGTTCACGGGGCTGTCACGTACCAATGTCGGGTCGCGGCTTCACCGCATCAGGCAGCATTTGATTAATGAAAGTAACAGATAAGGGTAAGGCATCATGGACAATGAGTTAGATATACAGAAACTGCGTGACAAATGGAAATCGGCGGCTGTGCCCGTCAGTCCGGCGCCCTCATGCCGGCAGTATGCAGGCACGCGCGGTAATACTCCGCAGTCATACCGCACGAGGCTCATGCGCCGGAGCCGTGCGCTCATGATACTGTGCCTGTGTAACGTGGCATGGATATTTCCCCTTGTCCGGCAGCTGGATCTGAACGTATGGTTTGCTCCGGCACTTATGGCGTATTTCCTTATTATGAGTGCGCTTGTATATATCGAGTATAGAAAGCTCTCACGCATAGATCTCGGCTCCATGGCCGCCACTGATGCCTTGGAGAGCGTATATTCTGTGGAGCGATACCGGAAGGATGCCCGTATAGCCGGGATGTCAATGGCTATACCCTTGGTTGCCGCCATAATATATATATGCTACCATGTGAGCATGGCAGCTTTCTATGGCTCCATAGCCGGTCTGGTTATTGGCCTTGTGGCGGGTTCGGTGGCCGAGCTGCGCACGCGCCGATGGCTCCGCAATATGCGCCGGGCCATATATGATGAAATCTATGGCTGAACCTGATGTACGCCTATAGCGTTACTTTTATATAAATGACAAGTAAAGCAGTATGACACCTCAGGAATTTCATATGTTTATAGTATGGCTCGCCATGGTGGGCGCCGTATGCATGGCCGTACTGGCCGGAGCTGCCATTGACCGGTTTGTGCTAAAGCGTGTCAAGGCACACACGCTGAAACGGTAAAGTTGTGTACTTTTTGCGCTCTGTGGGCAGGGGATTATTAATGTAATTGGATTTTTGCGTATATTTGTATGCTATAATTCAATTACATATGAAATCGTCGGTTTTATTTCCTGTATTTATCGCATTATGTAGCTCCGTGCAGGCCACAGAGTATGTGGATTATGTGAATACTATGATGGGTACCCAGTCAAGTTACGAGCTGTCGGCTGGCAATACGTATCCGGCCGTGGCGCGTCCGTGGGGTATGAATTTCTGGACGCCTCAGACCGGACGCATGGGCGACGGGTGGACGTACACCTACGATGCCCACAAGATAAGAGGTATCAAACAGACTCACCAGCCCAGTCCGTGGATAAATGATTACGGACAGTTTTCACTTATGGCCACTACGGGTACACCGGTGTTTGATGAACGTAAACGTGCAAGCTGGTTCTCGCATAAGGGAGAGGATGCCACGCCGTATTCATATAAGGTGTATTTGGCTGACTATGACGTAGTGGCTGAAGTCGCACCTACGGAACGGGCAGCCGTGTTCCGGTTCACGTTTCCTGAATCGGACAGCTCTAATGTGGTCATTGATGCATTTGATAGAGGCTCAGCTGTGAGCGTTGATGCCTCCGGCCGCAGAGTTACCGGATATACCACACGTAACAGTGGGGGAGTCACATCTAATTTCCGTAATTATTTTGTAGTGGAGTTTGACCGGCCTATGGATTATGTCTATACCGTGGCGGACAGTGTGCTTACCTTGAATAGCTCAGCCGAATGTTCACATGCCGGGGTGATAGCCGGATTCCGTACCCGGAAAGGAGAGCAGGTGTGTGCACGTGTGGCCTCCTCGTTCGTATCGCCTGAACAGGCTTTGATAAATCTGCGCGAGCTCGGCCATGATTCGTTTGATGCCGTGGCTGCGCATGGCCGCGACGCATGGAATAAGGCTCTCGGGCGCATAGAGGTGAGCGGCGGTCAAGAGATGGACAGGCGCACGTTCTATTCGTGCCTCTACCGCTGTCTGCTGTTCCCGCGTAAGTTCTATGAGATAACCGAATCGGGCGATACGGTCCATTACAGTCCTCACACCGGAGAGATCCGTGAGGGGCTGATGTACACTGACACCGGACTGTGGGATACGTTCCGTGCGCTGTTTCCGCTGCTTAACTTGATGTATCCTGAAGTCAACAGAGAAATTCAGGAGGGCATGCTGAGCCATTACCGTGAGAGCGGCTTCTTCCCGGAGTGGGGTAGCCCCGGCCACAGGTGGTGCATGGTAGGTAATAACTCGGCTTCGGTGCTGGCCGATGCTTATCTGCATGGCTCGCGTGTATCTGATACCGATGCTCTATGGAGCGGAGTGGTACAAGGCTCGGAGTCGGTGCATCCTAAGGTGAAATCCTCAGGACGTCTGGGTCATGAGTACTACAATACGCTCGGATATATCCCGTATGATGTGAATATCAATGAGAATGTGGCGCGTACGCTTGAATATGCTTATGATGATTGGTGCATTTACAAGCTCGGATGCGCTCTTGGACGCCCGCAAGCCGAACTTGACAAGTATGCGAATCGTGCGTTGAACTACCGGAATGTATTTGACCCCCAGAGCAGTCTGATGCGCGGACGTAATTCTGACGGCTCGTTCCAATCTCCGTTCTCACCGCTCAAATGGGGCGATGCTTTTACTGAGGGTAATAGCTGGCACTATACATGGTCCGTGTTTCATGATGTGCGCGGACTTATGGATCTCATGGGTGGCCGTGACCGGTTTGCGGCAATGCTTGATTCAGTGTTCAATGTGGCTCCTATGTACGATGACAGCTATTACGGATTCCCCATACACGAAATCCGCGAGATGACGGTGATGAATATGGGCAATTATGCCCACGGCAATCAGCCCATACAGCACATGATATATCTGTATAATCATGCCGGGCAGCCGTGGAAGGCTCAGCGGTGCCTGCGTGAAGTGATGGAACGCATGTACTCGCCCACGCCCGACGGATATTGCGGCGATGAGGACAATGGCCAGACGTCGGCTTGGTATGTATTCTCGGCCTTGGGCTTCTATCCCGTCACGCCCGGATCCGGACAGTATGTCATAGGTACACCTCTGTTCAGCAAGGCCGTACTTAATATGCCGGGCGGTAAGCGTACAGTAATTGATGTATCCGATGCCTCACAGTGCTATGTCAATTCTATAAGTATGAACGGCAAGAAGTATGCTCCCACCTACTTTACGTTTGATGACCTTACCCGTGGAGTGGACATAAAGATCAATACTTCTGCGGAGCCGAATACTAAGCGAGGCACGCTTGAGTCAGAAGCCCCTTACTCCTTTTCGCAGCACGAGCGGAAATGAATAAAATAGAACGAGCCCGGCTGTGAGGCCGGGCTCGCTTTTTTTACTTATGTGCTGTGGTCAGAGCTTGGCGTCTACCACAGCTATTTTCTTTTCTATCTCAGTTATCTCATCCTTTATGTGCTGCATCTTGCGCTCCATTTCGCGCATTATCTGCTCGCCTGACTTTGTCTTGGAGTTGAAGAATCCCAAATTGTTCTCATAGGTCTTCAGCTCGCCACGGCGCTGCTCGAGTGTGCGCATAAGGCGTTCGCGCTCGCGTATGAGCTTATTGTCGTCGGATGAAATCTTGTCAATGTTGGATTCGAATGACGCCATGCGGGCACGGTTTTCACGAATGTCATATTTCTCGAAGAGCTCACCCACTACAGTACGGTATGCATCATGAAGCTTGTCCTTGTCACGGAACGGTACGTGGCCGGTCTGCTGCCACGAGGCGCGGAGCTCGTTGATCTCCGGTATGGCTTCCTCGCGGCTAACGCTGCACTCAGGGTTGTTTAGCTCGGTAAGCCGTGCCACTATGGCTTGTTTGGCCTTCAGATTGGCATGCTCTGACTTGCGTGTGGCCGATGTGGTCTTTTTCTTCTGCTCGAAGAAGTAATCGCAGGCATCCATGAAGCGGCGCCATATGGTATCGCTCTGTTTTTTGGGGACTGCGCCAATGGATTTCCATTCTTTCTGAAGCTCTATTATCTTATCGGTGGTCTTGCGCCAGTCCGTGCTGTCCTTGAGGGCTTCGGCTTGTTCGCACAGAGCTGTTTTCTTGGCTAAGTTTTCGGTAAGATTGGCTTTTACTTCCTTGAAGAATGAAGCTTTTGCGGCAAAGAATGCATCGCAGGCCGCGCGGAAACGGCTGAAGAGAGCGTTGTTGGTCTTGCGTGAAGCGAAGCCTAATTTCTTCCACTCTTCCTGCATGGCTATTATTTGTTCGGTGAGCTCGTTCCAGCGTGAATAGCTTGACGGTTCGGTAAGGTCTATGGCCTCAATCTGTTCGCAGAGCTTGGTCTTGGCTTCTTCGTTTTCACGCTCTTTGGCTTTGCGCTCCTCGAAATAAGCCTGATAGCGCTTGTTTACTATGGCTGATGCGTCCTTGAACTGATCCCATATTTCATCGCGCAGTTCCTTTGCCACGGGGCCGGTTTCTCTCCATTTCTGGTGCAGATCCTGCAAGCGGCGGAAGGCCGTTATCACGTCGGCTTCTTCTCCAAGCTGGCGTGCCTCGGCCAGAAGTATCTGTTTTTCGCCCAGATTCTTCTTGAAGTCATAGTCACGCAGCTCCTTGTTTACTTTCCAGCGGTCATAGAAAAGTTCTACGGCGGCGGTGTAGGCTTTCCACATTTCCGTGGCCTGTTCCTGCGGGACATCGCCCAATGCCTTGAACTCATTCTGAAGCTCCTTTACGCGCTGATAGTGACGGTTTACGTTGTCGGTGTCAGCGCTCATGGATGTGAGCTCATCTATTATGGCGCGCTTGCGCTCGGCGTTGCTTTGCTGTTCTTCGGCTATACGGCGGCGCATGGCGGCTTTCTTCTCTTTTATAGCCCCAAGGAGCTCTTTGAACTCTATTTCATTGCTGTCAGGCTCGGCTACGTAGGTTTCAGCATCGCCGCCTTCGGCTATGTACGCCTGATACTTGGCACGGGATTCCTCGTTGTACAGTATGTAGTACTGGCGTTTGAGCCGGGCGGCTTCTTCAATGTCAATGAGGGTGTCGTCAAGCTCGCTTATGGCTTTCAGCGCGGCGAGCAGTTCCTGACGGTCGGCTACAGGAGCTGCGGCGGCTGACGGCTCTTCATTGGTGTTGACAGTGTCTGTGGCAACTTCCGCTTCAGCAGCAGCTGCCGGCTCTTGGGAGGGGATGCAGTCCGGGGTCTGTACGTTGACAGCGGACTCTTCAAGGAATTCCATAATCAAGGATTTGATGGGTTTATTACATGGTTCAGTGATGTGGGCCAATGTCCAAAAATCAGGACATGCCGCCACATTCGCCCCAAAATTAGGCATAATTTTCAGAATAACAATTTTTTTGAGTTTTTAAAAAGAAAAATCGGCTGTCATCCCGACAACCGAGTATTCCTTTAACCTTAAATCTAATACCATGAAAAAAACACAGTGCAAATATAGTAATTTTAACTTTAGAACGCCGGAGCCACAGGATGGTTCAGTGAAAACGCGCCATTAACAGACTTTAACACATTATTTCCTCTTGTTTTCCTAACTTTACCGTCCGAATAGTAACATTACAAACTCAATCACAGCAATGAGAATAAAGATACTTGTTATCGACGATGAGGAATCGTTGTGCGAAATACTGAAATTTAATCTTGAAAAGGAAGGCTATGAGGTGGACTGCGCCTACAGTGCTGAGGAAGCGCTGGAAATGGATCTGTCGGCCTACTCCCTATTCATAGTGGATATAATGATGGAGCGCCTCAGCGGATTTGACTTCGCCAAGCGTGTACGTAACATGAGCGCTGTCGAGAACACGCCCATTATATTCTGCTCGGCTCTTGACGGCGAGGATGATACCGTGATGGGGCTGAACATAGGCGCTGACGACTATATTACCAAGCCGTTTGTGATAAATGAGGTCAGGGCGCGCGTCAGGGCGGTGCTCCGCCGCAGTCAGGCCACCCGTCAGTATCAGTACAATGTGTCGAAAAGCATATACGAGCCTGATATCACGTTCCACTCGCTGCGTATTGACCGCAATGAAAAGCTTTGTTTCCTTGACGGCGAGGAAGTGAATCTGACCAAAACGGAGTTTGACATACTCCTGTTCCTTCTCACGCATCGTAACCGCATATATTCACGCGAAGAGATAATACGTTCAGTGTGGTCCAATGACGTGGTGGTGACCAACCGTACCATTGACACCAATATAGCCCGTCTGCGCAAGAAAATTGGCGAGTATGGCAACAATATCGTAACCAGACTCGGATTCGGCTATGGCTTCAAAGAGGCGATTTAGCTACCGGTGGCGTCTGTTCATACCCATCCTGGGCATGATGTGGCTCATAGTAGGCTCGCTGATGACCTATCAGTACTATCATGAGCGCAAATATCGTGTGGAGTCCATAACGGATCAGCTCAATACGCTGTCAAACCGTATACTCGATGCGTATGAGCGCGATGTCAACTTGTGGCCGTTTCTTAACTTCATAACCCAGTTTTTTGACAATTCGAAGTTCGATCAGGTTATGGTGAGTGTCTATGACCGGGAGGGGAGTCTGCTCTACTCGGTGGGCTCTCCCATACCGCTTGAACTTACCGATACCAAGGGGCTTGTGTCGGCCGATGAGTTTGATTCCGTGTCGGCGGACCAATACCACTCCCTGTTTAAAGTTGGCTCGAGGCGTAGCAGCAACGGTGAAATCCTGGTGCAGACGGCCATGCCTATAACAGTGTCGTTATACGACTATCTTAACTCGGGGCCTGATTTTTGGTTCTTACTTGTGTTTTTACTTGCCGTAAGCGCTATTATGGCGTATCTGTCCACCGGCTTCCTTACCCGAAACATACAGTTGCTGCGGAAATTTGCTTCGGCAACAGCTGAGAAGGATGCCGTGTTCGATGAATCCAAATTCCCGCACGATGAGCTTGGCGACATATCACGTGAGATAGTGAAGATATACCGCGCCAAGGAGCAAGCTATGGATAGGAGTAAGCGGGAGCATGAACTGGCCATGTATGCCGTAGAGGAAAAGTCGCGCATAAAACGCCAGCTCACCAATAATATAAATCACGAAATCAAGACTCCCATAGGCGTGATCCGCGGATATCTTGACACCGTAATATCATCGCCCGATATGGATGATGCGCTGCGCAACCAGTTTCTGCTTCGTGCACAGAGCAATGTCAACCGTCTGTGCAGCCTGCTGTCCGACGTGTCCATTATGACTCGCCTTGAAGAAGGCGCCGGAAATATTCCTACCGCCGAGGTTGACTTCCATGATTTGGTCTACGGTGTGGAAAACGATGTTACGGCATCAGGTGTGCTTGGCGATATGACCTTCCATTATGATGTGCCTATGGACTGTAGTGTGAAGGGCAATGCCAATCTGCTTACGGGTATGCTCACCAACCTTATACGTAACTCCGTACAGTACTCGCATGGTACTGAGATAGGGCTTGTGTTTGTAAGCGAGAGTGAACGGTACTACACCTTCTCATTCTATGACAACGGTACCGGTGTGCCTGACGAGCATTTGATCCACTTGTTCGAGCGCTTCTATCGTGTAGATGCCGGACGCTCACGTAAGGTGGGCGGTACCGGACTTGGACTTCCCATAGTAAAGAATACGGTGGAGGCACTCGGCGGCACTATTTCAGTACGTAATCGCACCACAGGCGGCCTTGAATTCCTCTTTACGCTTGAGAAATGGCGCCGGGGAAAGGGATTTAAAGCGTGAATTAGTGTTAAATATCGGAGATGACTAACGTTGTTGCTGAATTGTAACACGAAAGAAACCGCAATGTAATATTACGGCCTTACATTTGCAATGCAAAAAGAAATTTGTTTTCATTCTCGTTTAGATAATAGACCCGAATAAAGTCAATACCTGAAAGAAACTTTTTTAGCAATATAGTAATTAAGAGACCAATAAAGACCCGGATGTGCGGAATGTCGTAGAGACAATCCGTGCATCAAATTTTTTTTTACACCCCGTTTCATCTGTCTAATACAAATCCAAATGGTATAGAGTATTGCCAAAACCACGTTTCCAAGAGGTATGGTGTGAACTATTCCCACGTTTCCATGGCGAAGTTAGCAAATTTCTATGAAATAAACAATGTATTTATTTGATATAGCATAAACAAATCACGGCTCTTTCATTTAAAATACCTTGATTACATCTCCCCAAAGATATATTTT
>JAMPBB010000004.1 GCA_023666885.1 Muribaculaceae bacterium | reverse complement strand
TCTCACCAGACGCTCATCATCAAAGCTGACCCATAGAATACGTTTCCTGTCAACGTCTTGTGTCAGAAGGTGGTTCACCACAATCTCCATTCGGGATGTTTTGCCACAACGCCTTACACCCGGTATAGTAACAATTTTATTGGTATTGACGGGCAATGGGTTGTCACGTCTTTTCAAGTCAGTCGGAAACTCTGACTGACGCATCGCTATTTGAGATTTTATATACAGCTTATCCATATTGTCCTAAATGAAGGGACAAAAATAATGATTTTTGTCCTAAAAACAAGGACAAGTCCGAATTATTTGTTAGCGTAACAAAGAATGGAACCTACGATGTGATTGTAGAAAAAGGGGCTGTGTGACACAGCCCCTTTTTGATGTTGTCTTACCAGGATTCGAACCTGGACTGAAGGAACCAAAAACCTTAGTGCTACCATTACACCATAAGACAATCCTATGTGCCCAGACGCGTATGTGTTGCGCCTAAAGCGGTACAAAATTAGTTCAATCTTTTTGCCCATGCAAGATTTTAGCTGAATTTTTGCCATATGGCAGCTGATTTTGGGCATTATTTTTGAATGACGTTTTTTTACGCTAAATTTGCCTGAATTTTGACCTATTATTTATACATGGCAAGAAAACGTAAAGAACTTCCGCTGTTAGAGAATGTGGAAATCACCGGCGTAGCTGCCGAGGGCAAGAGCTTGGCTCGGGTAAATGACATGGTGGTGTTCATCCCATTCGGAGCGCCCGGCGATGTGGCGGACGTTAAAATAGACCGCAAAAGGAAAAGTTACGCTGAAGGACATATACAGAGGCTTGTCAAGCCCTCGGCGCTAAGATGCGCCCCACGCTGTGAGCATTTTACCGTATGTGGTGGCTGTAGGTGGCAGCATTTACCATACAGCTATCAGCTTGAGTGTAAGCAGCAGCAGGTGCGTGATGCCATGGAGCGTATAGCCAAGATTCCGATTCCGGATATTATGCCGATACTTGGCTCTGAGAATATTTGGGAGTACCGTAACAAGATGGAGTATACTTTCTCTAACCGCATGTGGCTTACATTCGAGCAGCTCAGCAGTGGAGAGGAGTTCCCTGACCGTGATGCGGCCGGATTCCATATACCGGGTGCTTTTGATAAGGTGCTTGACATAGGGCGCTGTCATTTGCAGGATGATTTCTCAAATAAGCTGAGGCACTTTATTAAGGATTATGCCAAGAGCCGGGGCTATACTTTCTTTGATCTGCGTGCCCAGACCGGGTTGCTACGTACGCTTATGGTACGCATGGCATCAACCGGTGAAATAATGGCGGTGATGTCATTTGGCGCAGATGATAAGGAAGCCATAGCTGACATAATGAGTGCCGTGGCAGCACGTTTCCCGGAGATATCGTCACTTCAGTATGTCATTAACCTGAAGGCTAATGACACTATAGCGGATCAGGACATAATATGCTTTAAGGGCGCTCCGTATATAGTGGAGGAGATGGAAGGCTTGAGATTCCGTGTAGGGCCTAAGTCATTCTATCAGACAAACTCCATTCAGGCATACGAGCTCTACAAGGTGGCCAGAAACTTTGCCGGCCTCACGGGGCAGGAACTTGTATACGACCTGTATACCGGTACCGGCACCATAGCAAATTTCGTGGCTTCACAAGCCAAGGCCGTGATAGGCATAGAGTATGTGCCGGATGCTATTGAAGATGCCAAGATAAATTCGGACGTCAACGGTATAGGCAATACCCGATTCTTTGCCGGCGATATGAAAGATGTGCTCACGGATGAATTTGTGGAGAAGTACGGGCGTCCGGACGTGATGATCATAGATCCGCCACGCGCAGGTATGCATGATGATGTAGTGAAGGTAATACTTAACGCGGAGCCTTCACGTATAGTGTATGTAAGCTGTAACCCGGCCACTCAGGCGCGTGACATGGCACTACTCTATGAGAAGTACGATGTCGATGCCATACAGCCGGTGGACATGTTTCCGCATACACAGCACGTGGAAAACGTGGTGCGCATGACATTGCGTAAATAAAATCGTATTATGGTGTGGAAATGGCCAAAACAGAGTTGTAGTATCTGCTGTCGCCGGTCACTTCCTCACCTATGAATGATGGCAATGTCACAGGCTCATCCTCTGATCTCAGCTCTATTTCGGCAAGTATTAAGCCGTCAAGCCTGCCGTGAAACATGTCTACTTCCCAGCGGCCAACTATGAACCGGGTCTTTTCAAGAACCTTATCGGGCGGACACAGACGGAGCATCTCTTCGGCATCGGACAGCGGGATTTCATATTCCCATTCATGGCGCGATGCGCCTTGTGTAATGCCCTTGACGGTAAGGAAGCCTCGCTCACCTTTTGTGCGAACTCTTACAGTGGCTTCGGGGTTTACAGATAGGTATCCCTGCCTTATGTCAAACGAGCAGGATGCCTGCTCCAGGAATGAAAGGTCGCGCACCAGAAATTTTCGCTCTATCTCTTTAGCCATATTAATAGGTTTAGAGCGCAAATATACTAAATACTAATGATACTAAAATAATGCCGTACGGCGTTTAAAACTATATGATAGAACGAATAGTAATACTTGACAATGCCGATCCGGCAAGCTTCTATGGAGTCAATAACAGCAATATGCAGCTTATACGCAATCTGTTCCCCAAGCTCAGAGTGGCCGCACGCGGTTCGGTGATAAAGGTGATAGGTGATGAAGTGGAAACGTCTGACTTTGAAAAGAAAGTCCGTGAGCTTGAGGCGTACTGCGTAAAATACAACACTCTTACCGAGGATGTAATCCTTGACATAATACATGGTGAGGTTCCGCATGACCGTAAGAGCGATGGCGTAATTATATTTGGCGTGAACGGTAAGCCCATATCGGCACGCACACCTAACCAGCAAAGGCTCGTAGAGGCATTTGCTAACAATGACCTGACCTTTGCACTCGGCCCGGCCGGAACAGGCAAGACATATATAGCCATAGCTCTTGCAGTACGGGCACTGAAGAATAGGGAGGTGCGTAAGATAATATTGTCACGTCCGGCTGTAGAGGCCGGTGAGAAACTCGGGTTCCTGCCCGGTGACATGAAGGATAAGATAGATCCGTATCTTCAGCCTCTTTATGACGCCTTGGAGGATATGGTGCCTGCGGCCAAGCTCAAGGAATATATGGAGAGCAAAGCCATACAGATAGCCCCGTTGGCATTCATGAGAGGCCGCACGCTTAACGATGCCGTAATAGTGCTTGATGAGGCGCAGAACACCACTACACACCAGATAAAGATGTTCCTGACCCGATTAGGTATGAACGGCAAAATGATAATCACCGGTGACGCTACGCAGATAGATTTGCCACGCTCCACTACCTCCGGTCTCATTCAGGCTCTTCGTGTACTTAAGGGCGTCAGTGGGATAGGGCGAGTGGAATTCGGCAAGAAGGACATAGTGCGCCATGCCCTGGTGCAGCGCATAGTGGAGGCTTATGAGGAATATGACCGGGAAATGAAGGATGAGCCTCAAACTAATACGGATACTGATACTGAAAATGCATAGGCTGCTTCTACTGCTTATCGTAGCCGTAACCGCGCTCCCTATGTCCGGTGCTCCGCTCCATTCGCGGCTTAGGGGACTTGTGCGTGACTCTATAAGTCATCAGCCGGTGCCATATGCAGCCATTTTCCTTAAGGGCAGCGACCGTGGAGGTCTGGCCGATGAGAACGGAATCTTTGATATTTCCACGGATAAACCGTTTTCGGTAATGCAGGTTTCCGCTATGGGTTACACCACCAAGCTGATACCTGTGAAGCGAGGAGTGGTTACGGACATTGTGGTTGACATATCGCCTGATGGTGTTGCTCTTGGCGAGGTTGTGGTAAAGCCTAAAAAGGAGAAGTACAGTAAGCGTAATAATCCGGCGGTAGACTTCATGCATCGTATAGTCGATGCCAGTGAACGCACTGACCCCAAGCGCCATGACAACTTCAATTACACCATGTATGAGCGCATTACCATGGCGCTTGACAATTTCAACCCCGAAAGCACCAAGAATGTAATGCTCAAGCGCTATGACTTTCTTAAAGAGTATGTGGATACGTCGGAAATTTCGGGTAAGCCGATATTGAACCTCAATTCGCGTGAAAAGGCAGCTCGCGTATTCTATCGGCGCGACCCGCGTACGGAGAAGGTGTATGTCGACGGGATCCGTCAGGAAGGGTTGGGCGACTTTATGGATCAGGACAATATGCGTATATTCTTTGAGGATATTCTTAGGGAAATTGATGTATATGATAATGATATAAATATACTTCAGAACCGATTTGTGAGCCCGCTCTCGCGTCTGGCTCCGGATTTCTATAAATTCTATCTGAGCGATACGGTGATGGTGGGCGACGAACGGTGTATAGAGCTGTCGTTCGTGCCGCGCAACTCAAAGTCGTTCGGGTTTACCGGACGTATATATGTGCCGGAGGGTGACAGTACTATGTTCATAAAAAAGGTGGTGATGAACGTGCCGAAAGAGATAAACCTCAACTTTATAAGCCACATATATTTCGAGCAGAATTTCGTTAAGGCACCTGACGGCTCACGGCTGAAAGTATCAGATGATATGACGGCCGAGGTAAGCATATTGCCGGGAACTCAAGGCCTATATGTAAGAAGAAACACAGCTTATACCGGGCATAATTTCAACGCTCCGGCTTACGACAGACTTTTCAGCCCGCTCGGTAGGGAGATAGTGGCGTCAGGCGCAGAGGAGCGTGATGCCGAATTTTGGAACAAAGCCCGTTTGATTCCTATTTCAGGGAAGGAAGACAATGTAGGGCTCATGCTTGCCCGCTTGAGGCAGCAACCGCTGTACTATTGGACCGAGAAGGTAATAAAGATAGCTTTCACAGGCTATATCTCCACCGGCAATCCGAGCAAGGTGGATATAGGCCCAATGAACACGGTGATAAGCCATAACACCATGGAAGGATACCGACTCAGAGCCGGTGGAATGACCACGGCTAATCTGTGCAAGCGTTTCTTCGGGCGTGGATATGTGGCTTACGGTACTCATGACCATAAATGGAAATACCGAGGTGAAGTGGAGTGGGCATTCAATGACAAGAAGTATCATGCGCGTGAGTTCCCCATACATTCACTGCGGGCATATTATATGTATGATACTGATATGTTAGGGCAGCACTATGCTTTTACCAATCCGGACAATATGTTCCTTTCGTTTAAGCGCCAGAAGGACTTGCAGATGACATACCATCGTGTAGGCCAGCTGGAATATACCCTTGAATTGAGAAATAATTTCTCGGTGGTAGGCGGCCTGCGCTATGAGCGGCAGTATGCTACTGAATTCATGACGTTTATAATTGGATATGGTGATGTATATCCCCATTACTCACAGGCATCATTCAGCTTGCAACTCCGATATGCTCCGGGTGAGAAATTCTATCAGACCAAGACACACCGGTATCCCATAAATCTTGACGCACCGGTAGTTATGGTCACCCAGACATATTCGCCTAAAGGTTTTATGGGCAGTATGTTTGAGATAAATAAGACCGAAATAAGTCTGCAAAAACGTTTTTGGATGTCGGCATTCGGATTTACTGACATAATACTCAAGGGAGGGCATGTATGGAGTCGCTCAGCCTATCCGGATTTGCTGATACCTAATGCCAACCTGTCATATACCATACAGCCGGAAAGTTTCTCACTGATGAATGCCATGGAGTTTATCAATGACAGCTATGCGGCATGGGATTTCACATATTGGGCCAATGGCGCCATATTGAATTACATACCACTGCTCAATAAACTGAAACTCAGGGAAGCCTTCTCGTTCAGAGGCATTTGGGGGCATCTTAGCAAGCGAAACAATCCTGAGTATAACGACGGGCTTTTCCGCTTCCCGGAAGTGTCACATACCATGGCTATGAAGCATACACCGTACATGGAGGCCGGTGTGGGCTTGGACAATATATTTAAGATACTCAGGGTAGACTATGTGTGGCGATTGACCTACCGTGACAATCCGGGTATTGACCGTAGCGGTGTACGTATTGCACTACATGTCACATTCTGATTTTCACGAATGGGAATTAATTGTTAACTTCGCGCATATATCCATGAACTACTGAAATATGCGGAAACAATACTTTGGCGTCTGGTCAATTATAACCATTGCGTTGGTCGTTATAGCGGCAATATCTTTTGCCGAATCGCCCTGCATATTCGGTTATAAGATCAAGCAGACTCCTATAGCTGAGAATCTTATGGCAGTATCCACAGCGGATGCCGATGGTACAGGGGCGGTGGCTGAGGCGAAGTCAGATGTCAAGCCTGCATTTCCGGCTCCACTCGATACGGCATCGCAGAACATATTGATAATAGGGGATTCAATGCTTGAAGGCCTTAATCCACGCTTGGCGGCCTATGCCAAGGCTAACGGACACAGGCTGAATTCTGTCATATGGTACAGTTCATCATCGGAATACTGGGGCACATGCGATACGCTAAAGGTGTTCCTGAAGCGTTTCAATCCGTCATTCATATTCATCAGCCTTGGAGGCAATGAACTTTTTGTCCGTGATATTAAAGCTAAGCGTGATAAGTATGTAAAGGAATTTCTGAGTCAGATAGGTGACATACCGTATCTGTGGATAGGCCCTCCCAACTGGAAAAAGGATACCGGAATCAATGAGCTTATAGCTGAGAACGTAAAGCCGGGATGTTTCTTCCTATCGGACGGAATGCATTTTGACCGTGCCAAGGATGGCGCTCACCCCACGCATGAATCGGCAGCTAAGTGGCTTGACAGTATAGCCCGATGGATGCCTGAACATGCGGCTCACCCCATAAAAATGAAAATGCCCGCACCCGGAGTTAAGGCCCGTCCGGAAACTGTGGTAGTGCTTCAGCCAAAACATTAGTACATACGGATTATGGATTTTCATCAGATAGTGCTAAACATATGGGAAATGCTCAAGTATGAGGCGTCAAGCCCCATGCTGTTTTCAAGCGGGCTGTTTTGGGCTCTGTTTGTAGTATTTCTGCCTGTTTATGCACTGCTTAAGAACCGAAAGGTTCAGATGATGATATTCGTAGTGGCATTCAGCTTGTACTTCTATTACAAGTCAAGCTATATGTTTTTCCTTCTGCTGGTGTGTACGTCGCTGCTTGACTGGGTACTGTCACGACTTCTTGTACGCTGTCCCCGGCAGTGGCAGAAGAAGCTATGCCTTATAGCATCCATATGTTTTTCTCTGTCCATACTGTGCCTGTTCAAGTATGCCAATTTCTTTCTGTGGAATTGGAACGCTATGGTGCGAGGCAATTTCCAGCCGCTTGACATAATTCTTCCGGTAGGCATATCATTTTATACGTTTCAGTCCATAAGTTACATAGTGGATGTATATAAGGAGCGCGTAAAGCCTACTGCATCGTGGCTTGAATATGCGTTCTTCCTGTCTTTTTTCCCTGCGCTCGTTGCCGGGCCTATAGTCAGGGCTGACTATTTCCTGCCTCAGCTTAAGGAGAACCGGCATGCTACGGCAAATGAAATGTATGCCGGCTTGTGGTTAGTTATATTAGGTCTTATAAAGAAGGCCGTGATAGCCGACTATATAGCGCAATATAACGATTTGATATTCCAGTCGCCTACCGGTTACAGCGGATTTGAAACACTGATGGGGCTTGTGGGATATGTCATGCAGATATATTGTGACTTCTCGGGCTATTCTGATATGGCCATAGGTATAGCGCTGATAATGGGATTCCGCCTGAGCTTGAATTTTGACTTCCCGTACAAGTCAAAGAATATAACTGAGTTTTGGCGAAAATGGCATATATCGCTGTCATCATGGCTCCGTGATTATGTCTACATTCCGTTAGGCGGTAATAGAAAGGGCACTGTAAGGACATATGTTAACAACTTCCTTACCATGCTCATAGGCGGGTTGTGGCATGGCGCTGCATGGAAGTTTGTGCTATGGGGCGGTGCGCATGGCATCGGACTTGCCGTACACAAAATGTGCCGTCCGTGGCTGTCAAAGATACCTGATACATGGCCCGTAAAGGCTGTAAGCTGGGCCTTGACCATGCTATATGTATCCCTGCTGTTTGTATTCTTCAGGGCCGATTCGCTGCATGATTCGTTTCTGATAATTAATAACATATTCACGAATTTTGATATAGCGTATTTTGTACCCTTTATCAAAGTCCGATACGTATGGTTTATACTGATGGTCATAATCATAGCGGCTCACAGTATACCCCGTAGCTGGCACAGGAAGTGTCAGGAGCTATTCGTATCGTCCCCGTGGTGGTTAAAGCTGATAGTCTTCATCATAGCCGTACAGTGGGTCATAGAGTTTATGACAGAGGACGTTACGCCATTTATTTATTTCCAATTCTGATGGTATATGATTACAGAGATACCCTACTTTAATATAAAGGCATTCAATACATTCGGTATGGATGTGAAGTGCCGCAGATGGATAGACTATACCGAGGCAAAGGATCTGCCGGTAATATTTGCATCTATGGGTGATAATCCGTACAGATGTATAGGAGCCGGCAGTAATATGCTTTTTACCGGCGATTATGACGGTACGCTGCTTCATTCAAGCATACTTGACTTTGACATGGAACCTGTGGGTAATGGCGCCGTACGTCTGATAGTAGGATCCGGTGTGGAATTCGATTCCGTTATAAGGCGTGCGGCTGAAGCCGGGCTTTGGGGTATAGAAAATCTGTCAGCCATACCGGGCGACGCCGGTGCAGCTGCCGTACAGAATATAGGAGCATACGGCGTGGAGATAAAGGATGTGCTTGAAGCCGTGGAATGTTACGATGTATTGGAGAATAGATTCGTGACTGTTCAAGCTGCGGACTGTGGCTATGCTTACCGCTATTCCATGTTTAAGGAACCGGAAAACCGTATGCGCTATATAGTGACGGGGATCCGTATCCTCTTGTCAAAAAACGGTTCCCCCAAGCTTGAGTATGGTAACCTTTCCGCAGCATTGTCCTCACGTGGCCATGATATAACCCCGCTTGATGTACGAAATGAAATAATATCTGTGCGACATGAAAAGTTGCCCGAGCCTGCAGAGGTGGGGAGTGCCGGTAGCTTTTTCAAAAATCCGGTGGTGAGCGGTGAGATTTTTGCTTCGATAGAACTCGTGGCTGAAAATGAGCATGGCCCTCATACGAAGGTACCTCATTTCGTAACTGCCCATGGAATAAAGATTCCTGCGGCATGGCTTATAGAGCAGTGCGGACTCAAAGGTGCTTCCCGTGGGAATGCTGCGGTATGGCACAAGCAGCCGCTTGTTCTGGTAAATGCTACCGGAAAAGCCCTGCCGGAAGAGATTCTGGCTCTGGAAAACGAAATACGTGAGAGTGTAAGAAATAAGTTTGGCATAACACTGTATGCCGAAGTGGATCATATATGATAATACTGCCATGAGCACATTTATAATAGAAGGCGGTCATCGCCTTAATGGTAAAATAGTACCACAGGGAGCTAAGAATGAAGCGCTACAGATAATAAGTGCGGTTCTGCTTACCTCTGATGAAGTAACTGTAACCAATGTTCCGGAGATTCTTGATGTCCATAACCTGATCAAACTCATAGAAGCTATGGGAGTGAAGGTGTGGCATATAGAGAAAGGGAAATACATTTTCAAGGCTGATGACATAAATACAGAGTACATATATAGTGAGGACTTTGTAAGACGCTGCGCCTCACTGCGCGGCTCGGTATTGGTGGTGGGTCCGCTTCTGGCCCGATTTGGCAGAGCCTATTTTGCCAAGCCCGGTGGTGATAAAATAGGGCGCCGGAAGGTGGATACACACATAACCGGATTGATTCGGCTTGGCGCTAAAATGACATATGATTCTGATAAATGTGCATATCTGCTTGAGGCGCCTGCCGATAAAAAGCTCAAAGGTGCATACATGCTCCTTGACGAGGCCTCTGTAACGGGTACGGCCAATATTATAATGGCTGCTGCCTTGGCGCAGGGTGATACCACTATATACAATGCCGCTTGCGAACCCTATATTCAGCAGCTATGTAAAATGCTTGTTATGATGGGGCTCCGTATAGACGGTGTGGGCTCAAATCTTATTACGGTGCACGGAACCGAATCACTGCATGGTGCCAATCATAGAATACTGCCTGACATGATAGAGGTGGGCAGTTTTATAGGTATGGCGGCTCTGACGCAGAGTGCATTGCTGATTAAGGATGTGTCATATGAAAATCTCGGTATAATCCCGGATGCATTCCGCCGACTGGGAATCACCATAGAGCGCAAGGGTGATGACATATTTATCCCTGCGTCAGATACATATGAAATTGAAACTGCGCTTGACGGGTCAATACTCAATGTGGCTGATGCACCATGGCCAGGGCTTACTCCGGACTTGCTGAGTGTAATGCTCGTAGTGGCTACGCAATGCAAGGGGAGTGTGCTCATACATCAGAAAATGTTTGAGAGCCGACTGTTCTTCGTGGACCGACTGATTGATATGGGTGCCCAAATAATGCTCTGTGACCCACACCGTGCAGTGGTGATAGGGCTTGACCATAAATTTCCACTGCGTGCCAACAAGATGCTCTCGCCGGACATACGTGCCGGTATAGCCATGCTGCTTGCTGCGATGTCCGCAAACGGTACGAGCGAAATAGGCAATATCAGTCAGATAGACCGTGGATATGAAGCTATTGATGCACGCCTCAATTCCATAGGGGCGTGCATTACCCGACGTGACTGACTCAGGCGCGACTTATCACACCGGTATCACTATCATAGGGCTATCTGTGCGAAACAGTAGCCTATGTGCTATACCGGGGTTGAAAAGCCGGGCAAAAACGTTTTTCTTCTTGTTGGGTACAGCTATCAGATCTATGTGCTGTGATGATGCTATTCTTGCAAAGTCCTCTTCCACAGTAGCCGGAGCCAAGCAAGCGGTGTCAAATATCATGGTGGGATAGTGCTCCACAAAGTACCGTTTAAGTGATTCAAGGGGAGCTGTCATATTTGGAGCCGTCTTTTTTGACGGGATATTGACAAGTGTTATCCGAGTATCGGTTGTAGCCAGAAGTGTGCGTAAGCGTTCAAGCACCAACATGTCTTCCTGATCTACATCACAGAATAGGAGTATGCGGCGTATTTCCGACAGGTTGTGGTATGACATGCCTTCAGGTACAGTGAATACAGGGAATCGGCATGTGTCAAGTACTTCGGCAGTGACGCTGCCTACCAATTCACGTTCCTTCTTGTCCGCGCCTCTTGTGCCCATCACTATCAATAGTGGGGTGCATTCCTTGGCCTGTGTGTTGATTACTTCTTCCGGTATGCCCTCTTGAATCTCATAAGTGAATTTTGCAGGAGGTAGTTCGCCGGTTTTTATAAGATTACGGAGCTTGTCGGAAAACTCTGACATCATTTTGTCAGCCTCGCTCACATATACTTTATGCGTCTCAATATCATCTACCTCATACGTCAAGGCGTCCGACATCTGTAAGACGCTTGCATATACGGGGTCAGTAAATGTATGGAGTAACAGTATTGATGCTTTGTGTCTTGAAGCTATATCGAATGCTATCCGGCAGGCATGTTCTGAATAGGGCGAGAAATCAATAGGCACGAGTATTGACTTGACGCGGGCGGTATCTGTGGCGGTATCGGATGTGTTGAATATTTCAGGATTCTCTATAATACGCAGTGCTGCGGGCAAGTCACATTCCCTTATACGGACACGCATACCGGCCGATACCACCGGATTGTCCAGATTTATGTTCTGCAGAACCACCTTTATGTCATGTGACTCAAGAATCTGTTTTAGCTCTATGGCGTGGTCATACGTGTGTATTGCCACGGTTATAAGGCGGTCGGTGCTGGCAGTCATGTTAAGTGCAGATTGGAGAGGTTAAGGAGAGGGGAGAATAAGTAACCGTTGTGGTATTGAAAAAAATCGTAGGGGGATTATTCGCCTTTCTGCTTCTGAAGGATATCCACAGCCATATCATAGATGGTGGTGTCATCAAGCACTACGATACCTCCGTCAGGACCGGGTTCGATGTGTACGCCACAGTTCTTTCCGAATTCATAGTTGCTGCCTCCGAAGTAATTTCTTACAGTCTGTACTGTTATATTGAGTTTATCGGCAATCTGGTGTGTAGCGCCATCAGGCAAGCTGTCTTTTAGACGGCGGAGCTCATTGAAAGAGATAGTTTTAGCCATGGTTTTAAAATTTTATTGATTAGTAAAATTATGTTTCAAATAGTTTATGGGAATAAAAATATATCCTTTTCTTTAGAAAAACAAATAAATCGGTGGAAATTTTAATAAAACAGCGAATATCCTGTCAAAATCATGATATTTATATGATTTCTACATCGCGCGATGATATCCATGCCCTATGTTCATTGTCCACTTTTACATCGTACCACATCACCTGTACGCTGTCAGATTTTGATGCCACGCTGTCAAGGATGTTTACTTTGGTACCTTCGTGAAGCAGCATGGCCTCTTCCGTACGGTTCTTGGGGGCTCGTGGTGTGGTGCTGAGTATGGTGGAGGGTGCAGTGATTACGGCATAGTCCTTGGACTGTGATATGCTCTGGGCATGTGATGATATTATTAGAGCGCATACTGAAAGTATCAGCAGTAATATGCCTCCGAAAAATCCTATTTTCCTGAGCAGGATTGCAGATGCAAAGAAGTAGGCCAATGTACCGGCTATGAAGAGTGCGAACAGCAAGAGCGCTATCCACGCCCAAGTGTCAGCGTGGGCTGACAGTGCAATACTGTCCATAGCATTGCCGAGAAAAGTTCCGCGTTCGCCGGGCTTGTCAATGAGTTTTGAGTTGACAAAGTTAAGATTGGCGCGAGCTTTCTCATCCGTAGGGTCAAGCCGGAGGGCACGTTCATAGTTGAGCACGGCCTCGCCCTGTTTGCCGTTACGGTATGATGCGTTGCCCAGGTTATAATAGAGCTTGGCTGATGCTCCGTATTCATTTATGGCTTGACGATATAGAGCTTCGGCCTCGGTAAAGTTATCTGAAGCATATGCGGAGTCAGCTCTTTCATCTAATGACCCGGCCATGGCTCCTAATATGGAACTTGTGGCTATAATCAGTGATAGTATCAGTCGTTTCATATGGGGGTTATTTCTGACGTTTCACGTTTTCAAGGGCGTTTATGGCTTGTGATGCCTTATCATATATCCTTTCGGCTTGTTCCGGAGTGGCCGATGGCGTGTATCTGGCCATTTCACATTCATCAAGCACGTCTATCATGTCATTGACAGTGTCTTCTGTAGCCCCGTACGATGTCAGTTCAGCTGCTACGTTGTCACGTGACAGCTGCGATGCCGGGATGGATAGCTTGTCGCTCAGGTAACCCCATACGGCACGGAGCATTTCCTCATAGAATTTTTCATTCTGCTTGCCTGTCATATACTCTTTGGCTAACTTCAGACGCTTACGTGCCACTTTGCTTGCGCGAGCCAGCTTCATGCCTTTTATGTCGGCTGAGCGGCGGATATTTCTTCGGTTGACGGCCAATACGGCTATTACACCACATATGAGTAATACATATATCATCCAGTACCACCATTGTGCAATGACTAAAGTATGCTCCTTTGAAGCTGCTTTGTCGCCGGTATATATATGAAGTATATCCGTGTTCTTTAGCTCCACATCCTTTCGGGTAGTGGTGCTTTGCGATGCCCCCTTTGCCACTTTAATGTTATATGATGGAGTGGTGAGGGTTACGTAGCGCTTCTCGTTTATGTCAAAATACACGAACTTGTCACTGCCTATGGTGAAATCGCCTACAGCCTGTGGAACAAATGTATATTCAATAGTCATTTTCCCGGTGACATTGTTGCCTGATACACGTGCATCGATATCGGCTTTGGGAGTATATTGCTCAAACTCTGACGGGAAGTCTATTACAGGTTCCTTAATATACTTGATATTTCCTGTTCCGCTTATGGTGTATATCAGCGTGGCCGGATCATTGGTGCGGTATGAACTGCCGAGCATGCGGCTGTCAATACTGAATGTACCTACAGCTCCGGTAAACCCTTCGGGCTGTGGCTGCGGGAGCGGACGTATATCTATGGAGGCTGAATTTGAACTTACTTTTATCTTCCGCTCTTGAGGGGTCTGTACTGAGAACAGTCCCATATTGACATTGTCATACTGCACTACGTCAATGTCATAGTTGCCTGAATTGATAGTGAGCTTGCCTGACTTCTGTGGGAATATTATACATTTCTTCAAGAGTGCCGTCATGTATTTCTGCCCGTTGTATACCTCTACCTGGTTAAGTGAGGGCTGCAGGTTCATCTCTTCTATAAGGAAGCCGTCAAAACTTGGCTGCCGTGTGGGGAAGAATGATGATATCGAGTACTTGGTATATAGTTTTATGGTGCACTCTATGGCTTCCTGTTCATATGCAGTGGGCTTGGACAGGATTATGCGTACAAACACATCACTGCTTGACACTGAGCGGTCAGCTGACTGGGTAGATATGTCCTCCATATCCACGGCTCCTTGTCGGGAGGCGCGCGGATCATCCGGCTGTGCCGAACTTCCGGCTTTGGCCGGGCCGATGGTTATGCTTACCGGACGGGTGGTCATTCGCTTCCCGTCAACGGTCACGGATGCTTCGCCAATGGTATAGGTGCCCTCCTTATCCGCGCGGTAGGTATAGGTATAGTCTATGACCGAGCGTTTCTCCGTATGTCCGTTTATCACAGAGAAACTGCTGCTGGAGGATACTGCCGGGCCGAATATCTGTGTGCAGCCATTGATTTGCGGCACCTTTAAGCCGGATCCTTCACCATTTTTCACTCTATATGTAACGGCAAATTTCTCACCTACGGATACTTTTTGCGGAGCACTGACTGTGAATGAAACCTGCGCCATAGCTCCGACACATGTCAGAGTCAGCAGGATAAGGAGTAGCAATCTGTTATGTAGGGTTCTCATAATAAGTTGAACGGAGATGTTTTTACCAGGGCTTGATGGGCTGACGTCGTGACGGGTTGGCACCTTTCTTGCGCTGTGCTTCCACACGCTTACGGGTAGCCGCCTCCTCATTTTCCATAGCTTTCAGAATCTTTTCAGCATTGGCGTCGCTTATGCCCGATTGTTGCTGAGGCGGCTGCTGATCCTGCTTCTTTTCATCCTGTTTCTGCTGCTGTTTATCCTGGTTCTGATCTTTATTCTGATCCTGTTTGTCCTGATTCTTGTTCTGATCCTGCTTGTCTTGATCCTGATTCTGCTGCTGATTCTGGTTCTGCTGATTTTGATTGTTCTTCTGCTCCTGAAGCTTCTTTTGAGCCAGACGGAGATTCTCACGGGCTTTGTCATTGTCAGGATTCTTACGCAGGGCACCCTTGTACATCTCTATGCTTTGCTCATACTGGTTGGCATTGAAAGCAAGATTGCCAAGGTTATAGAAGGATCGTTCGGCAAGCGATGCATCCTTGCCGTTCTCGGCTATCTGCTGTAACAGGGTCATGGCTTCCTGCACCGGATTGTTTCCGTTGTTAGGATCCGCAGAGCCTGACTGCCGTATAAGGGTAGTGGCCAGATTGTATGCAGCCGTTTCCGATAGCGGGCTCGCGGCAAGAGCCTTCCGGTATAGGACTTCCGCCTCTGAAAAGCGCTTCTGGCCGTAAAGCTTGTTGCCTTCGTTAATGAGGTTGCGCTCCTGTTTGGTAGTGCGGACTTCATTGTTCCCATCAGCCGCAGATGCTGCTGGCGGGATGAACGAACATATTATTGATATTATGAATAGTATTATAGTGCGCATAGTATATTATTTCTTTGTGAAGAAAGTAAACTTTCTAAGAAGCTCAATCTTACTGTAAGGCAGAAGCATATCTATAAGCAGGAGAATAAGCGCCAATGAAATAGCAATAGGAAACAATTCACTTGCCGGATTAGGCGATGAACTGCGCTTATATTCTTTTTTGGCAAGGGTGGAAAGCTGATCGGTGAGTTCTGATACGGCGGAACTTGAGCCACCTTGTATATAGATACCCTTGCCGGCCTTGGCTATTTCCTCAGCCATCTTTTCATCAAGCGCTGTCGTTATATCTTGTCCGGTTTCATCCTTCATGAATTCGGAGCCGGTTATATTTACCGGTATGGGAGTACCGGCAGCAGTACCTACGCCTATAACGTCTATCTGTATTCCGCTTTCGGCAGCACGTTTGGCAGCCTCGATAGGATTGTCCTCAAAATTCTCCGCGTCGGTTATGAGAACAATGGCCTTCTGAAACTCGCTTTCAGGCGTGAACGAATTTATGGCCATGTCAATAGCCGCGCCTATGGCGGTGCCTTGTGTGGGTACCATCCCGGTATCGATACTGTTAAGGAACATTTTGGCCGATATGTAGTCAGAAGTAATAGGAAGCTGTGTATAGGAGTCGCCCGCAAATACTATCAGTCCTACCTTATCATTGCGCATCTTGTCAATTATCTTTTCAAGAATGAATTTGGCACGCTGCATGCGGCTTACCCCGCGCGGATCATCGGTAGATGATGCCAGCATGGAGTTCGACACATCAAAACAAATCATCACTTCAATGCCTTCCGTAGTATCCTCAGAGGCGTTGGCCGTAAGCGGAGCAGGGGAGTATGGACGTGCTAACGCCACTACGATCAGTCCTAAAGCCAACAGTTCAATAACCATTTTTACCGAGGGCATATACTTCGATGCATCAGGCATCAGACGCGATATCACTTTGTAGTGCCCGAACTTCTCAAGCTTCTTTTTCCGGCTGTACACAGCCAACACATACAGGCCTATTAATGCCGGTATGAGAAGAAGCAGATATAGTAGATGTGGATTTGCAAATCTTACCATCGTATATTCGTTTTTAAGGAATGGTACGTAGTATAGTGTTTCGTGCCACCAACTCCAGTGCCAGTAACAGCAGAGCCAGGAATGCCCACGGTAGATAGTTGTCCTCAGTGTGAGTAAAGTTTCTGACATCTATTTCCGACTTTTCCAGCGAGTCGATTTCTTTGAATATCTGACTGAGCACGGCGTTACCCGTAGCACGGAAATATTTTCCTCCGGTTGTGGCTGCTATGTTTTGCAGCGTGGCCTCATCAATGACCACCGGCATATTCACAAACGTTATACGCCCGAATTCATTCTCGGCAGGATAGGGCGCATTGCCGTTGGTGCCTATACCTATAGTGTATACCTTTATGCCAAGTTTCTTAGCTATCTCGGCAGCCGTAAGAGGTGCCACATTGCCGGTATTGTTAGAGCCGTCAGTAAGCAGGATTATACTCTTTGACTTGGCTTTGCCTTCCTTTATGCGGTTAATGGCTGTGGCAAGTCCGTCGCCTATAGCGGTACCGTCCTGTAACATACCCATGCGCATGTCGCTTATATAGTTGGCGAGCAGGCCGCGGTCAGTAGTCATAGGTACGGCTGTGAAGCTTTCGCCGGCAAATATTACAAGCCCCATATTGTCATTCTCGCGTCCGGATACAAACTTTGCGGCTATCTCTTTTGCAGCTTCAAAACGGTCAGGTTTGAAGTCGCGGGCAAGCATACTTGTGGATATGTCCATGGCTATGACTATGTCGGTACCCTCGGTACGCGATGAACTCCAGCTGTCATGAGTCTGCGGGCGAGCCAAAATTATAATCAGACAGGTTATGAGCATGCATCTGAGCACAAACATGCCGTGCATCAGCCATACCTTATATGAGGTACGCTTAAGCAGTGGGGCAAGTGTGGAAATACCGATAGATGCGTGTTCACTGCGGTGCCTCCATATGTACCACCCTATATAGGGCAGTATTATAAGGAGTAGCCATAGATATTTCGGATGCGCAAAAAGCATATTCACTTATTTTTTGTTGTTCGGTTCACCTTCCTTGGCGTCTTTAGCTTTGTCCTCGTCCTCAGTGGGTGCCGGCTTAGTGTCTTCAATAAATTTTACGGCTGAATTGAATGCCGATATATTGTCATCAGGTAGTGGCCGTACTTTGGCGAATTTTACAAAGTCAGCCGTTTCCAGAACGTTTGCCATCAGACTCTCTGACATGCGAGTGGTTTCGTTATGACGTATGGCCTTGCGTATCTCTGTCGAGGTCATTTCCATGGCGTTAATGCCAAACCGTCCGTCAAGATACTTACGTAGAATCTCGGTGAGGCGTGTATAGAATTCTTTTTCCTCGCCACGTTCACAAAGCTGAAGCGACTGCAGGGTCTGTAATTCCTGCATAGCCATCTGGTACGGCGGTATGGGTTTCTTGACAGGAATGAGAGGTATCTTGCCCTTGCGGAGCCATTTGAGGTATACAAATACTGACAAGCCTATAACTATCAGCGCAAGCAATATCCACAGTCCGTAATCGGTAACCCAGTCAGGCATGAAATCAAAGAACTTAGAGCCGGCTGATGCCACATCGGCATAATCATGTACCGTAAGCATGGTATCCACGTTTACGGGGAGCACCTTAAGTACAAGCTTGTTGGCCTCCATGCTGTCAGCGCCTTGTATATATATGAGTGGCGGCAGGGTATAAAGCCCGGAATCGAAGGCTTGTATAATCATGTCGCGGGTAAGCTCCTTACGTCCGTTGCCAAGATCCTTGATTTCAGGCTCAGTCATGCCTACGAGCTCTACATCACACCACATCGAGTCATTGGCCAGCAACCGGCCTGACCCATCAAGTTCACCTATAATCTCGAGGTGTACCGCCGTCTGCTTGCCCATGAGCAAGTATGTGGAGTCAAGCCGGGCCTTTACGGTATATTTGGATGCCATGACAGGCATGAATACCACAAACGACAGCATCAGCAGAGCAATGCATAATATATGGTTGGATTTCAGTTTCATCTTACTCCTCTTTTTTGGAAAAGTGACATGAGCGCCCTGACATAGTCCTCATCTGTAGTAATGGATGCCACATCCACTTTGCAGCGCATCAGTGTTTCGTTCATGCGCTGCTGCCGGTCATACCACCATTTGCTGTATGCCTTGCGTACGCTTTTTGATGAAGTGTCAAACCATAGCTCACGGCCGGTTTCAAGATCGGCCACCTTCATCAGTCCTACCGGCGGAAGCTGGCTGTCACGCTTGTCATATATCTGGATAGCTATGACATCATGCTTGTTTGATGCTATGGACATTGACTTATAGTAGTCCTTCTCATCGATAAAGTCAGATATCAGGAATGTGGTACACCGCTTTTTCAGCGCATCAGTGAAGTATTTCAGCACGTTCGATATATCAGTACCGGTATTTTCGGGAGTGAAGTCAAGCAGCTGGCTGATAATGAATAGGATGTGCTTCCTTCCTTTCTTTGGCGGGATGAATTTTTCTATCTTGTCAGAAAAGAATATCACACCTATCTTATCATTGTTCTGAATAGCTGAGAAGGCTATGGTGGCAGCCACTTCGGCTATCATTTCCCGCTTCTCCTCGCCTTCAGCACCGAACAGACGGCTTCGTGACACGTCCACAAGCAGCATAACAGTCAGTTCGCGTTCCTCCTCATATACTTTAACGTAAGGATGATTCTGGCGTGCGGTCACGTTCCAGTCTATATCACGTATATCATCGCCGTACTGGTATTCCCTGACTTCAGAGAATGTCATGCCGCGACCCTTGAATGCCGTATGGTATTCACCGGCAAATATATTCTGGGACAGACCTCTTGTCTTAATCTCTATCTTACGTACTTTCTTGAGAAGTTCACTTGCTTCCATATTCCGCCTTTAGGGTTTGTTCAGGACTTGAGTGAAAGTATGCTCAAGGCACCTCTACCTTGTCAAGTATTTCTGATATTATCTCATCGGCCGTGATGTTGTTGGCTTCGGCCTCATATGACAATCCTATACGGTGGCGGAGCACATCATGGCTTACGGCACGGATGTCCTCCGGAATCACATAACCACGCTGACGCAGGAATGCGTATGCACGTGCGGCACGGGCCAAGCCTATGGATGCACGGGGCGATGCACCGAATGAAATGATGCCTTCAAGGTCTTTCAGCCCGTAATCTGACGGATAGCGGGTGGCAAACACTATGTCCACTATGTACCTTTCTATCTTTTCATCAAGATATATCCGTTCTACTACTTTCTGTGCATCAATAATTTCTTCCGGACGCAGAAGGGGAGTTATCTCACGCTTTACGGGCGATATGTTCTGACGTATTATGAGCTTTTCATCATCCTTGGTAGGATAGCCTATGACTACCTTCAGAAGGAAGCGGTCCACCTGCGCTTCGGGCAGCGGATATGTACCTTCCTGTTCTATGGGGTTCTGTGTGGCCATTACAAGGAAAGGACTGTCAAGTTTGAATGTGGACTCGCCTATTGTAACCTGACGTTCCTGCATGGCCTCAAGCAGTGCGCTCTGTACCTTGGCCGGGGCACGGTTTATTTCATCGGCCAGCACGAAGTTGGCAAATATGGGGCCGCGCTTTATCTGGAATTGCTCTTTCTGAACGCTGTACATCATGGTACCTATGACGTCGGCCGGAAGAAGGTCAGGTGTAAACTGTATACGGCTGTATTTTGCATCGATAACTTCTGCGAGTGTCTTTATAGCAAGGGTCTTGGCCAAACCGGGCACGCCTTCAAGGAGTACATGGCCATTGGCAAGAAGAGCTATCAGAAGGGAATCTACAAGATGCTTCTGCCCAACGATGGCTTGTCCCATTCCGCTGGTCACAAGATTTACAAAGTTACTCTTACTCGCTACCAAATCATTCAGCTCGCGAATATTAACGGGTTCGTTCATAATGAATCTATGATGACTGTTACTGTTTATTGATATTCAAAAATTTCAGAAAAGTGACGGCATAGTGATGCATCCCTTTTCGGTGCCTACAAAATTAACTATAATAACAACCAATATGCGGGAAATGGATGTTAATTTTAGCTATTATTAGTTTATCATGTTAAATGTACCGCTTATGACAAGGCGGTATACAGCACCAGAAGCAGCGCCATGAGGCCTAAGGCCAAAACCACTCCTATTATAAGTCCGTAAGCAAAACGGCTTGCCCGGCTCTCCTTCTGAGGGGGTGCATACAGCTCTTCATCTTCCTGTGGATATTCCGTATCGGCTTGGGAGGTTATAGGGAGTTCTTGGCCCACAAATAGCGGTGGCAGCTGCTCGTCCTGTCGTATCTGTGGCTGATATGACGGTATAGGAGGCACCGGAGGGATGGGTGGCATTGGATACACTTCAGGCTCGGCTTGCGTATTAGCCTCTTCAGGCCGTATGTCATCAACATCATCTGTATCGGTATCAGCAGGGTCTGTCGGGAGGGCAGTTTCATGTTCTTTCTCCTCGGCGGGTACACAAGGTGGCTCTTGGATTCTTTCCGGCTCAGAAGCGGGTGCCGGCGTAGTTTCAGTTTCTTCGGCCTTTTCTAATCCTATCATTTCATCAGTCACATCAGCGGCCAAGACTTCCGGCTCAAACATGGCAAAGGGTGCATTCACCGTGTCGGAAAATGTCTTTGCCGGCTGGAAGTCAACCGGATTACCAGGCGCGTGTGAAAGAGCGAATGTGCCCAAACCTTTGATGCTCACAGGCTCTCCTTTATGGAGCTCCTCAGCTACTGTGCCGAACAGTGCACGTATAAATTTGAGGCTGACATCAAAGCTTATATCTGTCCTGCCGGCTACATGCGCAGCGAAACGCTGAATCGTTATCTTCTCATTCATCCTTCAAATTGCTTACGGAGCAGTACGCTCGGATTGAACTTTACTTTTATGGCGGGCGGATTCAATACCCGCTCACCCGTCTGCGCATTGGTTGTCACACACTCTTCTTTTTTTACCGGCATGAATGTGCCGAATCCCGGCACTGCCACGGCATCCATTGATGCGCACAGCTCGCTGAGCGATAGCACCGTAGCGCTTAGCAGCTCCTCTGCCTCCTTGATGTCACATCCGGCAGCTTCAGCCAGACGTCGGTATAATTCTTTTTGTGTCATAAAAGTTCAGTCTATCAGATAATCACGTATGGCATAGCGAGGCCGGTGTTTCACCTCTACAAATATCTTCCCTATGTATTCGCCTACTATGCCCAGCCCCATGAGAATCAAGCTTCCAAGGAACCATACGGAAAGCATAAGTGATGTCCACCCGGGTATTACATCATGACCAAAGTATGATATGAACACATACACGGACATTACTATGTCAAGCAAGAGAAGAATCAGCCCCACGAAGAATATCATGCGTATGGGTGTGGAAGAGAATGAGGTTATGCCGTCAATGGAGAAACTTAGCATTTTGGCCAACGGGTATTTTGATTCTCCGGCCACACGTTCATGTCTGTCGTATTTCACTATGGCTGTCTTAAGCCCTATCTGCGGTATTATGCCTCGCAGAAACAGATTGCTCTCGCCGTATTCTGACAGCAGTTCAAGAGCTCTCCGGCTCATAAGCCTGTAGTCAGCATGGTCATATACCGTTTCGAACCCCATGGATTTCTGGAATCGGTAGAACAGTCTGGCTGTATTTCGCTTGAAGGCTGTATCTATTACTCTTGAAGCCCGTACCCCATACACTATTTCAGCGCCGTTCAGGTATTCATCCACCATTCTTATTATGGCTTCAGGGTCATCCTGAAGGTCCGCATCAATGGATATGGCCGCATCGCACAGGTCTTTTGCCGTGAGCAGCCCGGCTAACAGGGCGTTCTGATGCCCACGGTTATGCGCCAAGGCTATGCCTTTTACCCTCTTGTCATCAAGGTGCAGGTGTTCAATGGCTTGCCACGTGCTGTCACGGCTACCGTCATCACAGCATAGTATGAAACTGTCTATAGATGCTTTTCCGGCTGACGCCATGCGGTCAAGCACATCCCTAAGCTGCCGGACAGTTATGGGAAGTGCTTGCTCCTCGTTGTAGCAGGGTACAACTATGGCTATAACCGGGGCGTGTGATGGCATTAGCTGTTAAACAAACTATTAATAGTTACGTGCAAATATCACTCGGCGGGCCGATGGCTTTCCTGTAACCATGCACACGCCCGGAGTGGTGTCGCCCTCAAGCGGTATGCAGCGTATGGTGGCCTTGGTTTCGTTTTTGATGAGTTCCTCGGTTTCCGGAGTGCCGTCCCAGTGGGCGAGTATAAAGCCGCCCTTTTCTATCTCTTCCTTGAATTCATCGTAGGTGTCGACAGTGCGAGTCATCGATTCACGATACTTTAAGGCTTTGTCAAATATATTGGCTTGTATTTCCTCAAGCAGATCACGCACATAAAGCTCTATGCCTGACAGCTCACGTTCTGACTTTTCAAGAGTGTCACGGCGCATCACCTCCACTGTACCGTTCTCAAGGTCACGCGCACCTATGGCAAGCCTTACGGGAATGCCTTTCAGTTCATAATCAGCAAACTTGAATCCGGGGCGGCGATTCTCGGCATCATCGTACTTCACGCTTATGCCCATTTCGCGCAAGCGGAGCACTATAGGCTCTACAGCCTTGGAAATCTCGGCAAGCTGTTCGGAATTCTTGTATATAGGCACTATCACTACCTGTATGGGTGCAAGGTGCGGAGGCAGTACCAGACCATTGTCATCAGAGTGGGTCATTATGAGCGCTCCCATGAGTCGGGTGGATGCGCCCCAAGAGTTGGCCCATACGTATTCGGGCTGGTTATCCTTGTTTACGAATGTCACATCAAAAGCTTTGGCAAAATTCTGGCCCAAGTTATGCGACGTACCGCTTTGCAGAGCTTTGCCGTCCTGCATCAGTGCTTCGATAGTATAGGTATTTACTGCGCCTGCAAATCGCTCGTTGGCACTCTTCACGCCCTTGATTACCGGCATGGCCATGTACTTTTCAGCAAATGCAGCATAGATGTTGATCATCTGTACGGTGCGGGCTTCGCACTCTTCGGCTGTGGCATGTGCGCAGTGACCTTCCTGCCACAGGAACTCGGCAGTACGTAAGAACATACGGGTACGCATCTCCCACCGCATCACGTTGCACCACTGATTGCAGAGTATGGGCAGGTCACGGTAGCTGTGTATCCAGTTCTTGTATGTGCTCCAGATTATGGTTTCGGATGTGGGACGTACTATCAGTTCCTCTTCAAGCCGGGCATCGGGGTCCACTACCACGCCATTGCCGTCCGGGTCATTTTTCAGTCGGTAATGTGTCACTACCGCACATTCCTTGGCAAAGCCTTCTACGTGTTCTGCTTCACGGCATAGGTATGACTTGGGGATTAACAGGGGGAAATACGCGTTCTGTACGCCTGTTTCCTTAAACATGCCGTCAAGAGTCTGCTGCATTTTTTCCCATATGGCGTATCCGTAAGGCTTTATTACCATACATCCACGTACGGCCGACTGCTCGGCCAGATCAGCTTTTACTACCAGGTCATTGTACCACTGCGAGTAGTTATCGGCTCGCTTTGTCAGATTCTTAAGTTCTTTAGCCATTGTGCGCTGTATTATTTCTTTATTTCTTTTAATTGCTTTTTTGATGCTTTCTCTATCATCTGTGGCCCCGGCACGAAGTAGAATTCAAGCCGCCGGTTTTGACGGCGTCCTTCCCGGGTGTCGTTGGACTCCAAGGGGTCACTTGATGCCATTGAATATGGTATTATCACCAGATCCTCCGATATCTGAGCCTGATCTATCATGTCCATTAGCCAGTCATATACAGAAGCCACGCGTGCCGACGAGAGCGCTTCGCGATACGAATCGGAGCCGGTGTCATCCGTATGTATGGCATAGACCACCTTGAACATGTACGGCTGCTTCATCGGCTCAAGAAGCGGGGTGAGCAGCTGGAATCCTCGGCGCGTTATGAGAGTGTCGTTCGGGAGAAATAAGTCATCGGTAGGGATGGTTATGACCATTACCTCACCCTCTCGCATGAGATCCACCCGATATTTCTTTTTGTAGGTTTCTGCCACGCTCTTCACATAGCGTGCCACGGCCTTTTTCTCTTGTTTGCCTACAGACGGGGTGGCAAGGTTGGGCTCGAAATCCATATCCATGAATATCTCCTCATTGTAATCCGGATATGGATTAAGCTCTATCTGGGCATGTGCGGCCGGAGCCATTGCCACGGCCAGCATCAGGAGGGAAAATATTCGTATCAAGCCTTTCATATGGGTAGGTTAGATATCCTCTTCAAGCCACTCCTCATATGCGAGTTCGGCTTCCACTATATTGTTTACATCCTCCACTTTCATGGCGGCGCCTTTGTCCTTTTTCAGCATACGTATCACATAGGCTGATATGTCCGATGCTGATACATCATCATCGTCATCATCATTTTCTGAATCCGAATCTATGTCAAGCAGTCCGTTCATTTCATAGAAGTCCCATATCATGTCTATGATGTTGAGCAGCTCATCATCAGAATAAGCTCTTACGCTGTCAGTGCCTACCTTATTGCGTATGAAGTCCACGGCTTCATTTTCATCAAATTCTTTCATAGCTTTATGTTTTAGTATAGGCCGTCAGGCAGATTCATCAGTACGGTTCGTGTATCAGTATCTACATCCTCAAAAAACTCATCGGCGGCAGGTATATATATGGTGTCGGCGTCTTTCCGTGCGGGAGTCAGAATAAGGACTACATTTTCAGTGGAGTCATCGAAATCCGTGATCCGGCCTACTGTTACGCCATTGGACGCATCTATAACGGTATAGCCTACAATGTCTGACAGGTATACACCGTCTGCGTCTTCTGCGTCTTCCGGCATTTCGGCTTTTAGCACATATATTGTGCTGCCGGCAAATGAAGCGGCTTCCGACTCGTTTCTTACGCCGTCAATGCTTACCAGAACCGAATCCCGGCCTTTCTGCCTTACGGAATTAATGAAGAAAGGCACATATATACCGTCCACGCATATTATTATGCATGACAGGCCGGTGAGATCCACGTCATATTCAAGTGCCGCCGTAATCTCGCCTTTGATGCCGTGAGGCTTTATGAGCTTCCCTATAGGAGTTAATTCCTCGCCTTTTATCATATGTGTGGCCTTATTTCTTCTTTTTCTTCTTGCCTGTAACCGGCTGCGGAGCCTCCTTGAATTCGTGTAGGCGTACTGTATCCGAGCTTAGCCTTATGGCTCCGTGCGACATATCGGCCAAATCCTTGAATATTCGCTCATCTTCCACCCCGTCACGATTCACGGCGAGCATCTGCTTCTTCATATGGTTGGCCAGATACAGTATGAGGATGTCGCGTTCTTCGCCCTCTTCCATCTCTGCTGCACGCTGCACCATACGTTCAAGGCTCTTGCCGTAGTGGCGGTAACGTATATTGTTACGGTTGTAGCTTACCGGCTCCGGCTGCGTATGCAGGTTCTCGGCGCGGATAATTTCACAGGGGAAGTCTATGTCAAGTTTGAAGTCGGACATTATGGCTATGTGGTCCCACAATTTCGGATTGCACCCGTCGCTTGTGCGCAGTTCGGGAAACAGATTGCCCATGGAGGCAATTATAGAGCGTGCGCAGCGTGTGCGCTCATCCCTATCCTCTATGGTGAGACAGTAGTCCACCATGCTCTGTATGTTACGCCCGTATTCCGGCAGCGGAAGTGGCTTTAGCTGAGTATTATATCTAAGCATATCTATGTCTAAAAGCTGCGAGGTGCTGTACCCCGCCATACAAATGGCTGTAAAGGTACAAAAAAAATGGGATAAACAAAAAAATCCCATGCTCGTCTGATGTCAGCAAGCATGGGATTGTTAGGAGTATGAAGTGATTACATGTTCATGCCACCATCTACCTGAATTACCTGGCCGGTTACGTAGCTTGACATGTCAGATGCAAGGAATGTGGCCACATTGGCTATATCCTCTACCTTGCCGCCACGGCGCAGGGGTATCTTTTTGGTCCATTCGGCACGTACATCCTCAGGGAGGGCGGCGGTCATGGCAGTTTCAATGAATCCGGGAGCTATGGCGTTGGCGCGTATGCCGCGTGAGCCTACCTCCTGGGCTATACTCTTGGCTAAAGCTATGAGGCCTGCCTTTGAAGCGGCGTAGTTTGACTGGCCGGCATTGCCGTGCACGCCTACTACGGATGCCATGTTGATAATGCTGCCTGAACGCTGGCGGAGCATTATGGGAAGTACGGCATTGATGAAGTTGAAAGCACTCTTGAGGTTAACGTTGATCACCTGATCCCACTGCTTTTCAGTCATGCGCATCATCAGTCCGTCCTTAGTGATACCTGCGTTATTTACCAGGATGTCAATGCGTCCGAATTCGGCCTTTACCTGTTCTACTATTTCCTTAGTCTGCTGGAAGTCCGATGCGTCCGATGCGTAGCCCTTGGCTTTTACGCCGAAAGCTTCTATTTCACGCTCAGTTTCTTTTCCGGCCTCGTCAATAACAAGGTCCGTGAAAGCAATATTTGCACCTTCAGCAGCAAAACGTAGGGCTAAAGCCTTGCCTATGCCTCGTGCTGCGCCTGTGATAAGAGCGGTTTTTCCTTCAAGTAATTTCATGTCTTGTTTAATTGATGGTTAGTTCATTTTGGGGATGTGTCAGTATAGAGTTTACTATAAATGACACTAATCTATTGCGAATATCTTCGCCTGACATATTTAGCGATATCAGTCCGTCACGAACCGAAGTAAAGTCTACAGCCTGAGCCATTACGGCTTCAACTATGGGCAGTGAGGCTGACTGGTCAGCTTTAAACACTCCGGCCGATACCCCCTCATGGAGCACTGAACGCAGTATTTCGAGCTCCTTGTTCAGAGCCATGCGGTGTATGCGCTCAAGGCGCTTGTGGTCACGGTTGAAAAAGTATCTTGACCGTTCGGGACGTTGCTGTATTTCTGTGAGAATCTGGAATCGTGAATAGAGGTACTTGCGCAGCTTTTCTTCGGGCGTAATGTCAGAAGCGGCTATGCCCCTGAGCTCTTTTACGAGTATTTCGCTCTGCTGCTCTACTACGGCATTATAGATCTCCCGCTTGTTTTTGAAATATGTATATATGGTACGGCGACCTTTGTCAGATGCAGCTGCTATATCATTCATAGTGGTGTTCTCCACCCCTTTGTTGAGAAACAGCTGCCGGGCCACTTCTATCAGTTTTTCTCTGGTCTTACTTACCATAATTACATATAAGCGATTCTCTATGAGTGTGCGAATTTAGTGAAAAATATTCAAACAGATTCAATATACAGCCCAAAAACCTTTTCGGGCTCGGAAATAATGCCTAATTTCGTGCTAAAATATGACTACAAGACACAGATTATATAAAATTTTAGTGAGTATGGCCATATGTATGGCTGTATCACTTCCCTTTGCCGCTGTCTTTGCCGCTGAGCCGGAGGTTTGCCCCTTGGCCATACCAGGCAAGCCGGCCACAAAGGCCGGTATATATATTAAGGATTTGCGTACCGATGAAGTGCTCGTGGATGTTAATGCCGGGGCTCTATTCGTACCAGCATCCGTAACCAAGGCTCTTACCACTGCGGGTGTAATCAGCACATATCCGCCTGACTACCGATGGGTCACCTCAGTGCACGCTAAGGGTTACATAAAGAATAGTATTTTGTATGGCAATGTAGATGTCCGAGCCGTGGGGGATCCGACTCTTGAATCGGCGCACTTTAAGGATTACGGGGGCTTCGCTGACAGCATTGCCGCCGCTGTCCGTGCTGCTGGGATAGACAGCATAACAGGTACGGTTACAGTGACATATACCACATCGCTTGAGGAGGAGGTACCGTCAGGGTGGATGAACGAAGATCTGTCATACCCATATGGCACGGCTCATCATGCACTGAATTATAAGGACAATAAAATGTCGTTAAATCTTTCCACCGGACGTACCGTACCTCCCACTCCGTCGCTTGACATAGTCAGGGTAAAGGGGAGTGGCATTAGGAAAAAGCGTGATGGCAATACGCTGTATGTCGGGTCAAAGGCTAAAGGCAGCATGGCTGTGGCCATGCCTGATCCCTCCGATGCCATGCGGAGTGAAGCCATTTCGGCTATCAGAAAAAAGGGGGCGGGAATTTCTTACGATGCTGTTCCCACTGATGATACTGCCGAGTCAACCCTCCTGTACCGACATATGTCGCCACCGCTTTCCGAGGTGACTAAAAGCCTTATGTTCCGCAGTGACAACTTGATGGCCGAGGGCGTTCTGAGGCTTATGGCTCCTTCTGATACACGGCAGGGGTGCACGGCGAGAGGACTGTCGCTGTGGAATGCGCGTGGTGTCGAAACCGAAGGAATTTACGTGGAGGATGGCAGCGGACTGTCCCGACATGACCGCATATCGCCCAAGTTCCTTGCCGATGTACTTGAGTGGATGTACCTCAGCCGTGACGGACACCGGTATCTGGATCTGTTTCCCAAGGCAGGTTTGGAGGGTACTATGCGTAATTTCATGAAGGGAACGCCACTTGAGGGGCGCATGGCTGCCAAAACGGGCAGTATGCGTGGAGTGCAAAGTTTTGCCGGATATATTTTAGATGAGCGTGGCGAACCATCGCATATCGTTGTGGTTATGATTAACGGATTCACGTGTGACCGTGCTACGTTTAAGAACGCTATAGGTAAATATATTTTAGAAACGATAAAACTGTAAAATCATGGATCGGAATGCTGACTACAAGCGCCTGCTTGCTACCTGTTATGAACTTGAAGGATTACTCACATTAGCTTTGGATAGGAAGGAAACCACTCCGGAGGCCGTGGATGACATGATTAGGGCTAAGATACGTTCCATATCGGAGTTTGCCGGTGAAAAATCATGTGAGGAGGCAGCCGCACAGCAGAGTGAGGCTTGGGCTGATGCGGTTGAATTTGAAGAAAAGGAAGATGCCGAGGTGCAGCCCGAAATAAATGTACGTCCTGACAGCCGTCATACGGTCACAATCCCATCATCGGAACCTGTATTTAATTTTACGCTTAATGATAAGTTCCGTTTCCGCCGTGAACTCTTTGGCGGTAGTGACGCTGATTTCGCCGATGCCCTTAATGTGGCTGAAGCCATGAATTCACGTGAGGAAGTGGAGGATTATTTCTACAACGATCTGTGCTGGGAGCCTTCAAACCCGGATGTAGCTGACTTCATGGCTATAATCACAGCCCGTTTCAACCGATAGTTATGGCTGGGACACTATACATGGTACCCACACCGGTGGGTAATCTGGATGACATGTCGCCGAGAGCGGTGCAGGTGCTGAAAAGCTGTTCTCTTATATTAGCGGAGGATACCCGTACTTCAAAACCGTTGCTGAGCCATTTCGGCATTGAGACACCTATGGCGAGTCATCATAAGTTTAACGAACATGCATCCGTGGCTTCGTTGGTGGGGCGCCTTGAAGGCGGGGAGAATCTGGCCCTCATTACCGATGCCGGTACGCCGGGCATCAGCGATCCCGGCTTCCTGTTGTCGCGTGAATGCCGGAGAGCAGGAATCAATGTCGTGACCTTGCCGGGATGCACGGCATTCGTGCCGGCGCTCGTGGATTCCGGACTGCCGTGTGAGCGGTTCTGCTTTGAGGGTTTTCTGCCGCAAAAGAAGGGTCGCGCCACCCGTCTTGCAGAGTTGGCCTCGGAATCCCGCACCACGGTCATATACGAATCGCCCCTTCGGTTGGTAAAGACCCTGAGCCAGCTCGCCGAAGTATGTGGCGCTGACAGAGAGGCCTCCGTATCCCGGGAAATATCAAAGCTGCATGAGCAGACGGTGCGCGGTTCGCTCTCCGAACTCATTTCTCATTTCACTGAAAACAATCCAAGAGGCGAAATCGTTATAGTGCTGTCGGGCAAACCGGACGCTGCCAAACGGGAGCCGCATAAAAATAAATACCGTGTCTGTGATGCGGAATAGCAGTAATATAATATCACATTAATTCAAAACATTGACTCATAACTAAAAGAAAAAATCGTATGAAAAAGTATGTATTGATACCTGCCGGTGTGCTCTCAGTTATGCTTATGGCATCATGTTCCGGCTCAAGTGATAAGGAGCAGAATGCAGAGGACACATCTGCCACCACACTGTATCAGACACGTGAAGAACTTGTCAGCACGCTTGCCACACAGGACAGCCTGTTTGCTCTTATCAATGATATATCAGCCGATATGGCTCAGATCAAGCAGATGGAACAGATAGTGGCTACTCCCGGAAGCCTCAATGGTGAATCGGCATCTAAGAAGGAGCAGATTAAGAATGACCTCGTAGCCGTAAGTCAGGCTTTGCAACAGCGCCGTCAGCGTCTGGCTGAACTCGAGAAGAAGCTTAAGGACAGCAACTCGCAGAACGGCACCTTGCTGAAGACCATAGAAACGCTTAAGACTCAGATAGCTCAGCAAGAAAGAGAGATAGGAAGCCTTAAGGATCAGTTGGCTCAGGCCAATATCCAGATATCCAACCTTAATCAGGCTGTGGACTCTCTGAATGTGAGCGTAGCTACCGAAAAGGAGGGTAAGGAAAAGGCTATCCAGCAGGCCGATGCCCTTACTACTGAGCTTAACACATGTTATTATGCCATAGGCTCGAAGAAGGAGCTTGAGGACAACAATATTATCAAGACCGGATTCCTGCGCAAGACTAAGATAATGCAGGGCGACTATGAGATGTCGTACTTCACCGCCGTTGACAAGCGTACACTTACCCGTCTGCCGCTACATAGCTCCAAGGCTAAGGTAATGACTAACCAACCGGTTGACAGCTACCGTATTGATGACAATGGCGGACAAAAGGTTTTGGTTATAACGAATCCCGCAAAGTTCTGGGGTACAAGCAATTTCCTTGTTATTCAGATTGACTGATCAAGACATTGAAATCATATGGGAGTCGTGCTCACAGGGCACGGCTCTTTTTTGTTGCACCATGGAGGTATGGAGTCGAAAAAAATGCGTAAATTTGCAGTTCAAAACACATGACTGATGAAATTTTTCAAATTTTTCTCCAAGGAGAAGAAAGAAACACTTGATAAAGGCCTTGAACGCACCAAGCAAGGTGTGTTTGCCAAAATAACCCGGGCACTTGCCGGGAAAAAGACTATCGATGATGACTTCCTTGATAACCTTGAGGAGATATTTCTTACATCTGATGTGGGCCTTGACACCACTCTGCGTATCATTGAGCGCCTTCAGAAGCGCGTGGCCCGTGACAAATATGTCAGTGTCGATGAGCTGAACGGCATGCTTGTAGAGGAAATCACGGACATGTTGGCAGAGAATGACAATGAATCTTCGCTTGAGGATTTTACCGTGCCCGAAGGACACAAGCCACATGTTATAATGGTGGTAGGCGTGAATGGTGTTGGCAAGACCACTACCATAGGCAAGCTTGCCATGCAATTTAAGAATGCCGGCAACAAGGTGATGCTCGGTGCCGCCGATACATTCCGTGCCGCCGCTATTGATCAACTGGAGGTGTGGGGCGAGCGAGCCGGTGTGCCTGTCGTGAAACAGAAGCTTGGCTCTGATCCCGCATCGGTGGCCTATGACACTCTTCAGAGTGCCGTGGCCAATGGTACAGATGTGGTAATAATAGATACCGCCGGACGCCTGCACAATAAAAAAGGCCTTATGGATGAGCTTACCAAGATCAGGAAAGTAATGCAGAAGGTAGTACCTGATGCACCCCATGAAGTACTTCTGGTACTTGATGGCAGTACCGGACAGAATGCATTTGTCCAGGCGCGGGAGTTTGTAGCTGCCACACAGGTCAATGAGCTTGCCATAACAAAACTTGACGGCACAGCCAAAGGCGGAGTGGTGATAGGCATAAGTGACCAGTTTAAGATTCCCGTAAAATATATAGGTCTTGGCGAGGGTATCAATGACTTGCAGGTTTTCCATAAAAAAGAATTCATAGAATCGCTGTTCGGCTAAACTGATTATGCCAAAAAGAAGCGTTAATATTATTTCGCTCGGGTGTTCAAAGAATCTTGTCGACTCCGAGCGCTTGATGAGAATGCTTTCTGACGTGGGTTTTGACGTAGTCCACGAATCGGGGAGTGACCGTCATGATATAGTGGTGATTAACACTTGTGGCTTTATAGGCGATGCCAAAGAAGAGTCTGTAAACACCATACTTGAATACGCACAGGCCAAAAGAAATGGCCATGTGAAAGATCTCATTGTAATGGGTTGCCTGAGTCAGCGCTACCTTGATGAACTGAAAGCGGAGATACCCGAGGTGGACAGATGGTACGGCAAGACTGACTGGATAGGTATGGCATCAGATCTTTCGCGTAAATACCCGGCATCAGCACCATATGACAGGGTCATAACCACACCTCGGCATCATGCATATCTTAAAGTGGCTGAGGGTTGTGACAGGTTTTGCTCTTTCTGTGCCATACCTCTTATAACCGGCCGGTTCCGCTCCCGCTCTGTTGAAGAGCTCGTGGCTGAGGCTGAGATGCTTGCATCACGAGGCGTAAAGGAACTGAATGTAATAGCACAGGACCTTTCCAGTTACGGAAAAGACTTGTATGGCAGGTGTGAATTGGCGCGCCTTGTTGATGCTTTGGCCGATGTAAAAGGCATAGAGTGGATCCGATTGCATTATCTGTATCCGGCTGATTTCCCTGAAGAGGTGCTTGATGTCATGGCTGCGCGCTCCAATGTATGCAAATATCTTGACATAGCTCTCCAGCATATATCTGATCCGGTTCTGAAAAATATGCGCAGACATATCGACTCGGCCGAGACGGAAGCGCTCATAAAGCATATTCGTGAAAAGGTGCCGGGTATACATATCCGTACCACGCTTATGGTAGGATTTCCGGGCGAGGGCGACGCGGAGTTCAAGGAATTGATGGACTTTACCGAACGTCAGCGTTTTGAGCGCATGGGAGCATTTGCCTATTGTAAGGAGGAAGATACGTTTGGAGCAAAGAATTTCAGCGATGATGTGCCGCCCGAAGTCAAGGCATCAAGGCTTGACCGCCTGATGAAGCTTCAGGAAGGAATAGCTCTCGAACATCAGCTTGGCAAGGTGGGATCGGTATATCGTGTAATGATTGACCGCGAAGAGCGTGATTACTATATAGGGCGCACTGAATATGATTCGCCGGAAGTGGATCCGGAGGTTCTTGTGAAAAAGACATGTACACTCGTGCCGGGCGAATTTGTGAATGTCAGAATTCAAGAGGCCTTACCGTATGAACTCATAGCCGAGGTAGTAGAGTCATGATTACCGATCAGCAACTTGAAGCGGCAAGATATTGCCTGCGCATGAAGATTCCGTTTGCGCTTTTTGCCCTTCCGGGTGAAGATGCTTATCAGTTTATAGCTGCCGAGGATGTGGGACCTGTCGCCGGTGCGTATTCCGCGAATCCCGCCTCCGGATTCCTTATATGCGGCCATAAAAAGCATGATGACGTATATAGGATAGCGGAGCGGTTTGATGAGCATACTGTAATGAATTATACCCCGTCGAAGGTTGCCGAGCCGGTACATGATGGTCTGCTCGCCGTTGAGTCAGACAGCTACACATCATATGTCAATGGCCTGAGTGCCGTAATCTCTTCATTGAAAGAGAATGGCGGGAAGACGGTTATATGCCGTGTGATCTCCATGAAGTCGGCTCAAGGCCCTGAATCAGTGGCTGAAAAATACTTTTCAGTACATCCTGCCACATTCAGATACCTTTATTATACGCCCGCTACCGGCACTTGGCTTGGTGCATCGCCTGAACTTCTTTTGAGCTACGAAGCAGCCTCACGGCATAGCGTAAGTATGGCGCTTGCCGGAACACTTCCCGCCGAGCATGCTCCGGGGTGGGATGACAAGAACACGGCTGAGCATACATATGTACTGGATCATATAGTGTCAGCCTTCAGGCATTCCGGATTGACACCCGTAGTACATGAGGCAAGCGAAGTCACATTCGGCGCAATAAAGCACTTGGCGCATAAGATTGAAGCACATGGCGAGGCCGACGTGGATGCATTGCTTGATGCATTGAGCCCCACCCCGGCATTATTCGGTACGCCGTATGAGAATGCGCTCCGGCATATCACATCCACGGAATCGTGTCCTCGGGGCTGCTATGGCGGTTGGATAGGATATCGTTCTGCCGATAAGTTATCGTGCTACGTGAATCTGCGCTGTGCGCGGGTTTCAGATGTAAATAATTATGATACGGATTATATATATAACGTTTTTACCGGAAGTGGAATAACATGTGATTCTGATCCGGAATCAGAGTGGCTTGAAACGGAGGCTAAAGCCTCCTCCATTCTTGATGCCATACAATGTAAGTGAAATAGATAGATTATGATTGAAGATATTGACAATAATCCGGAGGAATCCGAAGTAGAGCCTGCCGAACCTGTAAAGAAACGTAACACCGGACTGAGGGCTCTTGTAATAGTGGTTATAGCACTTGCCGTGCTTGTAGGCGTATCGTATATGCCATTATACAAATGGTCTGGTGGCAAGCTGAAAGATTTTAATCTGTTGAGTGACATATTCCCCATGCTGGACACTGATACTACCAGTGCGGTAAGTGGTGATGAAGGCATCGATCCGGAGCTGCGTCAGGCCATGAATGAAGGCCCTGCGGTTATAACGGGTGTGCCTTCGGATTCTGCTGCCGCACAGGTACCTGTACTTGATGAGAACGGGGCTGTTATAGCATATAAGCCTGCAGCCGGAGCCGCACAGAATGACAGCATACTCATAGCTGAAAAGCCTGCAAGAGTAGGCGATCTGGTTCAGATAGAAGATTATACGGCGTCACAGACCGGGCTTTCGAAATTGCGGTCGGCACTTGCCGCCGGTCGACTGGCCCGTATAGCCGTGTTGGGCGACAGTTATATTGAAGGTGATATCTTTACTCAGGATGTGCGCGCCCAGCTTCAGACCGCACATGGCGGTTCAGGCGTAGGATATATGAGCCTGTTCAGCGATTTCCCCGGATTCAGGCGTAGCGTGAAGCAGGGAGGTAAAGGTTGGAGCACATATGCCTCTAATAAGAAAGGCGAGAAGGCTTATATGGGCATCTCCGAACATTACTTCAAACCTTCGGGTGAGGGTACCGCCACCTATTCAGGGACATCGGCGCTGGCCAATGCTGACAAGTGGGAAACGTCACGCTTCCTGTTCATAGCGCCTAAGGGTGGAACGGTGAAAGTAAAGACCTCTGGAGAGTGGGCCACACATGAATTGACCCCCTCATCGGATGTTCAAGCCATAACCGTTCCGGGCGTAACCACTGATTTTGCCGTTAGCTCCTCCACACCTTCCATAATAGGGCTTGGCGTGTGGCTTGATGCCGACAGAGGTATCAGTGTCGACTGTATGTCATCGCGTGGATTCTCCGGCATATCCCTTCGAAACGTCAATGCCGAACTATGCCGACAAATGTCAAAGTTCATAAACTATGACTTGATAGTATTGGAGTTCGGAATAAATGCCATGTCGTCCAAGCAGACTGATTACAGTGTGTACAGCCGGCGCATGGAAGAGGTGGTAAACCATATGCGTGCATGCTATCCCGGTGCCGACATCCTTATTATGGGCGTGGGCGATAGAGGAGAGAAACGCGGGGGTGAGGTTCACTCCATGCCTACAGGCCGGAATATGATAGCGGCTCAACGTGAGGTGGCCCGGCGCACGCATTCGTTGTTCTGGGACACGCGCGAAGCCATGGGCGGACAGGATGCCATAGTGTCATGGGCATCCAACGGGTTGGCCAACAAGGACTACATTCACCTTACCCACAAGGGAGGCCGTGAACTTGCCACACGTTTCGTGTCGGCCATAAACCATAACCTTAAGAAATGAAGTTTAAGCGGATATGCATATTAGCTCTCTTTGTGGCCACGGCGGCTTCGCTTACCGTGTGGGCTTCCGACACGCCGGGTCCTGATAATCCTGATGATGATTTTGAGGTAGATGATGAAGCGGAGCTGCGCGAGAATCCCGTTATAGAAGAAGGGGAGGACGACCCCGGTATTACCGTGCCTGACTTTGTCAAGGAAGGTAAGAACCATATAACAATGAATGGAGCCGACTGGAGCGCCGCTTCGAAAGCGCTACACAATGTAAAGCGAAATCCGTTTACCATAGTACATATTGGCGACAGTCATTTGCAGGCCGATATAGCCACCGGCACTGCACGTGAACTTTTCCAGTATGATTATGGCAATGCCGGTCGTGGGCTTGTAACCCCGCTGCGTATTACGGGCACAAACGAGCCTTCGGATTACCAATTCCAAAGCAGCGACAAATGGATTCCGGCCAAGGTGATGAAGACACCGTGGCCTCATACCATGGGCTTTACCGGCTCATCCATACGCCCGTCAAGGCGTTCAAGTGAAATTTTTGTGGCCACCCGTGAGGATGATGACTATAATCCATTCTCTTCCATAACGCTCTTTCACAACGGCCGCATGAATGTAACTGCTGTGGAGGATCGTAACGGCAAGGCTATACCTTTTTCTCCTAAATACTCGCGTGACTATACGCATATTGACCTGACGTCTGAACAAACTGGCGTAAGGGTGCGGTTTGATACTGAAGGTGACCTGACACTGTTCGGTGCCAGCCTGTCGGGCAACCGTCCGGGCGTGTTCTACCACACTATAGGTAACAATGGTGCCGCTTACCAGACATATAATAATATAGGTACGGTAGGTGCCGGGATAGCCCCTCTTCAGCCGGATCTCGTTATAATATCACTCGGCACCAATGAGGCCTTCGGACATTTTAATGCTGCGACATTCACCTCACAGATGGACAGGCTTGTCAAAAACATCAAAGCAGCTAACCCACAGGCCTCCATATTGCTGGTTACGCCTATGGAATGTCAGCGAAGCATATACAATAAGGTTACGCGTAAAGTAAAGAAAGCTGTAAAAGTACCTGTCAAGGGTAAGAAAGGCAAGCGAAAGAAATACAAGACTCAGATGAAAACGGTCAACGAAACACAGCGTGTGCGCAGCTATGGCGTCAACACTAATGTGGCCGCCGTGCGCAATGCAATACTTCAGTACGGACATAATAATAATATAGCTGTATATGACTGGTATGATGTGGCCGGAGGCTCAGGCGCTTCTGCCAAATGGCTCGATGGTGGCCTGTATGGCCGGGATCGGGTGCATCATACGGCGAAAGGTTACCGGCTGCAAGGCTATATGCTGTACAAGGCCGTGAATGAAGCCCTAAATAAGTAAATTGCCCCTATACTCAGATAATCAAATCACTTCTATGAATAACGATGCCTCAATACTCAGCCGCTTGATAGATGTGCTGAAATTCGACGCTGCAAATCCATTGCTGTTCAATACCGGGCTTTTCCTCATATTGTTTGCAGCATTCCTGCTCATATATCATATGATGCGCCGATTCCGTGTGGCCAAGCTTATATTTGTGATTTTATTCTCCCTTTATTTCTACTATAAATCATCGGCTGAATACTGCTTCATCCTTTTAGGCGTATGTATTGCTGACTATGTACTTGGCTTGCTTATGGAGCGCACCACATCAAGGCTGTGGCGCAGATGCATAGTGGGGCTGAATGTATTTATAAATATAGGTATGCTCGTATATTTCAAGTACTTCAACCTCATATACGAAACCATAGCCAATTTTTCCGGGACCAAGTTTGATGCTCTTGACATAATATTGCCGGCAGGCATATCGTTCTTCACCTTCCGTTCCATAAGCTATATCGTTGACATATATCGGGGCGACATCAAGGCTTGCCATGATTTCCTTGCATATACATTCTACTTGACGTTCTTTCCGCCGTTGCTTGCCGGACCCGTTGTCCGGGCCAAGGATATGCTGCCTCAGGTTCAGGCTGATCCGGTGGCATCACGTACCATGGTGAGCGAAGGCCTGTTCTTGATTATGTGCGGATTGGTCAAGAAAGTGATAGTGGCCGATTTCATAAGCCAGAATTTTGTTGACCGTATTTTTGACAACCCGTCACTGTACAGCGGTTTTGAAAATATGATGGGCATCTACGGATTCACCATACAGCTGTATTGTGACTTCTCAGGCTATTCGGACATGGCCATAGGCATAGCGCTTCTGCTCGGCTATCGGTTCCTTGACAATTTCCGCTCGCCGTTCAAGTCGCAGAGCCCTACGGAGTTTTGGCACAGATGGCATATATCGCTCTCCGGTTGGCTTCGTGACTATGTGTATATACCGCTTGGCGGCAACCGCAAGGGGCGCCCGCGTCAGCATGCCAATCTTATGACCACCATGCTTGTAGGCGGCCTGTGGCACGGGGCATCATGGATGTATGTGATATGGGGCGGACTGCAGGGGCTTCTGCTCGTAGGCCATAAGGCCTCTAAGGCGGTCATGCCGCGTCTGTCGGAAGAAAAGCGCTCGCAGAAATGGCGTGTGGCGCTGAATATCTTTGTCACCTTCAATCTGATTGCACTGAGTTTCGTTTTCTTCCGTGCACGCTCGCTTGATACGGTGCGCGAGATGGGTACTCAGATATTTACATCGTTTCATCTGTCCGTGGCTCCTCAGTTCATAGGCGGTTATCTTATGATAGTGCTTGCCATGGTGCTTGGCTATGTGATGCACTTCATGCCGTCACGATGGACTTCACGGCTCAAGGCCCGATACCATATGCTCCCGCTTGTGGTCCAGGCCATAGTACTGGCTATAGTGATATTGGTTATAATTCAGGTACGGTCCAGTGACATAGTACCGTTCATATATCTGCAATATTAAACAACCTCTAAAATTCAGGCTCCCATAGTATGATCCTTCCTGCACTGCGGGAGGGGTCTATTTTTATGAGCCGCTGGTTTGAGGAGCCTCTGAACAGTAGGGATGTGTCGCGGAGCCGTTCTATGAACGGGCCGTCTACAAGCACATCCACATAGTCAAGCACACGCGCCATATCCTGCTGGGCTTCAGCCTGCTCATACGTATATCCTGTGAAACACCATATATTCCGCCCATGAGCCTTTATGGCCTTGACAAGGGGTAGTAACGCTTGGGCTTGATACATAGGATCGCCTCCGCTGAATGTCACATCCATATCATTCGCTTCAATTCTGTCCATGAGCTCTCCTACGGACATTTCCTCACCCCCGAGGGGCGCCCATGATTCAGGGTTGTGGCATCCGGGACAGTGATGAGTACACCCGGCCAGATATATGGATGTACGAAAACCGGGGCCATCGACGGTAGTGCCGTCAATGACCCTCAGTACCCGTAATGTTTCGTCAGTCATAATGATTTATTTGTGCACCACCCGGTCATTCAGTTCTGATAATTTGGCATGATTCCACCGGTCAGTAGTACCTACGAGATAGCCGGTGATGCGTTGGAGCTTGTCAATGTCTGAACCGCCGCATTTGGGGCATATCTCAAGTGAATCCGATGCATCCTCATAGCCGCAGTCCATGCACCTGTTGCGGTTATGGTTTACGGAGCAGTAACCCATATTGTTCTTGTCCATCAAGTCCACAATATCGGCTATGGCCTGAGGATTGTGGGTGGCGTCGCCATCTATCTCCACATAGAATATGTGGCCGCCTCCGGTAAGTTCATGGTACGGAGCTTCCACCTCGGCCTTGTGCTTGGGCGAGCAGTGATAGTATACCGGCACATGATTGGAATTGGTATAATATATCTTGTCCGTGATACCTTCAAGTATGCCGAAACTCTTGCGGTCCTTGGCAGTGAATTTGCCTGACAGTCCTTCAGCCGGTGTGGCCAATACGGAGAAATTGTGCTGGTATCTCTCCGAAAACTCGTTGATGCGGCTACGCATGTGTTGCACTATCCGCAGTCCTAACTGCTGTGATGCCTCGCTTTCGCCGTGGTGTTTGCCGGTCAGGGCCACAAGGCATTCGGCCAGTCCTATGAACCCTATCCCGAGTGTGCCCTGATTTATTACTGATTCTATGGTCTGGTCAGGTTTGAGCGTATCGCTTCCGTTCCACAGGCGGCTCATTAGCAAGGGGAACTGTTTTACAAGGGCCGTTTTCTGGAAATCAAAGCGGTCACAAAGCTGTCGGGCCGTAATTTCAAGGATTTCATCAAGCTTCTTGAAGAAGCGTGCTATGCGCTCCTCCCGGTCCTTTATCATCATGCATTCTATGGCTATACGCACAATGTTTATGGTAGAGAAGCTGAGATTGCCACGTCCTATCGATGTCTTTTCGCCATAACGGTTCTCGAATACGCGGGTACGGCATCCCATTGTAGCCACCTCATAGCGATAGCGCTCAGGATCATCAGCGCGCCATTTTTCATGATAGTTATATGTGGCGTCCAGGTTCACGAAGTTCGGGAAGAAACGTCGGGCAGTTACCTTGCACGCTAATTTGTAAAGGTCATAGTTTCGATCCTCCGGCAGGTAGCTTACGCCGCGTTTTTTCTTCCATATCTGTATGGGGAATATTGCCGTGGCTCCGCTGCCCACGCCCTCATATGTAGAGTTTAGAAGCTCGCGTATTACGCATCTACCTTCGGCTGACGTGTCGGTACCGTAGTTTATGGAGCTGAATACCACCTGATTGCCACCACGTGAATGTATGGTATTCATATTGTGTATGAATGCCTCCATTGACTGATGCACACGCTCCACGGTCTGATTCATGGCGTGTTGGAGCATGCGCTCATCGCCCTCCAATCCCTCAAGCGGGCGGTGTATATAATCATCTATTTCCTGATTATAATATGCCGACAGGTCTTTGCCGCTCAGAGCCTCAAGTTTCTTCAGCTCCTCAATGTAGCTGCTGCGCACAAAGGGTGCCAGATAGAAGTCAAATGCCGGTATGGCTTGGCCTCCGTGCATCTCGTTTTGTGCCGTTTCAAGTGATATGCAGCTTATTATGCTTGCTGTTTCTATGCGTTTCGCCGGGCGGCTTTCACCGTGCCCGGCCATGAATCCGTTTTTCAGGATTCTGTCAAGCGGATGCTGTACGCAGGTCAGACTCTTGGTGGGATAGTAGTCCTTGTCATGTATGTGCAGGTATCCGTGGCGCACGGCGTCACGTGCTTCGGCTGAAAGCAGATAGTCATCAACGAAAGGCTTGGTGGTTTCGCTGGCAAATTTCATCATCATCCCGGCAGGGGAGTCAGTGTTCATATTTGCGTTCTCGCGCGTCACATCGTTATTCTTGGCCTCTATTATTTCAAGGAACATATCGCGTGTCTTGGCTCGGCGCGCTATATTGCGCTGGTCGCGATACGCTATATACCTTTTTGCCACTTCCTTTCGCGGACTGGACATCAGCTCTAACTCTACACGGTCTTGGATTTCCTCCACGGTCATCCGCTCATTGCCGGTCATGCCTATGCGATCCGCTATCTTTTGGAGCAGAGCTTCATCTTCGCCCATCTCGGTCTGGAGCATGGCCTTGCGTATGGCAGCTTTGATCTTTTCTTCATTATAGCCTACTATGCGGCCATCGCGTTTGATTACGGTATGTATCATGGAGTGTTGGTTGTTATGGTTGGTGGTTAGGGTGTGTACTGTAATTAATAATGCTGCAAAGCTAACAACAATGTTCCGATTAAACAAACTATTTTTGCGAAAAGTTTTACCCATATGTTTTCGGTTTTGGAGAACTTTTGGTCACTCTCAATTTTGTTAAGATATTGATTGTATGTGATATACATTTTAGTTTTGGAAAACTTTCCGAATATTTAAAGTTATCTACATTTTCTAAACCGTTCATTGGCGGCGCTTTGTGCCGCAGGCGCTTTTTCCCGTTTCGTGATTGGGGTATTTTTAGTAATTTTGTGCAGTAATACCATATTATATGGATGAAAATACCGCATTTGTCATACCTCGTATATTGTCACGCATAGCCTCGGAGCATGGCGTCAGATACGCCGTGGTGTCGCCCGGCTCACGAAATGCGCCCATACTCGTAGCCCTTTCCCGGGATAAGGCCGGATTGCATGTAGTTCCGGTGATCGATGAACGCAGTGCCGCCTTCGTGGCATTAGGCATAGCATCGGTCACCGGGAAGCCGGTGGTGCTTGTATGCACCTCCGGAACCGCGCTGCTGAATTATGCTCCGGCCGTGGCCGAGGCCTATTATCGCCGCATCCCGCTCATAGTCATATCAGCGGACCGTCCGGCTGCTTGGATTGATCAGGACGACTCGCAGACGCTGCGCCAGCCGGGAGCGTTGGCCAATTTCACCAAGCGGAATTATGACCTTACATCCGTTTCTGACGGCGAGAATCTGTGGTACGCTAACCGTGCCATCAACGATGCGTTGCTTTGTGCCATGGATGCCCCATCAGGACCGGTACACATTAATATTCAGCTTTCTGAGCCTCTTGGTGCCATGAGCTCGGAGCCGCTGCCCCGGCAGCGTGTGATAAGGGCTGTAGAGCCTCGCCACGGATTTACCGTGGCCGAATCGCGTGCCATAGGGCGCGAACTCGCATCGCCTTGCCGGGTTATGATACTTGCCGGCTTCCATAATCCCGATATGGTGCTTAACCGTGCGCTGTGTCGCTTGTCCCTGATGCCCAATGTTGTGGTGCTGTGCGAAACTATCTCCAATCTGCATTCTCCGCGCTTCATATCCGCCATTGACAGCACGCTGTCTGTTATGAGCCGGGAGGAGCTGCATGACCTGAAGCCCGATGTCATCATTACGCTTGGAGGTGCATTAGTGTCACGTCATGTCAAGCAGTATATCCGTTCGCATCCGCCACGCGAGCACTGGCATGTCAGCGAGTCAGATCGCGTGGTCGACTGCTTTCAGTCCCTTACGCGCCGCATCATAATGCCGCCGGCACTGTTATTCCGTCAGCTCGCCTCGGCCATGCAGCCCCACCGTGCTCCATGCAGTTACGCCCACCTATGGGAAGTGGTGTCCCAAAGGGCCTTCTCCATGCACCAAGCTTATGTGGCACGAGCCCCATGGACGGATCTAAAGGCGTTTGCCACGTTTATCCCTATGATACCGCGCCGCTGGAATGTGCATTTCTCGAATGGTACGCCCATACGGTATGCTCAGCTCTTCGGGCGCCATGAATATCATCGCTGCGACTGCAACCGTGGGGTGAGCGGTATTGACGGTTGTACTTCCACGGCCATCGGAGCATCATTGGCAGTATCGTCCACGGTGACACTGCTTATCACTGGCGACATGAGCGCTTCATACGATGTCGGCGCACTCGCTTCACGCTGCATTACGCCACGGTTCAAGATGATAGTCATGCTCAATTCCGGCGGAGGCATATTCCGCTTCATCGGGAGCACCCGTTCGCTGCCTGAGCGTGAGGAGCTGTTTTGTGTGCCGCCTGTATTGCCCTTTCAGGAGCTTGCCGCCGGTTACGGATTCGCTTATTTCTCAGCTGCTTCCGAGGAGGAGCTGCGGCATGAGTTCCCTGCCTTTGTGGCTGAGCGGGATCGGCCTGCCATTATGGCTGTAGAGTGTCCGCCGGAGTTGTCCGCCGAAGTGCTTACCGGATATTTTCGCCGAGCAGAATCTTTAGGATAGCTGGATTGGCGTGCCCTGACGCTGTAGCAGCCGGTATGTTACGCTCCGTCACTATCGCATCGGCATCTATCAGATACAGACCCGGCATCTGCGGCAGATAGTATAGCTCATTTTCGTTTACGCCGCTAAGATCGAGCGCCGATACCCACCCGGAGGGAAGCGTGTCCTTAGCGTATGTCCATGTTTCGCGGTCGGTGTCTACCGCTACGGCCACTACTGTTACACGTCCGGCCTCTATGGCAGCAGACAGCTCTTTGTCAGGCCCGAGAGCGGCCATGGCCGTGTGGCACGAGGAGCAGTCCGGATCGTACAGCAGCAGCAGAATCGGCCTCCCGAACATGGCGCTCAGGGTGGTTGTGCTGCCGTCGCTCAGTTCTATGTCTATGTCTGTTATAGTGCAGCCGGGCATGTTTTTACTCAGCTCTGCGGCCAGCTCTCGGCTCCGTATGCCGTCGGCATCCTCCGGTGTGGCAGCGGCGCGTGATTGCAGGAACGTTACGTATAGCCTCTCATCGCGCATAGGCGAGGCAGGGGAGTACAGATACTCTTCAGCCAACTCGCCAAGCCGTTCCGATACCTTTCTGTCAGTGGCGGCTTTTGTCATTAGGGCGTTCATGCCGGCCTCTCTGTCCGTTTGTGCGGCATGCGGCATCACGCTGAGGAAGTTTACGAAGTTCTGCTCCATAAACAGGCTGTCACCCATCCGGGGATCCGACTGGAAGTCGGCATTGTCCCAAAAATGCTTGAGCAGATATCCGGCTCTCTGCTCCGGTTTGCGTAGCTCGGACGGAATAGTCGGCAGTTCAAGCTCATCCACCGGCAGCTGTGCCATGGCTGTGCATGCCCCCCACAGAAGCATGGCCGTTATGCACACCTTATTATATATATGTGTCATTTTCATGATTCGAAATTAACTATTATCTTTGCATCAGCATAATCTATTTACGCATTTTTATATACCGATGCCCTGCGAAGTGAGAGAAAAGGCCGATTTCTTAATTTATTAACATAGTTTAACTATAAATGGGGGGGGGTAAATATATTTTTGCAGTAATTTTGCTAAATCTTTCGGTAAAATTGTAGCCGGATGGCAAACAATTTCTACTGACAGGAGTTAGATTAACGTAACACACGTATTGATAGGTACTCAAAACATATTCAGCCAATATTCACACGTACTAACATATGAAAAAATTTTTCACCCTCATTCTGCTCATTAGTCTGGCAAGCTCCCTTTCAAGCCTAAAGGCTCAGAACGTGGCGGTCAAGACAAATTTGCTTTATGATGCTACGCTGTCACCAAACCTTGGCATAGAAGTTGGGATGGCTCCGAAGTGGACATTCGACCTTAGCGGTAATCTTAATGCCTGGAAAGTAAACGACCATTATTGGAAGCATTGGCTTGTACAGCCTGAGGTGCGTTATTGGCTGTGCGATCGCTGGCAGGGGCACTTCTTCGGCGCTCATCTCATAGGCGGCCAGTTCAACCTCGGCAATCTTAATCTGCCCGATTTCCTGGGCAATCACTTCAAGAAGCTTGAAGACTATCGCTATCAGGGTTGGGGCGTAGGTGCCGGTATAGCCTACGGGTACTCATGGATTTTAGCCAAGCATTGGAATATAGAAGCTGAGATAGGCCTCGGCTGGATCTACACCCGCTATGACAAGTACCCGTGCGCTCATTGCGGCACCAAGATCAAGGACAATGCCGTGCATAACTACGTTGGCCCCACCAAGGCTGCCGTCAACCTCATTTATGTATTCTAACCTCACACAGCTCTGACAAGAATTATGAATAAGATATTATGCACCGCCCTGATGTGTGCAGCTGTAGCATCTTCCGCTCACGCCAAAGATATCAATGTAGCTACCGCCCGCATCACCAATATTGACGCTGCCCGTACTGACAACAATCTTTTCGTGGCCATGGACATTGACATGTCCGATGTCACCATCGGCTCTAATCAGGAGCTCGTTGTCACCCCCGTCATATACAATGCCACTGACAGCCTTGCCCTCCAGCCGCTTCTGTTTGCCGGACGCAACCGCTATTTCAATGAGATTCGCAACGGCCTTGACGGCGATCCCTATCTGTTCCGCTCCGGTGACAAGGCCCGCACCAACTATCGTGTCACTGTACCTTACCAGCCGTGGATGAGCAATTCTGAGGTGAAACTCAACTACTCGGTGCGCAGCTGCTGCAACGAAACCGTAGCCGCACCCGAGCCCATGCCCGTCTGCGCTCTGAATATGGAGCCGCCGGTATTTGCCGCCGATTTCGTATATATAGCTCCCGATGTGGAGATTGACAAGTTCCGTGAGGAAGCCGGCTCGGCTTTCGTTGACTTCGTGGTCAACAAGACTGACATACGCCCCACGTATCGCAACAATGCCGTCGAGCTCGGTAAGATTCAGAACACCATCGACCTTGTGCGTAACGACAAGGACGTGACCATCACCGGAGTTGACATACACGGCTACGCTTCGCCCGAAGGCCCGTATGACAACAATGTACGTCTGGCCAAAGGCCGCACCGAAGCCCTTAAGCAGTATGTGCGTAACCTGTATAAGTTTGAGGATGACTTCATTACTACTGCATATACTCCTGAGGACTGGGGCGGACTGCGTAAGTATGTTGAGAATTCCAACTTGGAGAACCGTCAGGGCATCCTTGATATAATTGACTCTGATCTGGCTCCGGATCCCAAGAACACCCGTATCCAGACCACCTACCCTGAGCAGTATGCATTCCTGCTGAAGAACGAGTACCCGGCGCTGCGTCATTCTGACTACGTAGTACGCTACAAGGTCCGTGCATTCTATGACCCCCAGGAGATACTCAAGGTAATGCGCACCGCTCCTCAGAAGCTGAGCCTCGCCGAGCTTTACGCCGCCGCTCAGTCGCTCGAGCCCGGAAGCGATGAGTACAATGAAGTGTTTGATGTGGCTGTGCGCATGTTCCCCGCCGATCCGGTGGCCAATCTGAACGCTGCTAATGCCGCCATGGGCGTAGGCAACTATAAGGCTGCCGAGCGCTATCTGGACAAAGTCGGATCATCGGATCAAGCCGAGTATGCGCGCGGTGTGCTTGACGCCCTGCAGAAGCGCTACTCTTCAGCCCGCGCCCATTTCAGCAAAGCATCCGGCGTGCCGGCTGCCGCAGCGGCTATGAAGTCAATAGATGAGCTTGAAAGCCAAAAGAATAAAGTCCGCATCATGGTTAAGTGATGTGAATCTGATAGCTATTTCATAAACACACTAATTTACTAACTTTCGAAAATTCATTTTTTCAATCATTAACTCACTATTTATTAACAGTATGAAGAACTTTAGCAAATTCTTCCTTGCTACGGCAGCTCTGGGCATGATCCTTACCGGCTGTAGCAGTGATGAGCCCAACGGCCAGGTCACACCTTCTGATGGCGATATTTATGCTCGCCTCACTCTTGACCTCCCCGTAGGAAGCCGCTCTAAAACAACTGACCCCGATGATGACGGTGCCAACTCTGATGCAGGTCATGAGGTAGGTCAGGAATACGAGAACAATGTAGGTTCCGTTCTCGTGGTCATTGCCTCTGAAAATAACGGCACTTACACCTACATCACCTCTAACCTTGCCGATCCTCATGCAGTGACTGGTGCCGGTGCCAACACTGCACGCCCCACTTACAACGTACAGTTCGAGACCAGCGCCCTTCACACCTATGCCGGTCAGGAAGTATACGTGTTTGCTTACTGTAACCCCACTCCCGGTCTTGTCCGGACTGCTGCTGCCGCTGCTGAAGGTACTGCCGAATGGACTGATTTTGCCAACACTACCGGAGCTGTAAGCAATGACGAAATTATCTGGCAGAAGAATGGCTTCCTTATGACCAACGCTCTTACCACTACCGTCACCCTCCCTTCACAGGATGACATGAATGAGCTTTACAACACACCTCAGAATCCTTTCTCACTTGGTACTGTAAAGGTTGAGCGTGCATCAGCCCGTTTTGACTTCAAGGGCAATGACGGCGTGACCATAGGCACCGAAACCGTTGCCAACTCTTATGCCATCAAGAACCATGTAAATGATGAAGTGCTCGGTTATGTAGTGCTTGACGGTATGGCTCTTATGAATCAGGCTATCAACTATTACTATCTGCCCCGCGTGTCAATGAATGGTCAGAACAGCGGTGCTGAAGCCAAGATGCAGCTCTGCGGCGTTGAGACTACCACCAATTATGTAGTTAGTCCCTTTGCCACCGAGAAAGCTGCTACTCCATTACTGCCCACATTCATCAGCTCAAACTACATGTTCTCACCCATTGACGAGGCTAATCCTGAACATGCATTTGACTTCACAACGCTTTCTTACGACGCTATCAGCACCGTACTTGGCGGAACTGATGACAACGATGAAGGCTGGAATGCAACCAACAAGCTCGGCTACAAGATATGGAAGTACACCACTGAAAATACCATACCTATGGTCGACAATCAGCGTAAGGGTATAACCACCGGTATAGTATTCCGTGGCGAGCTCAAGGCCATTCCCGGCACTGCTCTCGCTACTGCCATGAACGGCACCAACATCATCTATGCTTATAATGGCATAATCTACGGTGACCTTGCCATGCTTAAGGCTGCCGTGCTTGCCAATCCCGTTTCTACCCTTGCTGAAACATTCAAGGTAGCATTCAAGGTTGACAATATCACTGAAGAGACCCTTAACGGTATAACTGCCAATCTTTCTGAGTCAAACGGCTTCACCATCTATCGTCCGGACGGCGGCAAGTACCCCGTTTACTATCCTTACTACAACCGTCACAACGATAACGGCAACAATACCGTTATGGGTGCTATGGAGTTCGCTACCGTACGTAACAACGTTTACAAGATAGCCGTCAGCGAAATCCTCGAGTTCGGTCACCCCGGCAAGCCCGGTGATGATCCCGATCCTGAAGATCCCGATGATCCCGATGAATCACCCAAGACCTACTTCCGCGTTCAGGTACAGGTTCTGCCTTGGGTAGTTCGCGTGAACAACGTTGTCCTCTGATAAAAAATCCACCAATAATTTCTAATGAAATTTTTCAATCGAAATTTCCAATCACGGCTGCTCGGCGCGATACTTGCTATCGCGCCGGCAGTGGCCGGATTGTCATCCTGCGGAATGGTCAATGATGATCTTGACCCGTGTCCGGAGGGTATAAACCTTCGCTTTGTCTACGACTATAACATGGAGTTTGCCAACGCATTCCCCTCGCAGGTTCACTGCCTCACTGTATATGTCTATGACGAGAACGGCAAATACCTTCTTACCCGTACCGAAACATCGGAGGAAAAGCTCTCTGATGAAAACTATCGCATGACCATTGACCTTCCTGAAGGCAAGTATAAGGTGATAGCTTATGGCGGTATGGAGTGCTCGGCAAGTTCGTACCACTTCCTCCAGACACCCTCTGCCGGCTCTGACCTCATTCAGCTCGGAGTGGCTCTTAACCAGAGCATAATGGACCGCGAGACGGGCACTGAGCTGCATCCGCTTTTCTATGGCAATCGTGGCCAGGTACTTGAAGTGGAGGTGAAGGAAAGCTCTATGACCTACGATGAGTACACCGTCTACATGATGAAGGACACCAACAATCTGCGCGTGGTACTTCAGGAACTCAACGGTGACCCCGTGGACAATCGTGACTTCAACTGGGCCGTTATCGATGACAATACCCTCATGAATTGGGCCAACGACGTGGTCCCCACATCTCCGTTCACATACCTCCCGTGGACTCAAGGCACATCATCGCCCGGACTGCTCCCTGACGGTAGCGAGTCAAAGGTGGCTTATGCCGAATTCAGCTTCGGACGCCTTGTTACATCCAACACCCCCACGCTCCTCATCACCCGCCGCTCTGACGGCAGTGATGTAGTAAACATCCCGCTCATCAACTATCTGGCGCTCCTTAAGAGCGAGAGCCTCCATCAGATGAGCACTCAGGAGTATCTCGACCGCGAAAGCCGCTGGTCCATGATTTTCTTCCTTGACCGTCACTGGAAATGGATATATGTCCAGATTCAGGTCAATGATTGGGTTGTACGTATAAATAACCCCGCACTCTGATTATCACCATATGAAGACGTTTCTTAACATCGCCGTTTTACTCCTGCTGACGATTTCGGTCATCGGCTGCAGTGGTGACGACTCACCCGTTCCACCCGTTGTAGCCGATGACTCCGAAATGGTCAATTTTGAAATAAACGTTTACGCAGGCGACCCCGACGGTAAAAAGTCACGCGCCGGTGAAATGACCGACGATGACTACTTTGAAGAACCACAATCACAGTATGAGCGTATGCGTACGCTCCGCGTCATCATTGTACGCCCTAACGGTGTGGTGGAACACAATGAATATCTGTACCGTTCCATACCTGAGGAAGGCATTGGCGAGTACCACAACATCCGCCTCAAGGTCCTTGGCGGTGAAACCAAGCAGGTATACATCTTTGCCAACGAAGCCTCCATGTTTACCTCCGGACAGGCTAATCCGGCTTATGACTTCAACGCCATTGCCATAGGCTCCGTATTCCCCACGGAACAGATTAACGCCCTGACCCTTCAGTGCGATGCCGGCACGCCGCTCTATGACAATACCGGTACTGTAAAACAATATATACCCATGTGCGAGAGCTTCGACATAGATGTTCGCGCTCCGCAGGCTGACGGTACTGACCTTGTCCAAACCGCCAATCTGTTCATTACCCGTGCTGCCGTAAAGTTCGGTTTCTTCGTAACCACTACGGCCACTCCTACTGAAACTTATACCATTGAAGAATTCGAGATACAGACCATTGGTAACAAAGAATATCTTCTGCCTAACAACGCTGAATATACTCCTGCGAAATACCCCGCTAATTTCGCTGACCGATATATATATGAGTACACTGTTCCCGAAGGCGCAGTCAGTACGGCTTACTCCTTCAAGCCTGATCTGACTGTCACGGAGCAGACCACAGCAGGAACGCTCCTCACATACACCCCGGCACTTTATTTCCCCGAAACTGCCATTCCTGCCGACGGCAATTTCTACATACGTATGCGCCTGACCGGCGATAAGGAATACTCCGCCGCCGTGCCGCTTCCTAATCTGCCCTCCTTGCCGCGCAATACCTATGTCAAGATCAATGTAGCCTTAGGCAATTCCGACATTGACTTCCGGGTTGACATAATGCCCTATGCTGCCGTGCCACTTAACCCCATATTCGGGTTCGATAAGCTTCTGCCGCATAATCCCATGAAGCCGGGCGTCAAGCCGCCGTGGGTCGATTTCGATCCGGACGAGGAAGATGACTATGACTACGGTGATAACACCTCTTCCTCTTCTAACTAACCGCTTTATTTGCCTCTAAAGTATCACTTATCATATTCTTGTGATGTTTAAGAATTCGCTGAAAATACTTCTGTCACTTGCCATGCTTGCTCCGGTAGCGGCATGTACTGATGACTTTCCCGTCAATGACTATGTAGTGGGCGACGGCCATGCCGCAGTGTCGGTAGCTGTAGATTTTCATCCCCTTGTAGCTACTGAAAATCAGGTGGGCGGACGTGCCGCCGGCCTGCAGGCCGGCGATCTCATCAAGTCCATTGATGACCTCACCGTATTTGTGTACGATGAGTTGGGCATACTGTACAATATCTACACTCAGGATGACTTCGTGGATTATTCTCTGAAGAATAAAGGCGAGGCCGGTGCCAATACGGATATGCCTAACGATGCCGGCGGCAAGCCCGTACAGGCCGAGGAGTCCACGGCTCGTGCCACATTTACCATAAAGGACATACCTTTCGGCAAGTACCGTATATTTGCCGTGGCCAATATGGGACTTGAAAACACGGAAGAGAATCGTGAGAAATTCAAGGATGAGAAGGAGCTTCATAAGCTCAAGGTAGAGTGGAACGAAACCAACATTGCCGCCAATAATCAGATGTTCGGTTACTTCACTCCCGTAGGCAATGACTATGAAACCAGCGATGGCTTCTCACCCGCCGGTCCTATCACCATCAATCAGAAGCACATATCGCTCCATTCATGGCTCAAGCGTTGCGCATCAAAGGTCACGGTGGTCTATGACGGCTCCGGGCTCCTTGACGGTATCTATGTCTACATAAAGAGTATCACCATTAAGGATATACCCCGTTACTGTATGATTGGTGCCGAAAACTCCGTGCATACCCTTAAGACTGACTCCATGATAGCCGATGGCGGTGTCATTTACTATGACACCAAGGGCGAACTGAGCGGAAGCACAAAACCATCCGATGATTACCGTAACTGGCTTGAGGTGAACAAGGGCACCCCACTGGTAGGCTCCGTCACCACTGATGCCACCGGTAAGGTCACGGCCCACTCTGAGTACAACAAGGCTCTATACTTTTATGAAAACTGCCAGGGCAATTATCCCGGGCAGCACAAGTATGACAAGAAACAGCAGTGGGATGAAGTAGGATTCACACCTACCCCTGGCCAGTATGACTATAAGGACAATATCCCTTACGGTACATACGTGGAGGTCGAGGCCTACTATGTGTCCGACAATGTCAATCAGGTTACCAACGGCCCCATCAAGTATCGCTTCATGCTCGGTCAGGACTGCGATTACAGCTACGATGCATTCCGAAATCATCATTACAAGCTTACCCTCGGATTCAATGGCTATGCCAATCAGCCTGACTGGCATATAGAATACATAGAGCCTGATGTCACGTTCTATGTTGACCCCACATATTACATATCATATTCATATAATAACCGCGCCATATTCCCCGTGCGCTTCAAGGGCGAGGTTGAGTCGTTTGAAGTGGAGATAGTGGAAAATAACTGGGCGCCTTATGACAGCCATGACCCTGACTCGGTGCCCGATGCCTTTGAGGCAGCTGCTTCCGGAGTGGCTTTCGATGACTTCCGTTGGTGGAAAGACATATATATGAATACAGGCGGCGACTATTATTACGGTTTGCAGAATCCGTACAACACCGATGGTAACGGTACGTATGTGCCTACTGATCCCAACCAGCCCAAAAAGGTTACTCCCATATGGGCCGGATTCCTTGCATTGATTGTGCCGGAAACACCGGAAGGATTGCAGCCATATCTGCTGCGTGCTAAAAAGTATTCTGCCGATATGGCGGATCTGAAGAACTATTTCTACGGTAAGAGTGTCGATGTGCTTGATGAAGCACTTAGGCTCCCTGCGGGCACTAAGCAGAACTATCGAAAGTTCTCCACTGAGGATCTTACGTTCAACGGTTGGACTGAGGGGCAGGAGGTATCGAAATATGTCGGTACAGGTAATAACGCTTGTGAGATAGTCAAGGCTCCTGATGGATCCACCACCGTAATGCTCCCTACATGGACACGTCCCAAAACCATGCTCGGTATATCGGGCTTCACAGGCAATAATCCTTACGAAACCTATCCGCGCAAGGCTGTTGTGCGCCTTACCGCCAAGTTCAAGGGCGTTGACAAGCCTATGACCAAGTTTATGCCTATACTCCAGGTGCGTCGTATACTCAACCCTAAGGGCGTATGGCGCCAGTGGAATAACTCTGAAAACTTCCATGTCATAATGTATCAGCGCGAAAGTCCCGTCGACAATACGTTTACACCTCTTACATCGTCCGGTTCATGGCGTGCGTATGTCAATCGATACTCAGAGGGTGCCGATGGATTTTTTGAGCTTGTAGGCGGTGTAGGTAAGGATGAAACGGGTGCCATAGTGGGCAGTACCGGTACACCGGTGGAATTTGACATCGTATTCAAAGGCAACGGTGAGGAATCCAAGTCGTTCTGCGGAACCATTAAGGTAGAGTATCACGGATTTACGTGTAATCACACCATATTTGTCCGTCAAGGCTATTATGAGCCTATCACTATAGCTGAAGGTTCTAATACCCGCTGGAGCTCTTACAGCCTGTTCCGTTTTGATAAGAATGTACCTTTCGGTACACAGTGGGATCCCAATAACCCTAACAAGCCTAAGGATTCTGATTATATATTGGCGGAAGTTACTGAGTCGCCTTTGGCTCTCAGTACTTTGTTCAAACGTGGCAACTATGCTGAAGGCCTGAACGTGGAGATCAACCGTACTCCCGGCCTTGGACCTCTTGATCCCCCCGGCAATCAGCCGTTGCTGCTTGCTAATGGCGGCTATAAGACGTGGGCTAACATCAATGGCCTCATTTATGCTGATAATCAGACGTTCGCTTGGGCTCGTATAAAGACACAGGTTGACGGACAGACCCGTTATTACCGTGTGCCTAACTATCAGGATTTCTATTCACTGATTACAGGCGCGGAATATGGTATCGGTGTGCTGTATGCCGATGGCGCTACCGCGCCGGCTAATACCACCAAGGTAGCATATGGGTTCTTTGATACCAACAATGACGGTGTTGATGACAATTTCGGTACCCCCGGTAAATATGGCGGCCCCGGAGGCATGCGCGGATTCATAGTGTTCAACTCCAATACTGCGCATCAGGTGTTCTTCCCCATTGGGGCCACCGGTATCGGACGCCGTACCTGCCAATCCAATACATCTTTCTTCAAATATAATCAGGCCAAGTGGAATGGAGTGCTTAGGTATGGCTCAGTTCCTCAGCTGCTTTCTTTCTGGTCCGTGAAGTCAGCTAACCAGTATCGTCCTATAACGTACGACATTCCCGGTGCGGCAGGTACTATCTATTGGATCAATCAGGCTACCAGCGGATTTGATCCGGTGGCTCAGACATATAACCCTATGCTTGGATGGGATATGAACTTCTTTGACCTTAACTTCAATGCTTACGATACCGGATGTAGTGAGGCCGTCAACGGCGACCGCCACGGCGATGCTCTTCCCATGAAGCTTGTGGTGGATGAGGACGGTCCTGGCATGTCCGACCTCTGATACAGTGTCCCTTTTAGACTCTATCTATCATAACAAAAGGGTCCGCGCCATTACGGTACGGCCCCTTTATCATATATGTTACTGTAGTCGTTTATCCCTTGCACAGGCGTTTGGTCTGATATATTATCAAGGCGGTTATAACAATGCTTACCGCTATATATCCCCACTGACCCACGCCTATAGAGTCAAAATCGGAAGCACCGCCATTGCGGGCGGCAAGCCATAGCCCCGTAGCTGCTATAAGATTGTTTGACACATGAGCCGCCACTGACATCCACAGGCTTCCGCTCCACCATGCAAGATAGCCGAAATAGGCACCTAAAAGCATCCTCGGCACAAATCCGAAAAACTGCATATGCACGGCACTGAATATTATGGCCGTAACCCATATGGCCACGTGCGGATTTATACGCGCCGTAATAAGTATGCGCTGAAGCCCCCCACGGAAAAACAGCTCCTCGCTCAGCCCCGCCAATACTCCGGCCACAAGCCACAGCATGATGAGCGCCCCGGCTCCCGTGCCACCCATCAGCGTGCGTATAGCCGCCGATGCCTGGCCCTCGGCACTGCGCATCCATGCATCCATAGCCGGAGGCAGCGTTATGCCCTCATTCCATGCTATCACGGCATTCATCGCCGGTATGGCGGCTATAAGTCCGCATATGCCCAACAGCACATTTACCGGTGCTGCACGGCGTATCATCAGAAAGTCGGCCGGCTGGCGCGTAATCATGATAGCCGTAACAAGAGGCGGTGCCATAAACATCACTACATCCTGAATCACCGTGGCACATCGCAGACGGGCAGGGGAGTCGGCTCCACCGTGCGTTATCACCGCCACCGCTACCGAACCCACTATCATACACAGCACCGTAGTGCAGAAAAACAGCAAGAAACGCTTACGCGCCGAAACATTGAAAGTCATAAATAAAAATCGTAAGTAAGTTTGTTAAACTCGGCGGACCTTCCGCCGCATCCGTCACCTATAGTTATCATATCCTCCTCACATGCTCCCGCCTCCTTGGTCAGGCTCCACATGGTGCGCGAGGCTTGTTTGTCAGGCACTGTAGCCACTCGGGTCAGTCGGCGCACGTACATATGATGCAGAGCCGCCATCCATGTGATATCCGCCTCGCAGTCAGTGGGCGAAATCATGCATAGCCGTCCGCCCTCCGTCAGGTATCGCTGAGCTATCCGTATCACAGCCCCGTAATTCATATCCTCACCATGCCGGGCCAAAGCACGGCCTTGTTGGCCGCTTATAAGCCCCTGTCGGCTTTGGGTGAAATACGGGGGATTTGATATTATCAAATCCGGCTGTGCGGTGTTCAGCCCGGCGCATACCTCTATAGCGTTCCCTTCCACGAGATGCAGACGGTCAGACCAAGGCGAATGTCGGAAATTATAGTCAGCTTCGGCAGCAGCATCAGCATCAAGCTCTATGCCTGTTATAATAGACTGCTGACACTCCGTACGCTGTGCCATCATCAGTGACAGAATCCCTGTCCCGGCGCCCAAATCCCATACCGCATGGCATACATCAGGCACACAGGCCCATGCTCCTAACGTAACGGCATCAGTGCTCACGCGCATGGCACTTGATACATTACGCACCTCAAAGCGCTTCATTCTGAACACACAGTCCTTAACCTTCATTGCACACATAGCATCACAAAAATACGCAAATATCCCCTAACCAAAAAATTTCGCTAAACCCCAATCAATGAAATCAGATATTTATTTGCCGCAGAACTTGTCTGAATTCAAAGTCTTTGCTACATTTGCAATATCACCAATAACACATTTGCAAGTACAAGTGGCTGCGGATAAACAAATAACCCTCATAATTACATGTGCTCTTCATTCAGAACATTATGAGTACGAATCGGTATACTTTATTTTCCAAAGCTCTTGATCTTTCTTCTTTACCGTTTTTATGAAAAAAACTTTTCTTCTGATTCTTTGCTTGACGATTGCCAATGTCTTCGCCACAGCCAAACCTGCACGATCGCTCCATGAGTTGCAGCAGGACTTTGTCAATCTGAAATTCGGCCTGTTCATTCATTTCGGGTTGGGAACTTATCATGGCGAGGATTGGGCCGATCCGGAAGCTTCGCCCCTTGATTTCAACCCAACCAAGCTCGACTGTAACCAATGGGCCGACGCCGCTAAAAGCGCCAATATGAATTTCGGCTGCATCTCTGTAAAGCATCATTGCGGTTTCTGCCTCTGGGACACGAAAACAACGGACTTCTCTGTTATGAATTCGGGCATAAGACGTGACGTTCTCAAGGAATTCACCGATGCTATGCACGCTCGAGGCATGAAAGTGATATTCCACTTCTCAATTCTTGACATGCACGAGAAAATACTTCCTAAACACATCAAAGCCGCCGACACACAGTTTATCAAAGACCAGTTGCACGAACTGCTCACCAACTACGGGCCTGTGACAGCCTTGATGATTGATGGATGGGACGCACCTTGGTCGCGTATATCATATGACGACATATCCTTTGAAGAGATATATAACTATGCCAAGTCCATTCAGCCTGAATGCCTGGTAATGGACCTCAACGGCGCCAAATATCCCGCCGACGGGCTCTTCTATTCTGACCTCAAGACCTACGAGCAAGGCGCCGGACAGAAAATTCAGAACAAAGCCGCTGCCCTCCCTTCCATGGCCTGCGACCATCTCCAGCCCACATGGTTCTGGAAAGAATATTTCCCCGGAATGGAACTCACATCCGCGGAATCAATGGTTAATGACAATATAATCCCAAAGACTCAGGCCGGATGCACATTCATCATGAATGTCGCCCCTAACCGCGATGGGCTTTTCGACCGGAACGCTGTAGAAAGACTTGCCGAAATCGGTAAACTCTGGAAAGATGATGGCTCAATCGTTAAAGTCGAGAAAACACATGAACCTCTAATCAGCACCAATCTCGCCAAAAACAAACATGCAATCGGATCCTGGAGCTACGATTCATTCCTTCACGATTTCGTTACCGATGATAACTTCGGATCTCCATGGATATCAAGCATGACTGTAAAAGAACCTTGGGTGATGGTGGACCTTGGAGAAGAAACTGACCTCAATGCTGTGGCTATCACATGCACCGCCGACTGCTCTCTTGACAATTATTCGCTTGATGTCCGCACGCCGGCAGGTGAGTGGAAAGAAGTGTTCAATGGCGATGCCCCCACATGGCGCAGGGTAAAGATTCATCGTTTCGGCACGCTGAAAGGTAACGCTGTACGCCTTCGCATCAACAAAGCCACGGCAAAAGACTACATCAAAGTAGCCGAACTGGGTGTGTACAACGAATCCCGCTAAAGATAGCCGTCGGCGCAAAGAGTTGTGCGGCTGTACAGCCAAAAAATTCTCTTGGCTCCGTCAAAAAAATCTGAAGATTCCAATTCGAAGTGCAACGTTAGAGATGGAATTTTCAATAGCCAAACA